>JBIKMO010000055.1:0-20045 GCA_044359175.1 Burkholderiaceae bacterium | reverse complement strand
GTTCAAGGTGCTTGTTCTGAAGCCTCGACAGGGTTCCGAGCGGCGACATTTCGGTCATGCCCCAGGCGTGGATGACGTCCACCCCGTATTGGTCGCGGAACGTTCGGATCATCGCGGGCGGGCAGGCCGAGCCGCCGATCACCGTGCGCTTGAGCGTACCGAACTTCAGTCCGTTGCCAGCCACGTGCTGCAGCAGTCCGAGCCAGACCGTGGGCACGCCGGCCGAGTAGGTGACCCGTTCGGCCTCGAACAGCTCGTAGAGCGACTTGCCGTCGAGCGCGGGACCGGGGAACACGAGCTTGGCGCCGACCAGCGGCGCGACGTAGGGGATACCCCAGGCGTTGACGTGGAACATCGGCACGACCGGCAGGATCGCGTCGCGCGCCGAGGCGCCCATCGCGTCCGGAAGCGCGGCCGCGTACGCGTGCAGCACCGTCGAGCGGTGGCTGTACAGCGCACCCTTGGGGTTGCCGGTGGTGCCGGACGTGTAGCACAGCCCGCATGCCGAGCGTTCGTCGAGCTCGGGCCACGCGGTTACATCGACGCCCTCGGCGAGGACCTCCTCGTAGTTCAGCAGGTTCGGCACCGCGAGGGTCGACGGCATCCTGTCGCGATCGCACATCGCGATCCAGCCGCGAACGTTCGGGCAGAGCGGAGCGATCGCCTGGACGATCGGCGCGAAGGTCAGATCGAACGCGAGCAGCTGGTCGCCTGCGTGGTTGACGATCCAGGCGATCTGCTCGGGGTGGAGCCTGGGGTTGATCGTGTGGATCACCGCGCCCATGCCGGCCACGGCGTAGTACAGCTCCATGTGCCGATAGCCGTTCCAGGCGAGCGTGGCCACTCGGTCGCCCGCGCGCACCGAGCGCCGCGCCAGCGCATCTGCCAGTCGCGCCGCACGGTCGTGGCAGTCGGCGTACGTGTAGCGGTGTACGTCGCCTTCCACCCGCCGCGACACGATCTCGGCGTCTGCGTGGTGGCGTGCGGCATGCCGCAGCAGACTGGACACGAGCAACGGCATGTCCATCATCAGGCCCTGCATCGCGGTCTCCTCGGTGTGGGGGGCACGGACGCCGCTGCGGGACGGCCGGCGGCGGAAGGCGGGATGTTGCAAAGCCGGGCGCGGCGCGTCAAGCTGCGCGCGCCGCTCGCCCAAGGCCCGCCCGGTCGCCTCGGGGCGGGTGCCGGACTCCGCCGACCATGAAGCTGCTCTTCGACCTGTTTCCGGTCATCCTGTTCTTCGTCGCCTTCAAGCTCGCCGACATCTACGTGGCGACCGCGGTTGCGATCGCGGCCACCATCGCGCAGATCGGCTGGCTGAGGCTGCGCGGCCGCCGGGTCGAGCCGATGCAGTGGGCGAGTCTCGTGATCATCGTCGCCTTCGGCGGACTCACGCTGCTGCTCCAGGACGAGACATTCATCAAGTGGAAGCCCACGGTGCTCTACGGCCTGTTCGCGGTGGCCCTGCTCGGCACGCAGCGGCTGACCGGCCGCAACCCGATGCAGGTCCTGATGGGCTCGCAGCTGTCGCTGCCCGAACCGATCTGGCAGCGGCTCACCTGGGCATGGGCCGCATTCTTCGCCGCGATGGCGGCGCTGAACCTGTTCGTCGCCTACACGTTCTCGCTGGACACGTGGGTCGATTTCAAGCTCTTCGGGACCCTCGGCCTGACGTTCGCGTTCGTGATCGCGCAGGCGCTCTGGCTCGGACGCCACGCACAGGATCCGAACTGATGCGGCCTTCGATCGACGAACTGCGGGCCCGGCTGGCGGCGGCGTTCCCCGACGCCACGCCCGAAGTCCTCGACGACAGCCACCTGCACGCCGGCCACGCCGGTGCCGAGGGCGGCGCTGGGCATTATCGAGTACGGATCGTGTCGTCCCGCTTCGACGGACGGCCCACGGTCGCCCGCCATCGGCTGGTGTATCATGCGCTGGCCGATTGGATTCCGCAGCGCGTGCATGCGCTGTCGATCGTCGCGCGGTCACCGGCCGAAGCCGCCGACGGTCAGTGAGCCCCGGCGGTCACCCTGCCCCGCCCTCCCCCTCGACGCAAGCCGATGAACCCCTCTTACCGCCGAGCCGCGACCGCCTTCGCCATCGCATCGATGCTCGCCGCAGGCGTGCCTGCAGCGCTCGCCCAGAACGCGGCGATCGTCAACGGCAAGCCGATCCCGAAATCGCGAGTCGACGAGTTCGTCTCGCTGCTGACCCAGCAGGGCCGCCCGGATACCCCCGAGCTTCGCAATGCCGTGCGCGACGAGCTCATCGCCCGCGAGATCTTCGTGCAGGAGGCCGAGAAGAAGGGGCTGACCCGTGCGTCCGACGTGCAGCGCCAGCTCGAGCAGTCACGGCAGGAGATCCTGATCCGGGCGGTGATCCGCGACCACCTGAAAGCCAATCCGGTGACCGACGCGCAGGTGAAGGGCGAGTACGACAAGCTGGCCAAGGCCAGCGGCGAGCGCGAATACCGGGCGCGCCACATCCTGGTCGAGAGCGAGGCAGAGGCCAAGGCGATCGTCGAGCAGCTGCGCAAGGGAGCGAAGTTCGAGGAGCTCGCCAAGAAGTCCAAGGACCCGGGCTCCGCGAACAACGGGGGCGACCTCGACTGGAACGGTCCGGACACCTTCGTGAAGCCGTTTTCCGAAGCGATGGTCCGACTGGAGAAGGGTAAGTACACCGAGACCCCGATCAAGACCGACTTCGGCTGGCACGTGATCCGGCTCGACGACGTCCGAGACACGCAGCCACCGCCGATCGAGCAGGTCGGACCGCAGATCCGGCAGGAACTGGAGCGCCGGCGCGTTCAGGAACTGCAGAACGACCTGCGCGGCAAAGCCCGCATCCAATAGACTCGCGGACGCGAGCGCGTCGATCGCCGGCGGGAGTCAGGGATCGGCGACTATCCGCCGAGCCCGTGACGCGCTCCGTCTCTCGGCGAAGAACGCCCGCAGCAGCGCTGCGGATTCCGCGGCAAGCACGCCGCCCCGCGTCGTGGTGTGGTGGTTCAGGCGCGGTTCGGCGAACAGATCCACCACGCTGCCGCACGCTCCGGTCTTCGGATCAGCCGCGCCCCAGATCACGCGGCGGATGCGGGCGTGTTGGATCGCTCCAGCGCACATCGCGCACGGCTCCAGCGTCACGTAGAGGTCGCATCCGGGCAGCCGGTAGTTGCCCAGCCGGCGAGCCGCGTCGCGCAGTGCGCCGACCTCGGCGTGCGCGGTCGGGTCGTGGGCCCCGATCGGATGGTTCCAGCCGGCGCCCACGATCATGCCGTCGCGCACGACCACCGCCCCCACCGGCACCTCGCCCAGCGCGTGGGCGCATGCCGCCTGCTCGAGCGCGGCTCGCATGAACTGGTCGTCCTGCTCCATGATGCCGCGCAGTCGATCACAGTGCCGCACGGCTGTCCAACCGCAGCCGTCCCAGTCGCTCCGGTCCGCTCGGGTTCATCCTGGGGGCGTCGCATAGCGCGCGGCCAACGCCATGAAGGCCTGCGCGTCTGCATCCGCACCGGTCTCCTCGGCCAGCACCTGCGCGACCCGAGGCGCCGCGGCGGCGGCCGCACGCGCGTCCAGAAAGAGTAAGCGGGAGCGACGGGCCAGCATGTCTTCGGTGGTGCGAGCCCATTCGTGGCGAGCGGCGAACCGCACCATCGCCTCGGTCAGTCCGGGCGCGAGCTCCCGCCCGGCGCCGGGCAGCGCCTGCAGCGCCGCGGCGTCGCTGCCGTACGCATGGGCGCCCGGGGGCGCGGACACCGGCACCGCCGTGCCTGGCGGAATGTCGCCGCCTGCCAGCACCATGGAACGCGTGACGCCACCGGGCCGACGCTCGATCAGCCCGGCGTCCGCGCAGAAGGCCAGCACGTCCTCGGCGATCGCGCGGTAAGTGGTCCACTTGCCGCCGGTCACCGTGACCAACCCGGTCGGTCCGAGTTCGATCGTGTGCTCGCGGCTGAGCGTCCGGGTCGGACCCGCGGCGTCGCTCATCGGCCGGACCAGCGGGCGCAGACCGACCCACAGGCTGGTGACGTCTGCTCGCCCGGGCGCGCGGGCGAGGTAGCGTGCCGCCTCGCGCAGCACGAATCCGACTTCATCGGCGAGGGCCTGCGGCTCGAGGGCCGAGTCGGACCGCGGCGTGTCGGTGGTGCCCAGGATCAATCGGCCGAGCCAGGGCACGGCGAACAGCACCCGGCCGTCCGCGGTCGAGGGTACGAGCAGCGCCCGCTCGCCTGGGAGGAATGCGCGGTCGACGACCAGGTGCACGCCCTGGCTGGGAGCCACCAGGGGCCGATTCGGCCGGCCGGCCGCCTGCGCTTCGTTCTCGCGCAGCGTGTCCACCCAGACACCGGTCGCGTTGATCACCGCCCGCGCGTGCACCTCGATGCGATGCCCTGACAGCGAGTCGCGAGCGCGCACCCCGGCCACCCTCCCCGCGTCGTGGATCACCGCGTCCACCGGGGTGTGGTTGAGCAGCAGCGCGCCCCGCGAGGCTGCAGTCCGTGCGATCGCGATCGCGAGTCGCGCGTCGTCGAACTGTCCGTCCCAGTAGAGCACCGCGCCACGCAACCCATCCGCGCGGACGCCGGGCAGCGCACGCGCGGCCTCGGACGCGCCGAACCACTGCGTACGACCGAGCCGCCGATCGCCGGCGAGCAGGTCGTACAGCGCCAGTCCGGACCCGTAGACCGGCAGCTCCCACCATCGGTAGGCCGGCATCACGAAAGCGAGCGGCGAGGCGAGGTGCGGGGCGTTGTGCAGCAGCGCGCCCCGCTCGTGCAAGGCTTCGCGCACCAGCCCGACGTCGCCTCGGGCGAGGTAGCGAACGCCGCCGTGCAGCAGCTTGGTGGAGCGCGACGAGGTGCCCTTGGCGAAATCGTGAGCCTCGAGCAGGACCACGGAGAAACCTCGGGCGGCGCTGTCCAGGGCGATGCCCAGCCCGGTCGCCCCGCCACCCACGATGGCCAGGTCCACGCGGGGCGCGCGCGCGATCCCCGCCAGCAGTCGGGCACGGTCGGTAGCGGCGGGCATCCCGGGCGCAGGCATCAGCGCAGATGGTATCCGGCCGCAGTCGGCGGCGGCGCAGGCGCGCCGGCGCGGGCGATCGTGCCGTCCCGAGCCGCTGCGAACGGCTGGATCCTCCGGCGGGGGACGGGCCGCACCCACCGCGTCGGCCCCCTCCAGGGCGAGGCTGGAGTCACGGATCGTCCGTTTCGATGTCCAGGTCGCTTGACACAACGCAATGTAAGTCGACAATGACAGTCGCGGCACCCTCGTGCGGGATCAGCACGAACCACGCGTCTCATTTGGAAGGAGTTCGCACCATGTCCGATCCGAACAGGTCCGACCCGAACAGGGTCTGGCCGACCGGCCTGACGGAGCCGGAGGCCCAGGAGCTACACCGGCACCTGATCCAGGGCACGCAGATCTTCGGCGTCATTGCGGCGTTCGCGCATCTGCTCGCCTACATCTACTCCCCCTGGCTGAAGTGAGGGTGGCGACATGATCTACGGAAAGATGTGGCTGCACGTGAAGCCGTCGGTCGGGATCCCGCTGTTCCTCGGCGCGGTGGCGGTCAGCTCGTTCGCGGTGCATGTGGCGCTGCTGACCAACACCACCTGGGTCAAGCGCTTCCTGAACGGCAGCGATGCCAAGAAGGCCGCGCTGATCGAGCAGGCGCCGGTCGCAGCGGTGCCCGACCCAGGCTCGACGGTACTCGTGGCCGCGAGGCCGCAGACCGACCGCTAGGGCTCGGGACGCTCGTGCTACGAGCCGCGGGCGAGGTCGTCGACTCCGCCCGCGTCACCGTCTCTCCCGCGAGCGCCGCCGCAACCGAATGACCCGGACCCGGAGCCCCGCCGCCCGCCGACCCGGTCGTCCGCGCGCTTGCGCGTCGCCGACCGGCCGCCGGCGCGTCGGGGCCGTACGGAGGCCGCGCTGAACGTGCTCGCTCGACAACTCCTGCGCGGCTGGGTCGGGCTCGGGAGCCGCTTCCTGCCATTCGCCGACGCGGCGTCGCCCGATCTGCCGCTGCCGCGGCTGCTGCGTCTGGCGCTCTTCCAAGTGTCTGTGGGCATGGCGCTCGTGCTGCTGGTCGGCACGCTCAACCGCGTCATGATCGTCGAGCTCGACGTGCCGGCATCGCTGGTCGCGGTGATGATCGCCCTGCCCGTGCTGTACGCACCCCTGCGCGCGCTGATCGGGCACCGTTCGGACCATCACCGCTCGCAGCTCGGCTGGCGCCGCGTGCCGTACCTTTGGATGGGCACGCTGCTGCAGTTCGGCGGGCTGGCGATCATGCCGTTCGCCCTGCTGGTGCTCGGCGGGCGAGGCGACGCCGCCTCCTGGCCGAGTTGGATCGGGCCCTTATCGGCAGGGCTCGCGTTCCTGCTGGTGGGTGCGGGTCTGCATACGGTACAGACCGCCGGGCTGGCGCTGGCCACCGACCTCGCTCCGCAGGAGTCGCACCCACGGATCGTGGGACTGATGTGCGTGATGCTGCTCTTCGGGAGTTTCGCGAGCGCACTGGTGTTCGGCCGGCTGCTGGAGGACTTCAGCCCCGGACGGCTGATCCAGCTGATCCAGGCCTCGGCGGTGACCACGCTGGTGCTGAATACGGTCGCACTCTGGAAGCAGGAGACGCGCAGACCCGCGCGGCTCGCTGCGGCGGTCCAGCCGCCGACCTTCGCGCAGGCCTGGCGCGACTACGTCGCCCTGCCGGGTGCGAGGCGCAGACTGACCGCGATCGGCCTGGGAACGATGGCCTTCGGGATGCAGGACGTGCTGCTGGAGCCCTACGGAGGCATGGTGCTCGGCATGCCGGTGGGCGCCACCACGTCGCTGACCGCCAGCCTCGCGTTCGGCGGGCTGGCCGGCTTCAGCATCGCCTCGTACGTGCTCGGTCGCGGCGTGGATCCGATCCGCATGTCGATCGCCGGGGTGCTGGTCGGGGTACCGGCGTTCGCTCTGGTGATCGCCTCGTCATGGATCGATTCCGTCCCGGCGTTCGTGACCGGCGTGTTCGCGATCGGCCTGGGGGCCGGCCTCTTCGGCCACGGTACGCTGACCGCGACGATGAATAGCGCGCCTCCTTCGCAGGCAGGGCTCGCGCTCGGCGCGTGGGGAGCCGTCCAGGCGACCTGCGCAGGCATCGCGATCGCCCTGGGTGGGCTGCTCGCCGACGCGCTCGCCGTGGCCGCGCGGGGCACGGCCTTCGCCGGCGTCGATGCGCGGGCCACCGGCTTCACCAGCGTCTACCTAGTCGAAATCGTGCTGCTGCTCACCACCGCCGCACTGCTGACCGCCCTGCTGCGGGGCCCGCGGCCGCGGGTCTCGAGGTGAGGCTCCCGTTGCCAACAGGATCCATTCCGAACGGTGCCCCGCACCCTGACCGGCCCGTCGAACCCGCGGGTCCCGAGGAGTCCAACGTGTCGCTGCCCTTCTGGATCACCATCGCCCTGTTCGCCGTCGTCGGCACTGGCGTCGTCAACGCGTACTACTGGAAGAACGTCCGCGAGGAGCTGGAGTACCGGCAGCGCAAGTGGCGCGAGCTGCAGGGGCACTCGCCGAGCTGAAGCGGCTCGCAGGCGACTCAGTCCGGACCACGGACTCCCGGCGTGCCGAGCAGCCGGTGAATCGCGGCACCCGCCAGCAGTGCGGCGAAGACGCCGCAGTTGGCCGCCGCGACCACACCAAGCACCCACCCGGACAGCTGGGCGCCGAAGTCGTAGCCCCACAGCGCGGCGACCAGTGCGGCCGCTGCCTGCACGGCCCACACCACGTACTGCCGGGCCGGGCGGCCCGTGCGGACGTCGTCCATGTCTCTCCCTTTGGGGTCGTGCGCCGCCCCCTCGCGGAGAGCTTAGCAGCGACCGTTCGTCGCGTCGCGGCTCCGGTCGTGCTCCGAATCCCGACTGCGCGACGGGCCCTCGTACGGCCGGTCACCTGCAGCGAGGCACAATCGCAACTCCAGCACGCGTCTGCTCGCGCGTCCGATGTCTCGGCTGACCCCTGCGGCGGCCGCTCAGGAGAAGTCCGTGTCGATCCCTTTCTTTCTCACGATCGTTCTGATCGTCATCGTCGGGTTCATGCTCGCCAATGCCACGTACTGGAAGAACCTGCAGGACGAGCACGATTACCGCGTGAAGCGCTTCCAGGAACAGCAAAAGCAGCTCGCGCAGGACACCGACTGACATCGCCGACCGTGCGCGCCCGACTCGGTTCGATCGCCGCTCGGCGCTCAGCGGCGGTGGGCGTCCCCCAGGGGCCGAAGGGCTCGCGGACGGGCCGAAGCGCCGCCGTGACGCGGTGGCGGTCACCTGGCCGAGCAGCGGTCGCAATCGATCCAGGTCGTCCGTAGAAGCCGACTCCGGGGATCTCGTCTCGAGCCGATCGTCGCGCCGGGCGTTCGCTGGAGTCCCGCCTGCCGGAGCTTGATGTGCGGCTGCAGCCGAGTGTCACCCGGTCGACGTGGCGCCGTGTGCCCGCCGAAGGGGACGCTCGGCCTGGGGGTCGAGCCGAAGCACCGGATCTTCCGACAGGTCGAACTCCGCCCGCAGCGACACGACGTCGCTCGGCGATAGGCCGAACATTCGCTTGAATGCGCTACTCAGGTGGGCCGAGCTCGAGAAGCCCGCCGTGAGCGCGGCCTCGGTCAGCGACCCCCCGGAGACGATCGCGCGCATCACCACCGCCATCCGGCTCCACAGCCGATAGCGCCGGAACGGCAGACCCATCTCGGCGTCGAAGCGCGCACGGAACCGCGACGGCGACAGGCAGGCCAGCGCCGCCGCCTCGCCAATCCGCCCGAAGGCCGCGGGGTTGCGGTCGACCTGCAGCACCGCCCGCGCGATGCGCGCGTCCGTAGGCTCCGCGGGCGCGATGCCGAACGCGCCGAAGGCAGTCTGGATACCCAGTGGGGTTCGTACGCCGATCAGGCGCTCGCGACCCTGCGACAGCCGCTCCGGGTCCCACGCGCTGAGCCGCGCGGTCACCGGGTCGAGATACAGGAAGGCGACCGGTCCGATCGCCTTCAGGTGGTGCAGCGTCGCCGACGGGATGCTCGCGACCCAGTACGGACGCCAAGCCGACCAGGCTTTCGCCGGGCTCCAGAGTCTGAGCAGGAACGGCTGCTCGCGCGACACCACCAGCGTCGTCGCGACGTTCAGGTGCGGCGCCAGGTCCAGCCCTGGACCGACGTAGAGGGCGCGTGCCCGCCCGATGCAGATCCGGGGCGGGACAGGCGCGCGATGAAAGCCATCGGCGGGCAGCGGCGGCATGATTGGATTGGACGGGTCGCGCGGATTCGAGAGGCTGATCCCGTGACCCATCGACGCGTCGCAGTGCGGTGGCGGGACGGTGCGCGAGTCGGGCGCGCGGCGGATCGCCGGGAGTTCGAGCCCCGGAATTGTCGGCTCGAGTCGGATGCGCCGCAACGCGTGGCAGCGGGTCCTGAGCGGATTGTCGATCGGCGGTCGGCTTGCCGCTCGAAATTTCCGGGCCGGGCCGGCCCCCCCCCCGATCGCGCTCGCGGGAGGGGGCGCTCGATGCGTCGGATGCAGCACAACCAACGGGAGAACGTCGCATGAAGGTCGTATCGATCGTCGCGCTCGTGGTCGCGGGCCTCATTCACCTGCTGCCGGTATCCGGCGTGGCGAGCCCGCAGGCGCTCACGCGGCTGTACGGCATCGAAGTGACCGACCCGAACACGGCGATCCTGCTGCAGCACCGGGCCCTGCTCTTCGGCGTTCTCGGCGTGCTGATGCTGAGCGCCGCCGCACTGCCGTCGCTGCGGCTCGCGGCGCTCGGGGTCGGACTGTTCAGCGCCGCAAGCTTCATCGCCGTGGCATTCGTGGTCGGCGGCTACAACGCCTCGATCGGCCGCGTGGTCACCGCCGACGTGATCGCAGCGGTCCTCCTCGCTGCCGGGTTGGCGGCCGAGCTCGTGCAGGCCGCACGCCGATGAGCGATCGTGAAGGGTCGGCCGACTCGAGCTGCGGCCTCGGTGAGACGCCGCACGTCACTGGCGAACCGATCGGGATCCCGACAGCGCCACCGGGCATCGCCGCAACGTGCGAGCCGAGGCAGTGCTGAGCCTGGCCGTCCACGGGCCCCGCCTGCGATGCCGCGGGCCCGGACATTCGGTACCGTGCGAGACGCCCACCCGGGGCGGCCGCGCCGACGCGCGACGTGACGAGCAGCAGCCAAAGCCCGGTCCCCATCGGCCAACTGCGCGGCGCGCTCGCGCAGGCGCCGCGCGCGCAGCGATACACGGTGCCCAACAGTGGACCGGTGGCGACAAGAGGACGGACGGCTGCCCCGAGGCAGCCGCTCCACCCTGGGCCCAACGCGGCCTCCGATGCCGGCGGGCAGCCACTGGAGCGACGAGCATCGCGCGCGCGATGCGCGAGCAGACACGTTGCGCAGACCGGCCGTACGTGCGCCTTCTGCGAGGCGACCTTCGGCACGAGGCGCACCTGCTCTTCACGTTCGTCTCGGAGCTCGTTCACCATCCCGCGGTGCTCGACGCGGTCGAGACCAGAATGGCCCGACCTGCTTTGCTGTAACTCGCACGTCTTCATCGAGGAGGCGGACAATCCGGCGTTCGTTTCCTGGCAGCGGTGCAGGCCCGCACCGGATCCTGTTCGGCCGCGCAGCCTGCACGCGCTCGAGCACGTACGGCGTGTACGGGCCCCGCTTGCACCGTCGCGACGCTCGCGGCCCGTACCGGGGCGCACCCGCCTCGCGCACGTAGCGCCGCACCGTGTTGCGTGAGCCGCCGAGTTCCTTGGCGATCGACCTCACCGACTTGCCTTGCCGGTGAATGACTCTGACCGGCCGAACTCGCCCACCGCGTCTCATGCGTCGCACGGCGCGGCCGACCGACAGCGCGGACTCGCGGTCTGAGATCGGCGGCGCGATCCACGCTCGCAATGAACCAAGGGAAACGCTCGGTACGGATCGCTCCGCGAAACGGGTTGTTCCGGTCCGACGAGTGACGCCCCGGCCAAGGCCCAACGACCTGAATGCCCGTCTGCCGACCCGTCCGATGAGCGGCCGATCCCGTTGCGACAGCGCGCCTCGCGACGCATCCGGACGGCTGCGGAAGCGGCCGTCCTGAGCGGGTACGCTGTGACACTCTGGCCAGAGTCGTCGCTCGCCGCACGAGGCTGCACATCCATGACGCGACCGATCCATCCCGCCGTGCTCGTCGGCCTGGGACTGCTGCTCGGTGTCGTGACGCTTGCAGGTCTGGGGTGGGTCAGGGTGCATCGGCCTGCGGTCGTGGGGCCGCCGGGAGCCTCCGGGCACGCGCTGTCCCTGGTGGTCTGGCTGCTCGTGCTGGCGACCTACTTCGTCGCGACCCCGGTTGCGATCGCCCGGTCCGCACGCGCGCCGGCCGGCGTCGCATGGCCCATCCGCGAGGCCCTGTGCCTCGCCGCCGCCGCGTCGGTCGGCCCGCTCGTCGTGTTCCTGGCGGAAGACGCGCCGCGCGGGTTCGCCGGCCACGACCTCTTCGGTCGCCTGCCCGGCTTCGCCTCCCCCGATGTCACGATGGTCGTCCTGACGCACCTGCTCGCGACCGTCGCGTACGTCGGCGCCATCGCACGGATGATCGGCACCTGGCGGGCGAGATCGTGGCCCAGGTTCGTCGCGGCGGTCGTGGTGACGCTCGCGTGCGCGGTCGCGGTCTTCCTGGTGAGCTGGGGGATCCTGTACTTCGAGTGACCGTGCGCGATCCCGGCGCGCCCTCAGCGAGGCGGCGATGCCTTCGCCGCGGACGATCGGCCCGCCGCGTCACCCCGGCGCGCGAGGACGACGCGGACCGGCTTGAACGGGATGGCGCGACCGACTCCCGCCTGCCCGACGGTGGTGTCGCCCCAGCCGAGCAGCGTCCCGTCCGCCCGGATCGCGAAGGAGACCCGGTCGCCCGCAGCGACCGAGAAGAAGTCCGACCCGATCGGCAGCGGTGCGCCGCCGCCTTGCGACGCGTCGCGCGCCGGGCCGACCGGGTGCCCGGAAACGTCGCCCCAGGCATGCACGCTGCCGTCGCGGCCAACGGAAAGGGCATATCCGGCCGAGACGGCGATCGCGGCATGGCCATGACCCATTTCGACGGAGACGGTCGCATCGACCGGCTCGTCCGGCTGCGCGTCGGGTAGCGCGGGGTGCGAGCGCCTTCCCCATGCATGCAGCGTTCCGTCGGACCGCAGGCCGAAGTAGGTCGAGCGGACCTTCACGATGCGGGCATGGCCGTGCCTGCCCAACGCGCGCAGCGGTGGAGCGTCACGCCGCCACGCCTCGTCGAGCTCCCACCAGGCGCCCTCGCGATCGACGAGCAGGACCGCGCCATGGTCGGCGAAGACCTCCGCGAACCCCGTCCCCAGCTTCGCCGGTCGACCGAAGCCGGCCCAGGGGCGCCAGCCCCCGGCCAGGCATTGGAAGTCCTCGACGCCCCAGCGCCACAGCGTCCCGTCGGCGGCGATCGCGTACGAGGCGGAGATCCCGGCGGCGATCCGCTCGATCCGCCTGGCGAGGATCACAGGGCGGTGGCTCGCTGCTGCCGGGTCGGGGCGGCCGAGCTGACCGCAGTCGTTGGCGCCCCATCCGAGGAGCGTCCCGTCGCGCCGCAGCGCGAGGCTGTGCGCCGCTCCCGCCGCCACCGACGTGACGCCCCCCAGCAGGCGGACCGGCCGGCTGACCACGGCCGTATCCGGGTCGAGGCCGACCTGGCCCGCGCCGTTGTAGCCCCAGGCCCGGACCCGCCCGTCCTCGCCGAGCGCGAGGGCGTGCCGCCCCCCGGCCGCGACGGCGCGCAGCTTCCTGCCGACGACGGTGGGCGGCGCGACGGTCCATGGCGGCTGGTACCTCCACACTCTGTTGCTCCACGACTCGAAGTGGTCCCCCCAGAACCAGACCGTGCCGTCCCGGCGCAGGGCGACGCGGTGCTGGGCGCCCTGCGCCGAGACGTCGACGAAGCCCTCGCCGATCCTCACCGGCTGCGGACGCGGCGCCGAGGCGCCGTCGCCCAGAGGGGCCGAGTCGGGGTAGCCCGTTCCCCACGCCCACAGGCCGCCGTCACGGTCGATGGCGATCGATTGTCCGCTCGGGGTGCTGCGCAGCACCTTCACGTCGAGCGCGCCCGGAGGGTCCTCGATCCGCGCCGCCTTCGCGTGGCAGGTCACCTCCTCCCGTGAATTTCGCCGGTCCGCGGGCCACACCTGCGGCCGGATCCTCCATCGGCTGCCGTCGGCCTTGATCGCGACGTACCCCTCGACCAGATCGACGAAGCCATCGTCCACCCGGGACGGCCGATCCGCATTGAACGGGTGATCGCTCGGCCACGTCGGGTCACGGCCCCAGGCCAGCAGCGTGCCGTCGGACTTGAGCCCGAGCACGCACGTACCCCCGGAGCCCTCCCACACCAGCGCACGCCTGAACCCGTCCCCCACGCGGACGAGCCGCGGCGGATCCATGGCGTACTCGGTCTCGCGGCCCTTCGACGGCGGGATCGGGTGCACCGCCGATGTGTACTCCGCCCACAGGCTGCCATCCTGTCCGACCGCGACGACGCCGGACTGCAGGCTCGCGACGCTGGCGTGCACGAACCCCTCGCCGATCCGTCGGATCATGGGGGTCTCGTAGCTGATCCCGGTGCCGAAGCCGCTGCCGCCACGCGCCAGTTCTCGGGTCGTGTTCGCGTAGCGACGCTCGCCCCAGGACCACAGTGAGCCGTCGCGCTTGATCGCCACCACCGATCCGGGGCCGGCGAAGACCGACGCGAAGCCGACCCCCAGGCGGACCGGCGCCGCCTTCTGCTGCTCCGTGCCATCGCCCAGTTCCCCGAAGCGATTCTGACCCCAGGCCCAGAGCTCTCCGTTCGCCGTGACCACGAAGCTGCGGTCGCGGGCGGTGGCCAGCGCGCTGCGCGCGATCGGCAGGCGCGTGCCCGCGGCGCCGGGTCCGCCCACCGTCACACGGGCGTCTGCCGGCGCCGCGACCTGCGGCGTGTACATGGCCGACGCGCAGGGCGCCGCAATCCGCTCGGTGCCGAACCATCGTCCGAGCCGGAACTCGACCGCCTCGCCGGTGGCGAGGTCGACGCGCCTGCCGTCACCGTGGGAGTTGCCGATCCAGCGATGGGTGGGCGTGCCGCCGACGGTCTCGAGCCAGTCGTCGCCGTCGGCGACCAGCGCGTGCTCGACGGCGTCCGCCGTCCGGTAGTAGGCGACTCGACCGCCTCGCTCGACGCAGGCCACGATGAGTTGCTGACCCAGCCGACCGGAGAGGATGCCGGCCCTCTCGGGGTGGTTCAGACCCGGGAGGGGAGACGCGAGCGACGCCGATGCGGCCGCCACGGACAGGAACGCTGCGAGCGCGCAGGGACGGAAGGTTCGCGAGCGCGGGAAGGCGGCGGCAGGCATGATCCGAATTCGGGGGAACCGTGCCGTTCGGGTCGAAGCGGCGCGACGTCGCACGAGGCTAACGGAGCACCGTCCCCACCGGGCCCCCGGACCGCCTGCCCCGGGTCCGCGGCCGACGAACGATCCGATCGTCCGGCATGAGCGGTGCGACATCGACGGGCCCGAACGACACCGTCATCGGGCGCATCGCGGCGGGCGAACATGGCGTTCAGGCCTGCCCGACGCCCACCTCTACCACAGGTACACATGGTGGTCACGCGCCTCACCGAACACCTTGTCACCCGCCCCAGCGCCGTCTCGGTCCCCGCTCGCATGTCCAGCGGCTCGACGGCCATCCGCACCGCATCGATGCGGATCACCGCATCAGCTCGCGCATCCACGCCGCGCACTGCGTTGCATGCGATAGCGGCCACTGCACGTTCGCCACGACGCCCGTGCGCCGGATCTCGATGCGGATCGACTCCTCGGCCACACTGACCGGCGACTGCGCCATTACCGGAACCGCCACGAACTGCTCGGACACCGCCACCGCCCGGCGCCCCGGCTCCCGGCCCTCGGCGATACGAGGCCACCGATGCACCAGGTTCGCGTTCAACCCGTGCTCCAGGGCGATCGCTGCGACCGACTTGCCCGGCTGGGCGCAACGCTCGAGCACCATCGACTTCAACTGCTCGCCGTGAACCCGACGCGATCTGCCCTTGCCACTTGCCATGGTGTCCACCATCTCCGCTGGTGGACACCCTCATCAGACTCGGTCGACGGGGGAACACGATGGGTTCGCCGCGCGCTTACGGTGCGGCGTCGATACCGCGGACGCTTCGATTAGGTTCACCGAGTGTTTCGGCGAGCACGCGCGCTGGTACGGGCTCGTGACCGAACGGACCAAGGAGCGATGGGAGTTCGGGGTTGAGTCGATGCCTGAGTGGCAAGCGCACGCTCCGTCGACACGCCCAGACCCACGTCGGCTTGTTGCATGGCTCAGACCGTCACGCCTCGATCAGGTCCGCGAGCAAGCGGGAAGGGTCGGGGGTTGTGCAGACTATCCGAGTGAGCGCGTCCCAGCGCCTGAGGTTGTAGTCGATCGCGCGCGCGATCGCGGTACCTTCGGTCGCCTGGTGCCGATGCAGAGTGAGCCACGCGTGCAGGGTGTCGGAGATCGGCCTGGACTTCTGCTGCCGCAACTGTCGTCGACTGTCGGCATCGAGATCTGCGGCCTCGCGCTCAACCTCGAACCCGTCTCGACTGAGTTTCCAACGGCTTCGCTTGAAGAACGGATAAGCACCCGCGATGCGCATAGGCACAGCAATGCCACGCCCACTACGCACTACCGCCGCACTGCACTGATCCTCTGGTTCATGTACACGCCCGCCAGAACCGGGGGGTACCTTGCCGTCTCCCCAGGCGCCACGGTGTTTGGAAGCGCTTCAACCACGGCATCGTAATTTGGATGGCAGAAGAAGCCGAGCGACATCCGTCGCGTCCGCCAACCCTCGCCTGCAGGGTTGACGACCCGATGGACGGTGCTGACCCAGCGGCCATTCGTCCATTGCTGCATGAGGTCGCCGATGTTCACCACATAGGCACCGGGCGGTGGATCCACTGGCAAGAAGTGGCCGTCGGGGCTCTGCACCTCCAGCCCCGTGCCGCCCTCGGCCGGCGGCATCAAGATCGTCAGGCTGCCGAAGTCGCTGTGCGCTCCGGCGCGCAGCTGACCCGGCTTGGGGGCTTGCGTCTGGGCGCCGTAGTGAAGCGCGTGAAAGGCGGCGAAATGATTGTTGATCTTGTCGGCAAAGAAGTTGAGCGGCAGGGACAGTGCGGCGGCGAACGCCGCCATGATCTCGCTCGCCAGGCGCTCCATCTCGCGAAAGTAGGCCTCGTACACCGCGCGAAGTCCGGGTGGCCGCGCGGGCCAGAAATTCGGCCGGTAGAACGGGCGGGCCTCGGGATATTGCGGGTACTCCGCGCCCGTCAGCTCAGGGCGTCCCATCGAGAGCAAAGAGCGGAAATCGGGCGGCGTCTCGACCCCGCGGGATCGCGAGAGGGTATTCGTCTCGGGCGGGGTGTAGCCACGTAGGAAGGTGCCGGGCGGTGGTCGCATCGCCAGCTTCTCTTCTTCAGGCAGGTCGAAGAAGGCGAAGCCCAGCCGGCGCACTTCTCCAATCAAGGCCGGGTCAACGGCGTGCCCCCGCACCACGAGAAAGCCGATCTCGCGGCAGGCCGCGTCTACCTGTGCGCCGAGTGTGGCGATCGCGGCTGGGTCGTGGCCGCGGATCGGCGAGAGGTCAATGACGGGCACGGTCATGGTCGCGCTTCTCCCGTGCTGGCGATGATGCTGACGAAGCCGCCGTCGGGGGGCCCTTGAGCCTCGGCGCCCCCCGAAACCAGAACAGCCCCATGGCCGATGAGCGCGCCGAGCATGGCGCCATAGGCCGCACGGGAATGGCGGTGCATGCCCACATCGTTGTCCAGGCGCATGGCATGAGGCAGGCCACGCAGCAGGTTGCCCTCGGGGGCGTCTCCCTTGCTGATGGCCGCCACAACGCGGGTCGGGTCGGGGATTTGTGGCGCTGCCACCAGCCCCAGCCGGGCGAGCACGGCCGCGGCGCCGGGCGCATCCAACGGGTCGCTCAACAGGCCATGGGCCACGGCGAAGCCCGCATCCCCGCCAGGGCCGTTGGCCAGCATGAACACCTGCTGCGCCGGCCCGTCATGCCGCGCGACGACGAAGGCGCGATCACAAAACGCCGTTGTCCCACCCAGCGCGCGGGCGACACCCTGCGCGGCTTGGGCACGCGTCGCACCATCTAGTCCCTCCTGCGTCGGCGCGCGCACCACGACGAGGCCGACCGCGGGCGGCGCCACGGATAGCCGCGCCATCGCGGACTGGACCATCCGGCAGGTGATGTCGGCCTGTGCTGTCCCGCCCTGCGCCGCCGGCGGTACGTTGGCCCCCTCCAACGCCGCCAGCAGGCCGTGGCTGCCGGGGCGGCCGCGATACCAGATGACGAGATGCGGTGACACCGCACCCTCGGCCCCGCCGGAGACGAGAATGAGCAGGCGCTTGGCGACCTCGGCTTCGGAACACCCGAGGCGACGCGCCACAGCAAGGCGCAGCAGCAGATCCACCCAAGGTTTGGTGAAATCGTTCAGCAGTCCGTTGCCGCGGGTCTTGCACCATAGCGCCACGATGTCGTCGGCCGCGACTTGACCGCTGTCTAACGACGCTTCAAAGCCCGCCAGGTCATCGGGTGCGGTCATGGGCAAGCGCAGGGGGATGATCGCGCTCATAGGGCAGTGGTTCTCGCGCCTGCTGCTGCCCTTGCCCAAAGGCCCTCGGCCACCGCCTGTGCCTCGGCAATGACTCGAGCTTCGTCCACCAGCAGGGCGCGGCCGCCGGACACCACCTGTCGCCCTTGCACCCAGACATGTTCGACATCACGCCCGTTCGCGTCATGCACCAGCGTGCCAAGGGGATCGAGAAGGGGAGCCAGGTGCGGCCGGCGGAAATCCCAGGCAACGATGTCCGCCTCGAACCCGGATGCGAGCCTTCCCAAGCGATGGCCCATGCCCAACGCTTCCGCGCCGTTGCTGGTGGCCATGGCCAGCGCGTCCTCCGGTTGCCAGTCATCGGCCACGCGGCCCAAATGAGTACGCGCGTTGGCGAGCGCCCAACGCATTTGCTCGGCCATATCCTGCGTCAGGTTGTCGGTGCCAATGGCAATGTTGGCGCCAGCCGACCGGAGGGCAGGGGTGTTCGCGACAGCGCCGCCGGTCGCATTGCCTTTCGGTACGTGCGCCACTGTGGCGCCGGCCGCGCCGAAGCGGGCAGTGTCCTCGGAACTCATATGGATGCAGTGCGCCGCGATGAGATCTTGGTTGAGCAGGCCGCAGCGCTCGAGCAGTTCCGTCGGTGAACAGCCGTCACGCGACTGGATCTGGGTGTTCTCCAGTTTGGATTGCGAGAGGTGTGTCGAGACCTTGAGCCCGTTCGCGCGGGCGAACTCCCCTGCCCGGCGCAGCAGTCCGGAAGAACAGGTATCGGGCGCGTGCGGGATGACGATGACGTTCCCCCGCCCGCCGTGGCTCCCATTGAAGTCCCGCACCAAGTCCGAGAGCTCTGTCATCCGCCTCGCGCCGATCGCGTCGCTGTACTCCCAATCGGCTAGGTGCACTCGGCTGAAGTCCACATCGTGCAGGCGGCCGCAAGCCCAGACACGAAGGCCCAGGCCGCACATCGCGGGCGCTGTCACGTTGCCATGCACAAAGCTGTCCACCATTACGGTGGTTCCCGCCAGCAGCGCCTCCAGCGCGCCCAGGCGGGCCAGTATCTCCGCCTCCTCGGCCCCCACCTCGTGGCCATGTGGCACGCCGGGGGTGTATGCGGGCGCGAAGCCCATATCTATCGCAATGCCGCGCATCAGGTTCAGCGCGGCATGGGTGTGGATATTGACCATGCCCGGCGTCAGTACGCGGCCTGGCAGCGGCAGCACGGGAGCGTCGCTCGGTGGAAGCGTCTCCATCGGCCCCAGTCCCAGAATGAGCCCGCCGCCCATGGCGAGCCATCCGCGTCCAATGGGCGGGGCGGCAGTGGTCAGGATGGTGGCTTCGGTCAGAATCAGTTCGGGTTGCATGGAGGCGTCCTTCGCTGGCATGGAACATGCATGTTCCATGCCAAGACTCTTTGGGGGGGTACGTCAATGGCAACCACTAACAGGCGGGCATTTCTCTCGAGCATGGCGGCGATGGCGGCAGCCGGAGCCTCGGGCCCGGTCTTCGCACAACCGCGCGGCGAACAACTTCTGGTGGTGATGTGGGGCGCGCAGTGGATCGAGGTCTGCCGCCCGATCGGGGAGGAATGGATGCGCGCGACCGGCGACCGCATCCAGTGGGAACTGCACGCCGGTGGCGCCATGGCGGTGGTTGGTCGCCTGCGTCCCTTGTTCCCCCGTATCCAGCAGAACTTGATCGCGGGCTGGGATCCGGTCTTCGACGCCATGATGCAAGCCGGATGGATGGAGCCGGTGAGCGAAGATGAGATGCCTGCGCTGCGCGAGATTCCTGACATCTTCTTCAAGAAGAACGCCGCCGGGCAAAAGATGACGGTGCCGCTTTCCACTGCCGGCGCGTTCTGGGGCTATCGCACAGACCTAGTGTCCGGCGCACCGATCGAGAGCATCGAGCAGCTTCTTGAACCACGCTTCCGCGGCAAGCTGTGTGTGCCCGTCCCGGTCAATCTTTCCGGCCTGCTGCTGGTCAGCCTTGCCATGCAGCGCGGCGGCAACGAGCGCAACATCGAACCCGGCTGGGCCTTCATGAAGGAGTTGGCGGAGCGCGGGCAGATCGGGCGAGTCGTAGCGAACAACGCAGAGATGATCAACGCAATGAGCGCGGGCGATCTCTCTGTGGCGTTCTGGAACACCGGCGGATGGCAGGCGGTGCGCGAGCGGTTCCCGTGCCGACTTCTCACGCGCCTGACCGACAACAAGGGCTTCCTGTTCAACGAAGGCTTCGCCGTCATGAAGGGCAGCGACCCCGCCCGGGTTGCTGCCGCCAAGCGCTTTGCCAACCACTTCGCGACCGCTGCCATCAACACCCGTTACAACATGGCACTGGGATCCGGGCC
>JBIKMO010000257.1:0-6323 GCA_044359175.1 Burkholderiaceae bacterium | reverse complement strand
GCGCCGGGTGATCGTCGCCAGCGGCCTGCTGCACGCGCCCGACGGGTTGCGCCCGGAGAAGTCGCTGGCGATGCTCGATCCGGTACGGCTCGCGCGGCTGTTCGCGGTCAACGCCACCGGACCGGCGTTGGCCGCCAAGCACTTCCTGCCGGTGATGCCGCGCGAAGGACCCGCCGCGTTCGCCGCGATCTCGGCGCGCGTGGGCAGCATCTCCGACAACCGGCTGGGCGGCTGGTACGGCTACCGGGCCTCGAAGGCTGCGCTCAACCAGCTGCTGCGCACCGCCGCGATCGAGTGGGCGCGCACCGCGCGCGAGGGGGTGTGCGTGGGCCTGCACCCGGGCACGGTCGACACGCCGCTGTCGGCCCCGTTCCGATCCACCGTTGCGCCGGGCCAGCTGCTGAGCCCCGCGCAGTCGGCTGCGGCGTTGCTGCAGGTGCTCGATCGGCTCGGTCCGGCCGACAGCGGCCGCGTGTTCGGCTGGGACGGCCGCGAGGTGCCCGCGTGAGGTGCCGGCACGGGGTGCGCGGCCGCGAGGCCGAATGCCCCGATCGGCCCGCGTTGCCCTGACGGTCGCGGACCGGTTCAGCCCGGTCGGGCGCCCGCGGCAGGCCGGTCGCGGCCGCGTCGCGCACCGAGGGCGCGCGCGACGAGAAAGCCCAGGCCGAAGCCGCCGAGCGCGATCGCCGCGAGGAACGCGCCCAGTCCGATCAGCAGATCGCGCAGCATCGACTGCGAGCGCTCCAGCCACAGCCGGCTGAGGTCGGTCGCGATCCGCTCGCCGTCGGCGGTGAGTGCCGCGCGCTGCCGGTCCAAGGCCTCGGCGATCTGCTCGCGCTGCGCGTCGAACGCACGGCCGAGCGCCTGCCGCTCGCGCTCCAGGGTCGCGTCGATCACGATGCGCGTCTCCTCGAGCGCGTGGCCGATCGCGATCCGCTCGTCGCGCAGCCGGCTCAGCGACTCGCTCCAGCGTTGGCCGGTGGCTGCGAGCGCGCCCGACAGCTCGGCGCGCACCCGTTCGAGTTCGCGCCACGCGCGCTCGGGCTGCTCGCGGGCGAGCCGCCCGATCTCGGCGAACTCGCGGTCGATCGACGCGACCGCGCGGTCCAGGCCCACGAGGCGTGCCTCCTGTTCGCGCAGCGCCAGTTCGCCGCGCCAGCGCAGGGCTTCCGGCAGCCTGCGCGCGTAGGTGTCGCTGCGGTCGGTCGCGTCGGCCAGCACTTCGGAAACCGTACCGAGCGTGCCGGGCACGCCGCCCACGGTCAGGGCGACGCGCAGCCAGGCGGCGGCGATCGGCTCGCGCCCGAACTCCAGGTCGGCGATCGGCGCCCGCGCCACGTGGGCGGCGAGCAGGCGACGGTAGGCCTCGAGCGCCGGCGGCTCGAGCAGGCTCGCGGCCAGCGCCTCGATGTCGCGGGCGAGCGCGCCCGCGGTCTCGACCGCGGTCGGCTGCTGGTCGCCGAAGGCCTCGCGTGCGCCGCCCTCGGCGAACAGCCGTTCCATCTGCAGCGCGAGCGCCCAGGTGTCGACCAGCGCATGCTGGCCCGGCTGGCGCAGCCCGGAGGCGGTGACCGCCGAGACCGCGCCGATCTTCCAGCGCAGCGCCGCGATGCGGACCGCGGGATCCGCCGAGCCGGCGGCGATCCGGTCGGCCGCGAGCTCGACGCGCTCGGCGAACTCGCCGGCGGCCAGCCGGACCTGCAAGCGCGTGCGCAGCTCGCCCGGGGGCAGCGGGTCGGCCGACATCACGCCGTCCATCGCCTTGACCTGCAGCAGCGGCGCGCAGCCACCCAGCGCGAGCGCCGCGGCGATCACGCCGGCCGCGGCTGCGGTGCGAACGGTCGTGCGCATCAGACCTGCGCCGCGCCGTCGGTCGCGCCGGCGCTCGGGGCCTGCCGCGACAGCAGGTCGCGCACGAACTGAACATGCGAGCGCAACAGGTACAGGTCGGCGCCGAACGAGTTCGGCGTGCGCAGCCGCTTCAGGCGCTCGTCGATCTCGCCCAGGCGGCGCAGCTGCGCGGCGGCGTCGCCGCGGCCGTCGCGGACCGCGGCCTCGATCAGCTTGAGCTCGCCGTACCAGCGGTAGATCCGCCGGCGCATCTGCCACGACCACAGCCGCGGCGCGAAATGCAGCAGCGGGCCGAAGATCGCGATCAGCGGGATGCCGACGAACAGCAGCCGCTGGGCCCAGACCGCCGCCCAGGTGGGTAGGTAGCGCCTGAGCAGCCCGGGTCCGTCGCGGTAGTAGCGCTCGGCGTCGGGCGACAGCGCGAAGGCGCCCGGCGTCGGATTCGGGAACACGCCCGGCGCGTTCAGGATCGTGCCCTCCGAGTGCACCTCCCGCGCGGCCTCGACCAGCAGGTCGACGATCACCGGGTGCAGGCGATCGCGAGCCACCAGCATCGCGGTGGTCGCCACCAGCGTGACGTCGCGGGCCGGCACGTCGGTCGCCGGATCGATCACGCCGGCCGGCAGCACCACCTTGGAGAGCACCGGCATCCGGCGCACGAACGCGTCGGCGCGCTGCACGCTCACCAGCCGCACGTCCGGGTCGCGCAGCAGCGTGGCGATCGCCGGCGAGTCGGGTGCGCCGACGAAGAAGGCCGCGTCCACGCCGCCGCCGCGCAGCGCGCGCCCGGCCTCCGGACCGCCGATCGCGATCATGCGGGTGGGCGGCTGGTCGAACCCGTACATCCGCAGCGCAGCGCTCGCGATCGCGTGGGTGCCGCTGCCGGACCCGCCGATGGCGATCCGGCGGCCGGCGAGCTGGCGGACGTCGTCGATCGGCTGCGCGGCCGGGACGAACAGCCACACCGGCTCCAGGAACAGATTGCCGAGCGACATCAGCCGCTCGTCGCGGGCATCGTGGGGCAGACCGCTCTGCACGATCGCGACCTCCACGTCGGAGTCCGGATCGCGCAGCCGCGCAAGGTTCTCGACCGCACCGGAGGAAGTGCGCAGCTCGAGCGTGACGCCGTGGCGCGCGAGCGCCGCGCGGTAGCGCCGCGCGAACGGTTCGTACGCGCCGCCCTCGGGGCCGGTGGACATCACGACGCGATCGGGCGGGGCGGGTTCCCAGAACTGCATGACCACGGCCAGTGCCGCGATCAGCGCGGCGACGCCGAACAGCGGCGGAACCAGACGGCTCAGGGAGCGCCACGGGCGGCCGGGGCCGGACGGCATCATCTCGGTCGGGGGCTCGAAGCGGCGACCAGCTCAGTCTACCGCAGCCGTCGGGGCCGCCCGCCGCCCTCGGGACCCGCGTTCCGCGCGGCAGGCACGAGCGGCACGATCGGCGCGCGTTCACGCACGATTCCCGACCGCCGGAACGAGACCTCGTTCTCGGCGCGCGCCCGGGCGGGTACGCTGCACGGCGTGTGCCCCGCCGCCCGGACCCGCCCGATGCCTGCCACCCCCCGCCGCATTTTCGAACTCGCCCGCGACCGCCTCCACATCGACGAGGCCGACCTGATTCCGCACGGCCACCTGAAGGCCAAGTTGTCGACCGCGCTGCTCAAGTCGCTCGCGCCGCGTCCGGACGGGCGGCTGATCCTGGTCACCGCGATCTCGCCGACCCCGGCGGGCGAGGGCAAGACCACGACCACGATCGGGCTGTCCGACGGCCTGGAGCGCATCGGCAAGCGGCCGGTGATCGCGCTGCGCGAGCCCTCGCTCGGGCCGGTGTTCGGCATGAAGGGCGGGGCCACCGGCGGCGGGCGTGCGCAGCTCGTGCCGATGGAGGACATCAACCTTCACTTCACCGGCGACTTTTCGGCGATCGCGCTCGCGCACAACCTGCTCGCCGCGATGATCGACAACCACGTCCACCACGGCAACGCGCTCGGCTTCGACACGCGTCGCATCGCGTGGCGGCGCGTGGTGGACATGAACGACCGCGCGCTGCGCGACGTCGTCGTGGGGCTGGGCGGCACGGCCAACGGCGTGCCGCGCGAGACCGGCTTCGACATCGTGGTCGCCTCGGAGGTGATGGCGATCCTGTGCCTGGCCGACGGCCTGGCCGACCTGAAGGCGCGGCTCGCCGAGATCGTGGTCGGCCACCGCGCCGACGGCGCGCCGATCCGCGCGCGCGAGCTCGGCGCCGTGGGCGCGATGGCCGCGCTGCTGCGCGACGCGATGCTGCCCACGCTCGTGCAGTCGCGCGAGGGCACGCCGGCGCTGGTGCACGGCGGCCCGTTCGCGAACATCGCGCACGGCTGCAACTCGGTGGTGGCCACGCGCGCCGCGCTCAAGCTCGGCGACTACGCGGTCACCGAGGCCGGCTTCGGCGCGGATCTGGGCGCCGAGAAGTTCGTCGACATCAAGTGCCGCGCGTCGGGGCTGCGGCCGTCGGCGGCGGTGGTGGTCGCGACCGTGCGCGCGCTCAAGTTCCACGGCGGCGTGGAGGTGGCCGACGTCGAGCGCGAGGACCTCGCGGCGCTCGAGCGCGGGCTGCCGAACCTGGAGCGCCACCTGCGCAACCTGCAGGGCTTCGGACTGCGCTGCGTGGTGGCGATCAACCACCGCGCGCACGACACCGGCGCCGAGATCGAGCTGCTCGCGCGCCGCGTGGGCGCGCTCGGCGTGCCGGTGGAGGTGGCGCGCCACTACGCCGAGGGCGCGGCGGGCGCCGAGGGCCTGGCGCGGGCGGTGGTGACCGCCGCCGTCGACGGTCCGGCGCCGCTGCGCTTCACCTACGACGACGACCTGCCGCTGTGGGACAAGATGGCGGCGGTGGCCACTCGGATCTACGGCGCCGGCGGCATCGAGGCCGATTCCAAAGTGCGTGCCCAGATCGCGAGGCTGCAGGCCGACGGTTACGGCCGCTGGCCGGTCTGCGTCGCCAAGACCCAGTACTCGTTCTCCACCGACCCGTCGCTGCGCGGCGCGCCCGAGGGCCACGTGGTGCGCGTTCGCGAGGTGCGGCTCGCCGCCGGCGCGCGCTTCGTGGTGATGATCTGCGGCGACGTGATGACGATGCCCGGGTTGCCGAAGGTGCCCGCCGCGCACGCGATCGACGTGGACGACGACGGCACGATCACCGGGCTGTTCTGAGGGCGGCGGCCCGGGTGGCGGTTCCCGGGGCTGCGGCGGACGCGCTCGCGGCCGGGACGGCACGGGCCCGGGTGCCGCGCATCGGCGGCCCGGTCAGGGCGAGACGATCTCGGGGTCTCCGGGCTGCGCGATCGCCTGGAAGTCCCGGATGTCCAGCGTGAACAGTCGCGTCGCGCCGCTCTTGCGCGCCGCCGCGAGGTGGAGCCAGTCGTACACCGCGCCCCCGCGCACGCCGCGTGCCTCGCAGGCCCGCAGCGCGGTGACCGTCTCCCGGCCGCTCAGCGCGACCAGCGTCACGAACGGCAGCACGCTCGCGTCGATCAGGGCGGCCGCCTGCGACGCCGCGAGGCGGCGGCCTTGGCGGCCGCCGGTCAGTATCGAGAAGGTTTCCGCGAGGGCGTGAGCGAAGAGCACGTGGCCGCCACCGGCGACGAGGCGGTCGCACGCGGCGTGTCGGGGCTCGTCGGGGTCCAGCGAGGCGATGACGATCGAGGTGTCGAGCAGCGCCGTCATCGCCCGCGACGCGTCCGGGACTGCAGGGTGCGTTCGGCGCGGGTCGCGGCCGAGGCGTCGGTGGGCGTGCCGGTCGGCGACAGCACCCGCCGACCGGTCGGCGACGTCGACGGGGCCTGTTCGGTCTGCGGCTCGGGCGTCAGTTCGATCCGCTCGGCCACGATCGTCAGGCGCAGGCGCGAGCCGGGGCGCAGGTTCAGCAGGCGGCGCGCCTCGCTCGGCAGGACGATCCGGCCGGCGCTGTCGACGGTGAGGGCGCTCTTCATCGGAGATCCGGTGGGATACCCGCCAAGTATGCCACCTTGCCTGGCAGCCGCTCTGGCACGTAGTCTGCCATTCGCCGGACCCGATACCGTCGAGCCCACCCGAGCGGGAGCGTCTCGGGTGGACACGGCATCGCTCGCGCACCCGCGGACGGGCGCCGGTCCGCAGCGGCACGAGCGCCGCGTCGGCCGCGTCCGGCCTCGGCCGTGTGCATCGGCCGTCCGGCCGATGCGGCGCCGGCGGCATCACGCCAGACTGCGATGAATCCACGCGGCGGGCTGCCTGCCCCGGTCGCTTGAAAAACCCAACACGCTGGGTTATCGTGCCATCGATCAGGTCCGGCGCCCTGTCGCTGCGTATCATCACGGGCGACCACGCGCCGCCGCACGTTCACGTCGAAGGCCCGGGCTGGGAGATGCGAGTGAAGCTGGTGGCGCCCGACGTTCCCTGGGACATCGAAGGCGACCCCTCGCGGCAGGAGGTCCGTCGAGC
>JBIKMO010000054.1:0-20720 GCA_044359175.1 Burkholderiaceae bacterium | reverse complement strand
CACGTCCCGGAGGTGTCTGCGGCGGTCTGCTTCTACGGCATTCCTCCGAAGGAATTCGCCGACCCCGCGGCGATTGCGATGCCGTTCCAGGGGCACTTCGCGAACCGCGATGACTGGTGCACCCCGGCCGCCGCCGACGCGCTCGAGCAGGCGATGAAGACCGCGGGCCGCACGCCCGAGATCCACCGCTACGAGGCGGCACACGGGTTCTTCAACGAGCGTCGCGGCGACGTCTACGACGCCGCATGCGCGCAGCAGGCGTGGGACCGGATGTCCGCGTTCCTCGGCCGCACGCTGTAGGCAGGGGGCTGCGATGTCGGAGGCGCGCCGCTCCGTGTCGCTGCGCCAGCGGCACGACTATCGGATGGAGATCACCTGGGATCCGGCGCGCGAGCCGCTGATCGCCGATGAGCCGCCCCCGCTCGGCGCCGGCCAAGGGCCGTCGCCGTCGCAGCTGCTGCTCGCGGCGGTGGCGAACTGCATGACCGACTCGCTGCTCTTCGCGCTGCGCAAGTTCCGCTTGGACGCCGAGCCCCTATCGGCGAGCGCGGATGCAGAGGTGGGACGCAATGCCGAGGGTCGGCTGCGGGTGCTGCGCATCGATGTTCAGCTGTCGATGGGCCGCGTGCCGGACGATCCTGCCAAGCTCGGCCGGGCGCTCGCGCAGTTCGAGCAGTTCTGCACGGTCGGTCAGAGCGTCGCGCAGGGCATTCCGCTGCGGGTCTCGGTGGCCGGTCCGGACGGCGCGGTGCTGCACGCCTCCGGCGCGTCGGCCTGAGCCGGCGACCGGGCTCGGTGCGGCGTGCCGCCATGAGGCGCTGATATGGCGGACGGGCCGCAGCGACGGGCGGTGTGGGTGGTGGGCGCGGGCGATGCGACCGGCTCGGCGATCGCGAGGCGCTTCGCGCGTGAGGGCTACGTCGCCTGCGTGACCCGGCGCGACGCGGCACGGCTCGAGCCGCTGCTTGCGAGCATTCGGGCCGACGGCGGCGAGGCCCATGGTTTCGCCTGCGATGCGCGCGACGAGGACGCGACCGTCGCGCTGGTCGAACGCATCGAACGCGAGGTCGCCCCGATCGAGGTCGCGGTGTTCAACGTCGGCGGCAACGTGCGTCATGGCATCC
Organism: Burkholderiaceae bacterium; assembly: GCA_044359175.1. Classification (GTDB taxonomy): domain Bacteria; phylum Pseudomonadota; class Gammaproteobacteria; order Burkholderiales; family Burkholderiaceae_E; genus UBA4615. The sequence goes on along the minus strand of JBIKMO010000054.1, from coordinate 19,596 downwards.
TCGAGACCACCTCGCGGGTGTACCTGAAGGTCTGGCAGATGGCGTGTTTCGCAGGGTTCCTCGCCGGGCGCGAGGCCGCGCGGGTCATGCTGCCCAGAGGCCGGGGCACGATCCTGTTCACCGGCGCGAGCGCGAGCCTGCGCGGGCGAGACGGCTTCGCCGCGTTCGCCGGCGCCAAAGCCGGGCTGCGTGCGCTCGCCCAGAGCATGGCGCGCGAGCTCGGTCCGCAGGGGCTGCATGTCGCGCACGTCGTGATCGACGGCGCGATCGACACGGCGTTCATCCGCGAGCGGTTTCCCGAGCGCTACGCGGCCAAGGTGCACGGCGGGATCCTCGACCCGGATCACATTGCCGAGGCCTACTGGATGCTGCACGGCCAGCCCCGGGACGCATGGACGCACGAGATCGACCTGCGACCCTGGACCGAACCCTGGTGAGCCCTGGAGGAACGACATGGACCGAGCGGTCGCTGCGCGTCGCTACGAACTCTGGCTGGACGTCGGCAGCGCCTACAGCTACATCGCATGGAAGTCGCTTCCGGCCTGGGTCACGCGTACCGGCGCTGCGCCCGAACTGCGCCCGATGCTGCTGGGCGGCGTGTTCCGGGCAACGGGCAACCGCAGTCCGGTCGAGGTCGCGGCCAAGGCGCGGTGGGCCGCCGACGACCTCGCCCGCTGGGCCGCGCGGCTGTCGGTACCGTTCGTCTTCAATCCCTGGTTCCCGGTGAACACGATCGGCCCGATGCGCGGTGCGATCGCGCTGCGCCTGCAGGACCCGCAGGCGCTGCCGCGGTATCTGGATGCGATGTTCGACGCCATGTGGGCGGTGCCGCGCAATCTGGGCGACCCGGCGACGCTCGCCGAGGTCGCCGCGCAGGCGGGGATCGACCCGAATCGTTTCGCCGCGATGATCGAGGACCCGCAGGTGAAGGACGCGCTGCGTCGCGACACCGACGAGGCGGTTGCACGCGGCGTGTTCGGTGCACCCACGTTCTTCGTGGGCGACGCGATGTTCTTCGGCCAGGACCGGATGGAGTTCGTCGCCGAGGCGCTCGCGGCGGGGTGATCGTGCGGGCCGCCGCGGCCGCCCGATCGTGAAGGCCTCGGCGACCTGCGCTCGGTGGCCCGTACTCGGTCAGTGCCGCTCGGTGGCGAGTAGCCAGGCGCCCGCGAGTACGAGCGCGCCGCCGGCGAACTGGGCGGGCTGCAGCACCTCGCCGAGCAGCAGTGCCGCGAGGCAGACGGTGACCACCGGCTCGAAGGTCGAGATCATCGACGTCCGCGACGGGCCCAGCACCTTCAGTCCCGCGAAGAAGGCGGATACCGCGACCACGGTCGAGACGGTGGCGGCCGCGAACACCGCGCCCCAGCCCGCCACGTCGGTCGGAAACGCGACCGGAAGACCGCTCGCCGTGCGCGCGGCCACGATCGCGGCGACGATCGCCGCACCGCTCGCCATCACGCGAACCGACGCCGCGATCGGATGCACGCCTCGCGTCGCACGTGCGCCCAGCACGATGTACCCCGCGTAGACGGCGGCCGCACCGAGCGCAAGCGCAACGCCCCGCGGGTCGATGGAGTCGCCGGCGAGCGGGGCGCTGCCGAGCGCGAGCACGGTGCCCGCGAGGCTGGCGGCCAGTGCGAGGAGTCGGCGTCCGGTGAGCGGTTCGAGAGCCAGTGCCCGAGACAGCAGCACCACGAACAGCGGAAAGAGATAGAGCAGCAGCGCGACCAGGCCGGCCGGAACGAACTGCAGCGCCGCGAAGTACCCGATGGCCTGGACGACGTAGCCGCCGCCCATCGCGGCGAGCCCGGCGCGCCGTTGCGGCGGGGCCGGCGGGATCCTCGCCAGTCGGGCGATCGCCCAGAAGCACAGCGTCGCGATCACGAATCGCGGCAGCAGGATCCCCCACAGGTCGACTCCGGCCGCGTACGCCCAGCGCGCGAAGATCGCCATCGCACCGAAGCACGCCGCCGACAGCGCGACCATCGCCACGGCGAGCGCGACCGTGCGGCGCGACGCCGCCGGGGCGGTCGTGCCGGGCGAACCAGGAGCATCGGGTCGCGACATGCGGCGGTGCGGAGCGAGGACGCTTCGGATCGTAACCCCACGGACCAGAACCCGACGCGATCCGACGACCCGGTGGGGCGCTGCCGGGGACCTGCTAGAGTGCCTCGCCATCGGGGCGGCGCGGGTGGTCGCGATGCAGGAGGTGTGGTCCAGCGCGGTACAGGCGGTCGGGCTGATGACCGGCGAGCAGCCCGGCCTGTGGCCGATCGTGGTGCTCAGTCTGCAGGTCAGCGGCATGGCGACGCTGGTGGCAGCGGCGGTCGCGCTGCCCCTCGCCGCGTGGCTGGCGCTCACGCCGTTCCGGGGTCGCGGCGTCGCGATCGCGGTGCTGAACGCCCTGATGGGGCTGCCAGCGGTGGTGGTCGGGCTCGCGGTCTACCTGATGCTCTCGCGCGCCGGTCCGCTGGGACCGCTCGGGCTGCTCTTCACGCCGAGCGCGATGGTCGTCGCCCAGACCGTGCTCGTGCTGCCGCTGATGACCGCGCTGGCGCGTCAGACGCTGGAGGACAGCCTCGCCGAATGCGGTCCGTACCTGCAATCGCTGCACGCGAGCCGCACCCAGACCATCGCCACGCTGCTGCACGAGGCGCGCTTCTCGCTCACCACCGTGGTGCTCGCGGGCTTCGGCCGCGCGGCCGCCGAGGTCGGCGCGGTGATGATCGTCGGCGGCAACATCGAGGGCGTCACGCGGGTCATGACCACGGCGATCGCGCTGGAGACCAGCAAGGGCGATCTTCCGCTCGCACTCGGCCTCGGGCTGGTGCTGCTCATCGTGGTGCTCGCGGTGAACGCGGTCGCCGCTGGGGTCCGTCTGCATGCGCTCCGACGGCACGGCTGAGCGCTCCGCCGGCGGCGGGCCGCGGCTGCGCGTTCGCGGTCTGACGGTACGGGCCGGATTGCTGCGGGTGCTGCACGACGTGCACCTCGAACTGCCGCTGGCCGAGCGCACGATCGTGGTCGGTCCGAACGGGGCGGGCAAGAGCACGCTGCTGCAGGCGATCCACGGGCTGGTTACGCCGGTGTCGGGTACGGTCGAGGGCATCGACGCCGAGGGCCGGCCGATCGCACCGCGCTACGCGCTGGTGTTCCAGCGCCCGGTCATGCTGAGGCGAAGCGCACTGGGCAACGTCGAGCACGCGCTGCGCGTGGCCGGAGTACCGGCGCTCGAGCGGACTGCACGCGCGGCACGCGCGCTCGACTCGGTGGGTCTCGCGTTCGCGGCGCAGCGACCTGCGCGGCGCCTGTCCGGCGGCGAGCAGCAGCGGCTGGCGATCGCGCGGGCGCAGGCACTGAACCCGGATGCGCTGCTGCTCGACGAGCCGACCTCGAGCCTGGACCCGGCCGCGGGTGCCGCGGTCGAGCGCCATCTGCTCGCCTGGTCGCGTTCCGGCCGGGGGTTCGTGATGGCCACCCACGACCTCGCTCAGGCGCGCCGGCTCGCGCAGCAGGTCGTGCTGCTGCACCGCGGGCAAGTGGTCGAGTACGGCGATGCTTCGAGGTTCTTCGCTGCGCCGCGAACGGAACTGGCAGCCCGATTCCTCGCGGGCGAATGGCTCGAATGACGGGGTCGGCGGCTCAGGCCGACGGGCCGTGCAGCACGCGCCGCAGCTTGCCGCTGGCGGCGTCGCGGGTCGGCGCCTGAGGGTCGTCGATCACCCGAACGGTCTTCAAGCCGTGGGTGTCGAGGTGCGAGCGCAGCGCCCGCCGGCAGGCCACCCTCAGTCGGCCGAGCGAACGCGCGTCGGCGACCGGATCCAGCCGCAGCGCCAGCGTCCTGCGGTCCCGCGCCACCAACTGGAAGTCGAACGCGCCCGCGTCGTCTTCGAGCACCGTGACCAGGGCGAGCGGCAGCAGCTTCACCGGGCCGCGCTCGCCGTCGAACTCGACCACGTCGTCGCGTCGGCCGTCGACCCGGATGGCCGGCATCGGCGAGCCGCACGGGCAGCCGCCGGCGCGCAGCGTCACGCTGTCGCCGAGGTCGTAGCGGATCATCGGCTGCGTGCGGTTCGCCAGATTGGTCACCAGCACGGTGTGCGACGGCACCCCGGGCGCGACCGCCCGACCGGCACGGTCCACCGGCTCGAGGATCACCCAGTCCGAGTTCACGTGCAGCGAGCCGTGGCCGCAGTCCCAGGCGATCGACAGGCACTCCGAGGCCCCGTAACCCTCGCGTACCCGGCAGCCGAAGGCCTGACTCACCTGGGCCCGGACCGGATCGCTCAGATGCTCGCCCCCCAACCAGATCTCGGTGGGACGGATCCGCAGCCGGCCGGCCTCGGCCTCGGCGGCGAGCAGTTCGGCCGCGGTCGGATAGGTGGCGAGCAGCGTCGGCGAGAACTCGTTGAGCTGGGCGACCAGCGCGGTCAGCGGCTGCATGATCGACAGGGTCCGCACGTTCGGCGCCGCCCAGGGCCACAGCCGCCGGATCCGCTCGACGCTCGCGTTGCCTGCGAAGTGCCCGCCGGTCGCGCCGACCATCGCGTAGCGGTGGCCTTCGCCGAACGGCGAGCGCAGCATGTCCTCCACGACCTGCGCGCCGCGGCCAGGCCAGCCGAATCCGCACAGCCGCAGCGTCTCGAGCGCGTCGTAGATCGCGAGCGCCCGCGCGTCGTGCAGGTAGATGCCCGGCGTGCCGGTGGTGCCCGAGCTGGTCCATACCGCATAGCGGCCGAGGAACGCCTCGCCCAGCCGGTCGGGGTGCGCGAGGAAGGCCTGAACGCCCTGCAGCGTGACCTGCCGGTCGGTGCAGGCGTCGTCGAACTCGGCCATCATCTGCGCCCGGTCGATCGGCGCGATCGCCTCGAGCGGCAGTTCCGCGAGCGCGTGCGACAGCCGAATCGGGCGTGCGAGATCGGCGGGCGACAGGCCGGTGGCGCGCGCGAGGCGGCGGGCCTGCAGTGGGGCCGCCATCGAGGCGGACAGCAGTTCGCGAAGCCGCCAGCGTGCCCGACGCGCCAGCCCGGCTGCGTCGGCGTGACTGCCGGACCAGACGTCCCAGGTCGCGTTGAAGGTCTCCCAGGCGTCGAATGGACCCGGCACCCGCAGCCCGGACGGGAGCACGCCGTCGGCCGCAATGGGTTCTGGACCCAAGGACGGGGCGGGAACCCTCCGGGACCGCCGGGGGTCGGCTACGCGCGCGCTTGTCGTCATGGTCTCCTCGTCGCTCACCGACCCTGGGACTGATCCCGAATTATGGGGCCCGCCGTCCATCGAGGGGCAATAGGCCTTGAGCCAGGTCAACCGGGGGTGGCGTCGCGCCTAGAATTGCCCGATGACCGACGACGTCCCGCTCGATGACGAAGAGGTGCGTGCGCTGCTCGTTCGCGCGGGCGTCGCCGCGGCGTCCGAGCCGCTGCGCTGCGAGCCGCTCGCGGGCGGCGTGTCCTCCGACATCCGACGGGTCGATCTGCCCGGGCGCAGCCTGTGTGTGAAGCGCGCGCTGGCGCGCCTGAAGGTCGCCGCGGACTGGCGGGCGCCGATCGAACGCAGCGTGTACGAGGCCGGATGGCTGGAGGTCGCGCACCGTCTGTGCCCGGCCCACGTGCCCCGGCCGCTGGGGTTCGACCGGGCCACCGGCACGCTGGTGCTGCCATGGCTCGATCCCGCGTCGCATCCCGTCTGGAAGTTCGAGTTACGCGACGGTCGGGTCGAGCCGGCCGTGGCGGCCACCCTCGGCGGGGCGCTCGCCGCGATCCACCGCGGCACCGCCGGCGACCCCGGGATCGCGAGCCGCTTCGACACCGGCTCGCTCTTTCACGCGCTGCGCATCGAGCCCTACCTGCTCGCCACCGCGCAGCGCCACATCGCGCTCTCTTCGAGACTGCACGCGATCGCGCGGATCACCGCAGACACGCGCCGGGCGCTGGTGCACGGCGACGTGAGCCCGAAGAACGTGCTGCTCGGCCCCGGCGGGCCGCTGCTGATCGACGCCGAGTGCGCGTGGTACGGCGATCCCGCGTTCGACGCGGCATTCTGTCTGAATCACCTGCTCCTCAAGTGTCTGTGGGTGCCGCAGGCGGTGCCCGCCCTGATGGGCGCGTTCGATGCGCTGCAGCGCGCCTGGCTGTCGGGCGCGAACTGGGAACCGCGCGAGGGGCTTGCCGCCCGCGTCGCGGCGCTGCTTCCGGCACTGATGCTCGCGCGGGTCGACGGCAAGTCGCCGGTCGAGTACCTGACCGCAGCCGGCCAGCGCGATCACGTGCGGCGGTTCGCCGCGCGCTGGCTGACCGATCCTGCCGACTCGCCGAATGCGCTTGCCGCCGCGTGGCTCGCCTCGCTGACCGCTTGAATCCGATGACCTCCCGGAGCGTCCGATCATGCCCGTCCCGTCCTTGCCCCGATCCGACCGGCGGATCGTCGACGTCAGGTCCCGACGCGTCTGGGACTCGCGCGGACGGCCGACCGTGGAGGTGGAGGTCGGCCTCGCCGGCGGGGCGACGGGTCGCGCGATCGCGCCGGCCGGTGCATCGACCGGTTCGGGCGAGGCGGTGGACCTGCGCGACGGCGGGATGGCGTTTGGCGGCCTGGACGTGACCCGCGCGGTGGCGGCGGTCGAACGCGAGATCGGCCCGGCGCTGCTCGGTCTGGACGCTGCGGACCAGGAGGCGTGCGACCGTCGGATGATCGCGCTGGACGGCACCGCCGAGCGTTCGCGACTCGGCGGCAACGCGCTCGTGGCCGCGTCGATGGCGCTCGCGCACGCGGCCGCCGGCGCCGTCGGCGAACCGCTGTGGGCGTGGCTGGCCGCGATGTCCCCGGGCGGCGTCGCCCGCGCGCGCCTGCCCCTGCCCGAGGTCCAGATCTTCGGCGGCGGCGCCCACGCGGGTGGTCGGCTCGAGGTCCAGGACTTCATGGTGATCGCCGTGGGCGCCGAGGACTGGCGCACGGCCCTCGACTGGACCGCCGAGGTCTACCGGCACGCCGGTGCGCTGCTCGCTCGCGAGGGGCGCCTGCGGGGCGTGGCCGACGAAGGCGGCTGGTGGCCGGCGTTCGACGACAACGAGCATGCGCTGCGCATGCTGGTCGCGGCGATCGAGGCGGCGGGACTGCGCCCGGGCGAGGATGTCGCGATCTCGCTCGACGTCGCAGCGAGCAACTTCGGTCGTGCCGACGGCTACCGGATCGCCGCCCCGGGGACTCCTCGCGTGCCGGGAGCGACGCTCTCCGGCGAGCGGCTCGCCGACATGCTGCTCGGCTGGATCGCACGCTGGCCCGTGGTCGCGATCGAGGACCCGCTCGCCGAGGACGACCTCGACGGGCTGACACGGTTCACCGCGGCCGCACCGCCCGGCGTACAGGTCGTGCTCGACGATGCGATCGTCACGCGCGACGATCGGATCCGTGCGCACGCCGCCGCGGGCGCCGGGGACACGGCGCTGATCAAGCCCAACCAGGCGGGCACGCTGACCGAGGCGCGCCTCGCACTCGAGGCCGCGCGCGAGGCGGGCTGGGACGCGATCGTCTCGGCCCGCTCGGGGGAAACCGAGGACGTGACCATCGTCCACCTTGCGGTCGGATGGGGCGTGCGGCAGCTGAAGGTGGGCTCATTCTCGCGCTCGGAGCGCATGGCCAAGTGGAACGAGGGGCTGCGCATCGGCGAGCGCCTGGCCGGAGGCTTCGCGCTGCCGGGGCGCGAGTCCTTTCCGTGGGGTGGGCGAACGGCCCGGGTGCGCCCGACGCGATGAGGCGGCGGGCCGCCGCGCCCGGCGGGCGCCCGCGGCGACCGGTCAGTCCGGCAGTCGCAGGCCCATCCGGTTTGCGGCGAGCACCGCCTGGGTCCGGTTGCGCGCGCCCAGCGCGCGCAGCACAGCGCTCACGTGAACCTTGACCGTGCCCTCGGCGAGCTGCAGCTGCCTGCAGATCAGTTTGTTCGGCAGGCCGCGCAGGATCAGCCGCAGCACATCGCGTTGCCGGTCGGTGAGCCCGAGCTGCCGTAGGTCCGTCACCGGACCCGGGCGGGGTGCGGGCCGGCTCCAGCCGCCGCGCTCGATCGTGGGCTCGAGCTCGGGGGGCACGTAGACTCCACCGTCGGTCACCACGCGCACCGCGCTCGCGAGCCTCTCGATGCGGGCGGTCTTGGGGAGAAAGCCGCTGGCTCCGGCGCGCAGGCAGCGGTCGACCGTGACCGGATCCTGGACTCCCGAGAGCACCAGCACGGGCAGCTCGGGGTGGCGTGTCCGCAGCGTGTCCAGCCCGGAGACCGAGGCCGTGTCGGGCAGCGCCAGGTCCAGCAGCACCAGGTCGAAGCGTGGACCGGCAGCGAGCACCAGCAGGGCTTCGTGCAGTGACCCCGCCTGCTCGCAACGCACCGTGTCCCCGACCGTTTCGAGGTAGTTGCGGACCGCGCCGCGCAGCAGCGGGTGGTCATCGACGATCAGGAACCGTAGCGACATGGGCTCTCCCTCCTCACCTGCGGCCAATGTTCGGCAATCGGGATCGGCCGTGTCAATCCGCGCCGGCGCTCCCGGGCTAAGACTTTCGGCCGAATCCCCTTGGGGAGGCACAATGCGCGTCGCCCGCCGGCGAACCGACCCGTGATGACCGACCCCTCAGTTGCCTGGCGCTTCTGCGTCGCCCCGATGATGGACTGGACCGATCGGCACTGCCGCGTCTTCCACCGGCAGCTGTCGCGATGCGCCCGGCTGTACACCGAGATGCTGACCACCGGCGCCGTGCTGCACGGCGACCTGGAGCGTCTGCTGGGATTCGACCCGATCGAGCAGCCGGTCGCGTTACAGCTCGGCGGCAGCGAGCCGGACGAGCTCGCCCGTGCGGCCCGCATCGGGGAACGCTTCGGCTACGCCGAGATCAACCTCAACTGCGGCTGCCCGAGCGAGCGCGTCCAGCGCGGTGCGTTCGGCGCCTGTTTGATGGCCGAGCCTGCCCGGGTGGCGGACTGCGTGAAGGCGATGTGCGACACGGTCGCGGTGCCGGTGACCGTCAAGCACCGGATCGGCCTCGGTCGCGATGCGTCGTACGAGCCGGTACGCGACTTCGTCGGCGCGTGTCGCGATGCGGGGTCCAGCGTATTCATCGTTCACGCCCGAAACGCATGGCTCGACGGGCTCAGCCCGAAGGAGAACCGGCAGGTGCCGCCGCTGCGCTATGACGTGGTCCGGCGCTTGAAGGCGGATTTCCCCGACGTGCGGATCGTGCTGAACGGCGGCCTGACGTCTGTCGAGCAGGCGCTGCGCGAGTCGATCGGCCTGGACGGCGCGATGCTGGGCCGCGCCGCATATCACGAGCCCGCGCTGCTCGCGCAGGTCGACGCGGCGTTCCATGGGTGCATGCAGCCGGCGCCCACCCGCGACGCCGTGGTCGAGCGGATGATCGACTACGCCGCGCGGCAGCGGTCTTTCGGCGTGCCCCTGCGGTCGATCACGCGGCACATGCTCGGGCTGTACCACGGGCTGCCCGGGGCGCGCGCCTGGCGTCGCACGCTGAGCGATGCGCGACTGCTCGAGGGCGCCGACGAACGGCTGCTCGCGAGGGCGCTCGCGCAGGCGAGGGCTGCTCAGTCCGGTCTGTCGTCGACCGTGGCGTAGCGGTCGAGGCGCGGGTGGATCACCGCCCGCCACGCGGGCGGTACCAGTGCGAGCAGCACCATCGCGCCGTAGCCGGCCGGCAGCCGCGGCGCGCGCGGGTCGCTGCGCAGCGCGGTGTACGGTCGCCCGCCGTGGGCGTGGTGATCGGAGTGGCGCTGCAGGTTCAGCAGGAACGCATTGACCACGGCGGTGTCGACGTTCCACGAGTGCCGGTGATCGACCGGCTCGTATCGGCCGTCCGGCCCGCGGTCGCGACGCAGCCCGTAGTGCTCGACGTAGTTGACCACTTCGAGTTCGAAGATTGCGACCGCCGCGACCACCGCGAGGAAGCCGGCCGCGCGTGGACCCCAGACCGCGACGGCCGTTGCCGCGAGCGCAACGGACACGAGCGCCCACCGGGCGGTCTCGTTGCGGGCGAGCCGTTCGAGCCGACCGGCCCGCGGATGCTCGGCGGCGGTTCGCGTCGCCTCGAGCAGCCACGCGTTCGCAAGCGTGCCGGCGACCGATCGCGGCACGAACCGCCACACCGATTCGCCGCGGCGCGCGGACGCTGGATCGTCCGGCGTGGCGACCCGCAGATGGTGACCGCGCACGTGTTCGACCTTGAACGCGCCGTAGCCGACCGAGGCGAGCAGCAGCCCGCCCGCAAGCCGATCGGCGCGGCGCGGGCGGTGGATCAGCTCGTGGGCGACGTTGATCGCGACAATCCCCCCGGTCGCGCCAGCCGAGAGCGCCAGGCCCCACCACGCCCAGCCGTCCAGCCCGATTGAAGCGGCGAGCGAGACTCCGAGCGCCAGCCCCCACGCCGGCAGGCAGGCGAACGTGATCGCGACGTTGAACGGGTGCGGGGCACCCGGCTGCGCGTGGCCGCGATCGTCGCCCACCGCCGCGTCCAGCAGCGGCACCAGCCCGTGAATCGCCGCGAACGGCAGCCACGCTTGCCAGGCCGGTGCGCCGGCAGCCGCGCCGATCGCGGCCGCGGCGAGCCCAGCAGGTACCAGGAGCACGGCGGCGAACCGCCAGCTCGCGGCAGCTCTCGGGAGATGCGGCCGGGTCATCTCGGCGAGGCGCGCACCGCGCGCACGAAGGCGAGGATCGACCCGAACGCCGCCGACGCGAGCGCGGCCTCGATCCATCCGAGCAGCCGGGAGGTTGCGGTCGCATCGCTCAGGCCGCGCACCAGACCTTCGCAGATATACAGCAGGATCAGCATCGACCACCACTGATAGGCCCGGACGCGTCCGCGCCACAGCGCGGGCAGCGCGAGCACGAGCGGCACCGCTTTGAGCACGAGCGTCGAGCCGCCCGGGCGAAGCGGCGCGAGCCACAGCTCCCAGGCGAAGCACAGCACCGAAAGCGCCGCCACCAGCGTCGTGCAGACGATCCGGAGCCCCTCGGTGCCGTTCATCTCACGACGGTATCATGCCGCGATGCACGATCGGGGCTCGAGTCTGCGCGCGCTGCTCGCCTCGATGGCGCGCCAGGCGGGCGACCTGCGGCTGCAGCAGGCGGCGAGCAGCCTCACGCTGCTGACCCTGCTGGCGGTCGTCCCGATGGCGGCGCTCGCGCTCGCTGCGCTGTCGGCCCTGCCCGCGTTCCAGCCCCTGCGAGAGCAGTTCGAACGGCTGCTTGCGGAACAGCTGTTCCTGCCGTCGATCAGTGAGACCGTCGTGCGGTACGTGAACGCGTTCGTCGCGGCGGCCGAGCAGCTGTCGGCGCTGGGGACCGTGATGTTCCTCGCCACGGCGCTCACCGCGATGCTGACGATCGATCGCACGCTGAACCAGATTTGGCGCACCCCGCGGCCGCGGCCGTTGCTGCAGCGGCTCGCGCTGTACTGGGCGATGCTGACGCTGGGTCCGGTGGCGATCGGGGGTGCGGTCGTGCTGCAGGGGCAGGTCGCGTCCCGGTTCGGGGCTGGGAATACCCTCGTGCAGGCGTCTGCCGCGGTGCTGCCGTCGCTGCTGTCGGTGGCCGTGCTCGCGCTGCTGTACCGGCTCGCCCCGAGCGAGCGGGTGCGGTGGCGCGATGCGTGCGCCGGGGCGGCGCTGGGGGCGCTGCTGCTGCTCGCGCTCAAGAGCCTGCTCGGCGCGTCGCTGGGCGCGTTCAGCACGGTCACCGTCGTCTACGGCACGTTCGCGGCACTGCCGCTGTTCCTGTCGTGGCTGTTCGCGGTCTGGCTCAGCGTGCTGGTCGGAGCGCTGTTCGCAGCCAACCTGCCGTCGTGGGGGGTCACGACGGTCGTGGCCGGGCAGCGAACGCCGCAGGCCGAGTTCGACCGCGTGGTGGCGGTGCTCACCGCGCTGCTGCACCAGGCGCCGGCACACGTCCCGAGCGCCCGATTCCGCGCGGCGTTCGACGGCGACCCGCGGGTGGCCGATCGGGTGGCAACGCAGCTCTCCGCCCAGGGCTACCTGGTGAGGACCTGGCCGGCCGGCGCGCGCGGCGGTTCGGCCGGGGTGTGGGACGAGCTCTGGCTGGGCACCCCCGAACTGCCGACGATGACGCTGCGTCCGGTGTTCGATCGCTGCTGGCGCGTCGGCGACGGGCTCCCCACGCAGGGCCTCGACCCGGGCGGGCCGGCGCTGACGCGGCCCCTGTCCGAGGTGATCGGGGCGGCGGCCTGAGACGATCGCCGCGGCCGCGTGGCCGCGGCGGGTCGGCACGATCGCACGGGGCCCGGCCCGAGCGGCCGGCGCGGTCGCCCTCACCGTGACTGCGCGGGCCCGCGGCCGCTAGCCGCCGGGGCTCGGCGATCCGAACGCTGGCCCGCGCAGCCAGTCGGCGAGCGCGTCGCGCAGTTCGTCGGCGCCCTCCACCGGAATCGCGTGACTGCAGCCGCGCAGTTCCACCACCCGGGCTCCGGGGATCGCGTCGATCAGCGCGCGGGCCTGCCGCGGCGGCGCCATCTGATCGCGCTCGCCCAGCACGAACAGGGCAGGGCAGTGCAGCGCGCGGGCGCGCTCGAGCCCGCCGGTCCACGCGTCGCACGCGGCCAGATCGTTGAGCATCGTGCCGCGCGGCTGGCGCTCCATCAGCCTCAGTGCCGCCACGTAAGCCGAGCACCCGGGGGCGGGCGAGCCCGGCGGATGGGCGAGTCGAGCGTACGACCAGCGGTTCGCCATGTCGAACGCGGCAGCTTCGTCGTCGCGGGCCGCGCTCATCAGCGTGTCCGACACCCGCATGGGGAACGCCGTGGCGACCAGCGCGACGCCGGCGACCGTGGAGGGCGCCCGTCCGGCCGCCTCGAGCGCGGCCAGCGAGCCCATGCTGTGGCCGACGATCACGGCCCGCGACGCGCCGGCAGCCGCGATCGCGTGCAGGAGCCATTCCCCGATCGCCTCGATCGAGGGCAGCGGCGGGCCAGCGCTGCGGCCGTGCCCGGGGAGGTCGAACGCGAGCACCGACCAGCCGTGATGCGCGAGCCAGCGGGTCTGCAGGCTCCACAGGCTGTGGTCGTGCGGCGTACCGTGCACGAACGCGACCGTCGGGGCGGCTGGGTCGAACGGACGGCCGCCCGTGTAGACGAACACGCCGCGCCCGTCGACCTGAAGCTGCATCGTGGCGCCCTCAGCGCCGGAACGCGGCCCTGAAGCCGCGTTTCAGATCGTCGATCAGGTCGTCCGGATCCTCCAGCCCGACCGACAGCCGTAGCGTGGTCTCGGAAATGCCTGCGGCCGAGAGGGCGGCCGCGTCCATCCTGAAGTGCGTGGTCGACGCCGGATGGATCACCAGCGAGCGCGCGTCACCGACGTTCGCCAAGTGCGAAAACAGGGCCAGGTGCTCGACGAACCGCCGCCCCGCGGCACGATCGCCCTTCAGTTCGACGCTGAACACCGCCCCGCAGCCGCGCGGCAGCAGCCGTCGGGCGAGCAGGTGATCCGGATGAGACTCGAGTTCGGGCCACGCGACCCGGACGACCTGGGGATGCGCGACCAGGAACTCGACGATGCGCCGCGCGTTAGCGACGTGCCGGTCCATCCGCAGGGGGAGGGTCTCGATGCCCTGCAGCACTTGGAACGCGTTCATCGGCGACATGCAGGCGCCGAAATCGCGCAGCCCTTCGCGACGCGCGCGCAGCAGGAACGGCGCGACCGTCGACTCATCGGCGAAGACCATCCCATGGAAGCCCGCGTAGGGTTCGGTCAGCTCGGGGAACCGTCCGGACGCGATCCAGTCGAAGCGGCCCGAGTCGACCAGCAGGCCGGCGATCACGGTGCCGTGACCGCAGAGGAACTTGGTGGCCGAGTGAAAGACGAGGTCGGCCCCGTGCTCGAAGGGGCGCAGCAGCCACGGGGTGGTGAAGGTCGAGTCGACCAGCAGCGGCAGGCCGTGCGAGTGCGCAATCTCGGCGACGCGAGGGATGTCGAGCACGTCCAGCCCGGGATTGCCGAGCGTCTCCCCGAAGAGCAGCCGCGTGTTCGGGCGGATGGCCGCACGCCAACCGTCGATGTCGCGTGGCTCGACGAAGGTGGTCTCGATGCCGAAGCGACGCAGCGTGTAGTCGAGCAGGTTGTGAGATCCGCCATACAGTGCGCGCGAGGCGACCAGGTGCGAGCCTGCCCCGGCCAGCGTCACGATTCCCAGGTGCAGCGCCGCCTGACCGCTCGCGGTGCCGATCGCACCGACGCCCTGTTCCAGCGCCGCGATCCGTTCCTCCAGAACGGCGACCGTCGGGTTGGTGAGGCGCGAGTAGACGTGCCCGGAGCGCTCCATGTTGAACAGCGACGCAGCGTGTTCCGAATCGGGGAACACGAAGGCCGCGGTCAGGTGGATCGGGGTCGCGCGCGCGCCGGTGCCCGGGTCCGGGACGGCTCCGGCGTGCAGCGCGAGCGTCGGCAGGGCGTAGGGGTCGCGTGCGGTCATGGTCGGCGATCACCGAACGGGTCGGTCGATGCTAGCACGCGTGCGCGAGCGCCTGCGCCGCCCGGTGGGGCGACCGCAGGTCGGTCCGGTGGTCCGATCGTGGCGCGCAGCCGACGGGCCGTCGCCGCGAGGGCCGGCTGCGCGCGACAATCGGAGCGCGACTGCTCGCCGTCGATGACCACCTTGCAGCCCCCGACCGACGACCGGCCCCACCTCGACGTGGCGGTGGTCGGTCTCGACCCCGATCGGCTGCGGCTGATCGAGATCGTGTTCAGGCACATCCGGTACAACCGGTTCGTGTTCCGTCTGGCCGACCCGGACCGGCAGCCCGAGGCGCCGATCCTGATCGCCGGATGCGGCGATCAGGCAGGGATCGACGCGCTCGCCCGGTCGCGCTCGGAGCACTGGCAGCGGCCTGCGATCGCGGTCCTCCCGGAGGGTGCAGCCGTGCCGGCGAGGTACGCGGTCGAGGCGTCTCGACTGGTCCGCGAGCTGCTGCCGCTGCTGAACCGCGTCGTGGAGCTGGAAGGGCTCGGCACGACGGCGTCACGGGTGTCGCACGCCGGGCCCGAGGCGCCGCCGGGCCAGGTCGTGCCCCAGGCCGCCGATGCGGTGACCGCCGTCCCGTCGGCTTCGTGCGATGTCCCGGGCGATCTCCCGGAGGGCGACACCCGTCCGTGCGTGCTGGTGATCGAGGACAGCCTGACCGTACGCACCCAGCTCACCGGAGCGTTCGAACGGATGGGCCTGGCGGTCGACACCGCGACCTGCGCGCGCGAGGCGCTCTCCCGGCTGCAGTCGCGTCGGGTCGACCTGGCGATGCTCGATCTGGGCTTGCCTGACCTGGACGGACTGCAGCTGGCCCGTCTGATCCGCGATGAGCCGAGGTGGCGGACGCTGCCGATCGTCGCGCTGAGCAGTCGGACGTCGCCGTTGGACATCGTCCGCGGCGCGGCGGCGGGCTGCGACGCCTACCTCGGCAAGCCGGTCGGGTATGGGGACCTGCAGCGCACGGTGGTCGGTCAACTGCGCCGCGCGATGGGCACGGACGCGCTTCCCCCCGGACTCAGAGCGCTCACGGCCTGAGCGCGCGGCCGGCACCGGCTTGCCAGCCGTGTCCTCGGCGTCATAGCATCGACGCAGCCACCGCTGGGAGACGGCGATGCAGGTCAGCGAGATCCTGAAGGTGAAGGGCACCACGCTGTTCACGGTGACCCCGGAGACGATGCTCTCCGACGCGGTGATCGTGATGGCCGAGCATGACATCGGCTCGCTCGTGGTCATGCACCGGGGCCGGTTGGTCGGGATGCTGACCTTCCGGGAGGTGATCAAGGTCCTCGCCCGGCGGCAGCAGGAGCACCGGGTCGGCCCGACCCCGCCGGTCGCGGAGATCGTGGTCCGGGACGTGATGAACCCCTCACCGACCGTGGCGTCGCCGCCGATGGAGGTGAACGATTTGCGCCGCGTGATGCTCGAGAGCCACGAGCGCTATCTGCCGGTGATGGACGGCGAGGTGCTGCTCGGCGTGATCTCGTTCCACGACGTCGCCAAGGCGGTCCTGGAGGAGCAGGGCTTCGAGAACCGGATGCTGAAAGCCTACATCCGAGACTGGCCGAACGAGAGCTGATCCGGGGTTTCGCGCTCCACCGCCCCGACCCGCGGGGGTGAAACGCGTCGCGGTTGCTAGAATCGCAGCCATGCGGATTCTGATCAGCAACGACGACGGGTACTTCGCTCCGGGCATCGCCGCGCTCGCCGAGGGGTTGAGGGAGCTGGCCGAGATCGTCGTCGTCGCCCCGGAACGCGACCGATCGGGGGCTTCGAACTCGTTGACGCTCGACCGGCCGCTGTCGGTACGGACCGCCGCCAGCGGCTACCTGTATCTCGACGGCACACCGACCGATTGCGTGCATGTCGCGGTCACCGGTCTGCTCGACGCGCGGCCCGACCTGGTCGTGTCCGGAATCAACGACGGCGCGAACATGGGCGACGATACGATCTACTCCGGCACGGTCGCCGCGGCGATGGAGGGGTTCCTGCTCGGCATCCCGTCGATCGCCTTCTCGCTGGCGAAGAAGGGACACGATCACCTGGACAGCGCCGCCCGCGTCGCGCGCGACGTGGTGCAGCGGTTCCTCGAGCGACCCCACCCGTCGCCGTCGCCGGTGCTGCTGAACGTGAACATCCCGAATCTGCCGTACGAGCGGATCGGCGGGGTCGTCGCCACGCGCCTCGGCAAGCGCCACCACGCCGAGGAGGTGATCAGGGCGCACAATCCCCGAGGCGAGACCGTCTACTGGATCGGCCCGGCCGGCAGCGCGAAGGACGCGGGGCCCGGTACGGACTTCGAGGCGGTCGCCACCGGGTTCGTGTCGGTGACGCCGCTGCACATCGACCTGACCGCGTCGGCGCAGGTCGCCGATACCCGACGATGGCTGGCGGACTAGCCCGCAGCGCTGGGGGAGGCGGGCTCGCCCCCGAGCGAGCGCGCGAGCGGATGGTCGACGGTCTGCGCGCCCAGGGGGTCCGTCACGAGGCGGTGCTCGCCGCGATGGCCGCCGTACCTCGTCACGCGTTCGTCGATCCGGCGCTGGCGAGCCGAGCATACGAAGACGTCGCGCTGCCGATCGGGCAGGGCCAGACCATCTCGCGTCCCGCGACCGTCGGCCGGATGCTGGCGATCCTCGCGGCGTCGCGTTCGCCCGGCGAGCTGCGCGCGTCGCGAGTGCTTGAGGTCGGCACCGGCTGTGGCTACCAGGCCGCCGTGCTCGCCCGTGTCTACGGCGAGGTCGTGTCGATCGAGCGGCTGCGCTGGTTGCATGAGACCGCGCGCACGAACATCCGTCCGTTGCGGCTGCCGAACCTTCGTCTCGTGTTCGGCGATGGCAGCCAGGGCGTCGCAGCCGCGGCGCCGTACGACGCGGTGATCGTCGCCGCAGCCGGCTCGGCGATTCCCGAGCCGTTGCTGATGCAGCTGAAGGTCGGAGGGCGGCTGGTCGCACCGGTCGGTGACGGACCCGACGGACGTCAGGCACTTCACCAGGTCGAGCGGCCCGGCGAAGACCACTGGACGCGGTCCGTGCTCGACGCGGTACGATTCGTGCCATTGCGGCGCGGCACGAGCTGAGCGCCGCAGCGCGAACGGGCTGCCCGCGATGCCGTCTTCCCCCTCGATCCTCACCGCCGTGATGCGCGGCATCGCTGCCGTCGGCCTGCTGACGCTCGGCGCCTGCGCGACGCAGCCCCCTGCGCCGATCGTGCCGCGCACGACGCCGTCTGGAACCGCGGCGCGCACGCCGCCTGCGCCGGCGGCGCCTGCCGCCGCGCCGGCCGCGGCCGCGCCGGCTGCGGCTGCGCCCGCGGCCCCGGCCGCTGAGCCCGTCACCGTGCAGACCGCACCGGTTCGCAGCGGCGCGGTCGAGTCGCGCGGCGGGATCGAGTCGCGGCCGCTCGATCCACGCACCGGTGCGCCGGCGGCAGCCCCGCCGGCCGCTGGGCTTGCAGGTGGGGCCGCGTCCCCAGCGGTTCCCGTCCCGCCCGCCGCGGCGTCGGCAAACACCCGAACCACCCCGCGCGGCACCAAGGTGCCGTTCTCCGATGGCGCGCTCGCGGAGCTCCGGGCGGCCGACGCGGCGAGCCTCTCCGCCGCCCCGGGCGGTTCCGCCCCTGCGGGTGCGCTCCCCGCGGGCGCCGCAGCGGGCGCCGCAGCGGGCGCCGCAGCGGGCGCCGCGACCTCCGCCGCGACCTCCGGCCCGGCCTCCCCCGGGGCCGCCGCTGCCGCGGGCTCAGCCGCCGTCTCGGCTGGGGCGGGCGCGCCCGCGGCCCGGCAGGCGGAGACGAAGGCCGCGGACGACGCGCGCCCGGCGGAGACGGCCGCACGCGGCGACTGGGTCTGGCCGGCGGCCGGTCGCATGATCCAGTCGTTCGACGAATCCAGCAGCAAGGGCATCGCGCTCGGTGGACGGCCTGGCGACCCGGTGGTGGCGGCGGCTGATGGTCGCGTGATCTTCAGCGGCAACGGGCCGCGCGGGTACGGCAATCTGGTGATCGTCAAGCATGCGAACGACCTGCTCTCGGTGTATGCGCACAACCGCTCGCTCGCCGTGAAGGAGGGGCAGGACGTCCGGCGCGGACAGAAGATCGCCGAGCTCGGCGACAGCGGCGCCACGTCGCCCAGGCTGCACTTCGAAATCCGCCAGCAGGGCAAGCCGGTCGACCCGATGCGATTCCTGCCCCGGCGCTGACGCGCCCCGAGATGACGCCCGTCCTGGTGTTCGACATCGAGACCGTGCCCGATGCGGACGGGCTGAGGCGTGCCTGGGGCCTGGACGGCGACGACGACACGGTGATCGAGGCCGCCTTGGAGCGGCGCCGCGCGCAGACGCCGAACGCGAGCGGCTTCCTGCCGCTGCATCTGCACAAGGTCATCGTCATCTCGATGCTCTTCCGCGACGCCGACGGGCTGCGGGTCCGCTCGCTCACCGGCGGGCCGGGAGACGAGGGGCGCCTGGTGCAGGGGTTCTTCCGGACGGTCGAGAAATTCACACCGAACCTGGTGTCCTGGAACGGCGGAGGGTTCGATCTGCAGGTCCTCCACTACCGCGGCCTGGTCCACAAGGTCCAGGCGCACCGTTACTGGGACCAGGGCGAGGACGATCGCGACTTCCGTTGGAACAGCTACGTGTCCCGCTACCACGCGCGGCACACCGACCTGATGGACCTGCTCGCGCTGTACAACGGCCGGGCGAACGCGCCGCTCGACGAGTTGTCGAAGCTGTGCGGGTTCCCGGGCAAGCTCGGCATGGGTGGCGAGCAGGTGTACGACGCCTGGCGCGCCGGCCTGCAGGACGAGATCCGCGACTATTGCGAGACCGACGTCGCGAACACCTGGCTGCTGTACTGCCGTTTCCAGTTGATGCGCGGTGCGCTCACGCCCGAAGCGTACGACGCAGAGATCGCGCTCACCCGCAGCACGCTCGCCGGGCTGCCCGGAGACCATTGGGTCGAGTTCCTCGCGGCCTGGTCCTCGTGAGCGACCTGTACCGTGTGGACAGCCTCGATCTCGAGGCCAACGGCGTCGCGCGGGGCGACGGCAAGGTCACCTTCGTGCGGGGTG
>JBIKMO010000256.1:0-6383 GCA_044359175.1 Burkholderiaceae bacterium | reverse complement strand
CGAAAGAAGTGGTTGAAACCGGTCTCGAACAGGTCGGCTGCCGACGCATAGCTCGCGATGTGCCCGCCGAGTTCGCCGTGAGCGCGGTTCGCCCGCACGACCATGGCGAGCGCGTTCCAGCGCATCAGCGCGGACAGCTCGCGCTCGCACTCGAGGTCGCCGGGGAACGGCGGCTGATCGGCCACCGCGATGGTGTTCACGTACGGGGTGACCAGCGCGGGCTGCCAGCGCAGCCCGGCGCGGGCGGCGTGACGCTGCAGGGCATCGAGCAGGAAGCGGGCCCGCTGCGCACCGGCTCCGGCCGCCACTGCGGCGAGCGACTCGAGCCACTCGGCGGTTTCCTGGGGATCCGCATCGCCGGCGCGGGCTGCGGCGGCGCGGTTGGCGTCCGCGGAGTCGGGCAGGCGCAGAGGTGCGTTCATCGTCGGGACTCCCGAGTGTTCGCGCTCGATGGTATGCCGATCCGGGCGGCGGGTGATGCTGTCGTGGCGCATCACATCGCCACGTGGCAGCATGTCGTGCCGTGATTCAGTCTTCATGCAAACGAACATGCCGCTCGATTCGACCGACGTCGCGATCCTGGCCGAACTGCAGCGCGACGGCGCGCTCACCAACGTCGAGCTCGCCCGCCGCGTGAACCTCTCGCCCTCGCCGTGCCTCGCGCGGGTACGCGCGCTCGAACGCTCGGGCACGATTCGGCGATACGTCGCGCTGGTGGCCCCCGAGGCACTCGGACTGGGGGTGTCGGTATTCATCTCGATCAGCCTGCGAGAGCAGACCGCCGCGACGCTCGCCGCCTTCGAGCGCCGGATCGCCGCGCACGACGAGGTGATGGAGGCCTACCTGATGACTGGGGACGCCGACTACCTGCTGCGCGTGGTCGTGCCGGACATCCGGGCGCTCGAGCACTTCATCGTCGAGCGCCTGTCGCCGATCCCGGGCGTCGAGAAGATCCGCTCGAGCTTCACGCTCAAGCAGGTCCGCTACAAGACCGCGCTGCCCCTGCCGCCGGTCGCCGGCCGCACCGCGCCTCGGCGCCGCGGCGCCGCACCCGCACCCGCACCCGCCTCGGTGCCCGCTCGGCGCGGGCGCGGGCCGCGATCGGCCGGCGCCTGAGGCAGTCCGGCCAGACGCCGTTCCGAGCCCGACGTCGCGTCGCTGGCGCACCCGGCGACCGGTGGGCATCATCGGTGCCGTGATCCACCGCTTCCCGGCGCTGCGCCACCAGCCGTTTCGGCGCTACATCATCGGCCAGACGATCGCGATGACCGGCGGGTTCGCGAGCAACGTCGCGATGGCGTGGCTCGCCTACCGGACGACCGGTTCGGTCGCGCTGCTCGGCGTGCTCGGCTTCGCGCTGATGGCGCCGTCGATCATCGTCTCGCCGATCGCCGGGCTGCTCGGCGACGGCGGCTCGCGGCGCCGCATCCTGATGGCGGTGCTCGGCTTCGTCGCGCTCAACGGCCTGGTGCTCGCGGCGCTGACCGCGAGCGACCGGATCACGCCGTCGCTGCTGCTGCTGCTGGCCGCCACCCGCGGAGTCGCGTTCGCCTGCGAGATCCCGCTGCGCAACGCGCTGATCGGCGACCTGGTCCGCGATCGCACGGTGCTGCCGAACGCGGTCGCGCTGCATTCGACCGCACTCAACAGCGCCCGATTCGCCGGACCGGCGCTCGGCGGCGTGCTGATCGGCACCTGGGGCGAGGCGGCGTGCTTCCTGCTGCACCCGATCACGCTGCTCGCGGTGCTGGTGCAGCTCGCACGCATCCGAACGCCGCCGTCACCGGCGCCGGCCCGCGCGCACGCGTCGTTCGTGCGCACCTACGTCGAGGGCTGGCGCTATGCGCTGTCCGATCCCACCATCGGGCCGATGCTGCTCGGCGTGTTCGCGCTCGGATTCGGCGTATCGCCCTACCAGCACCTGATGCCCGCGGCCGTGTCGGCGAGCTTCGGCGCGCATCCGGAGCTGGTCGGCCTGTTCCTGTCGATCGCCGGTGTGGCCGCGCTGGTCGCCGCGGTGTCGATGGCCGCGGCCGGCGCGCGCCGGTCCTACGGACGGCTCGCGATCGCGGGCAACGTCGCCGCCGCGGCGGGCCTGGGCCTGTTCGCGGCGACCGGATCGGTGAGCGCGGCCTCGGTCGGCATGGTGCTGGTCGGTCTGGGCACCAACGTGCAGGCGATGTCGACCAACATCACGATCCAGCTGACCGTGCCCGAGGACCGGCGCTCGCAAGTGATGTCGATCTACACCGCGATGTTCATCGGCGCGATGCCGCTGGGCTGCCTGTTCTTCGGCTGGGTCGGCCAGTCGATCGGCGCACCCGGGGCCCTGCTTGCGGGTGCGGCGCTCGCCGCGGCCGGCGCGCTGCTCACGGCGGCGCGAACGCCGCGCGACTGATCGCCCACGACCTCGCGCGTTACTGCGCCTTGATGCCTGCGGCGCGGACGATCTGCGTGTACTTCCGGATGTCCGACTCGATCAGCCGCGCGAACTCCGTGGCGCTCGAGCCCCGGGGATCGGCGCCCTCGGCGGTGAGCCGCTCCTTCATCTCGGCGGTACCGAGCTGCTGGACGATGTCGCGGTTCAGGCGCTCGAGGATCGGTGCCGGCGTGCCCGCCGGCGCGAGCACGCCGAACCAGTTGGTGATGTCGAAGCCGGGCACGCCCGACTCGGCGATCGTCGGCACCTCGGGCAGCTGCGGCGCACGCACCGTCCCGCCCACGCCCAGCGCCCTCAGCTTGCCGGCCTTCACGTGCGGCAACCCCTGCACGACGGTGGCGAACAGCAGGTCGACCTGACCGCCGAGCAGGTCGGTGATCGCCGGCCCGCCGCCCTTGTACGGCACGTGGATCATCCTGATCGACGACAGGCTGGCGAGCATCTCGCCGGCCAGGTGCGGCGAGGAGCCCACGCCGGAGGACGCGTAGGTGAGCTGGCCGGGCCGCTCGCGCGCGAGCGCGAGCAGCCCCGCGACGTCGCGCACCGGCAGCGACTCGCGCGCGAGCAGCAGGAACGGCACCGAGGCGATCTGCGCGATCGGCGCGAGCCCCCTCACCGGATCGAACTTCGGCGGCTGGAAGCTCGCGTTGACCGCGTAGCTGGCCGACACGATCAGCAGCGTGTAGCCGTCGGGGGCAGCGTAGGCGACCTGCTCGGCGCCCAGGTTGCCGCCCGCACCCGGCCGGTTCTCGACGATCACGGTCGTGCCCAGCGCCGGGCCGAGCTTCTGCGCGAGCGTGCGGCCGAGGATGTCGGTGCCGCCGCCGGGCGCGAACGGCACGACCAGACGGATCGGGCGGCTGGGGTAGGCCTCCTGCGCGCGGCCGGCCCGCGGCACGACCAGCGGTGCGGCCAGCAGCGTGCGCAGCGCGGCCCGGCGGCCGGTGCGCGGCGGATGGAGCTTCATCGGCGTGTCTCCTGCCCAGAGCGTGGCGCTTCATCGTCGCGCGGCGCGCCGCGCATCAGAGCACCGCGCGATGCCGCCGCAGGTGATCTTCGACGAAGGAAGCCACGAAGAAGTACCCATGATCGTAGCCGTCCCGTCTGCGCAGATCCAGCGCCACGCCTGAGTCAGCGCACGCACGCTCGAGCAGCTCGGGCCGCAGCTGCGACGCGAGGAACGGGTCGGCCCCGCCCTGGTCGACCAAGATCGGCGGGCCGCCCCAGCCACGCGAGCGCACCAGCTCGGTCGCGTCGTACGCGGACCAGGCCCGCCGATCGTCGCCGAGGTAGCCGGTCAACGCCTTCTCTCCCCACGGGCAGCGCATCGGCGAGGCGATCGGCGCGAACGCCGAAACCGAGCGGATCCAGCCCGGATTCGACAGCGCGATCGTGAGCGCGCCGTGTCCGCCCATCGAATGCCCCGACATCGCGGTGCGCGTGCCGTCGAGCGGGAACTCGCCCTCGACCAGCGCACGCAGCTCGTCGACGACGTAGGACCGCATCCGGTAGTGGCGCGACCACGGCTCGCGCGTGGCGTCGACGTAGAAGCCCGCGCCTTCCCCGAAGTCCCAGCGGTCGCGATCGCCCTGCAGCGCGACGCCGCGTGGGCTGGTGTCCGGCACGACCAGCGCGATGCCGAGCTCCGCGGCCACCCGCTGGGCACCGGCCTTCACGACGAAGTTCTCCTCGGTGCAAGTGAGTCCGGACAGCCACCACAGGACCGGGACCCGCCCGTGCGCGGCCTGCGGCGGCAGGAACAGCCCGAAGCGCATCGTGCAGGCCGTGACGTCCGACGCATGCGTCCAGACCTGCTGCAGGCCGCCGAAGCAGCGGCTCTCCGAGACCTTGTCCATCGCGCTCAGAACGTCACCACCGAGCGGATCGACTCGCCCGAGTGCATCAGGTCGAACGCGTCGTTGATCCGCTCGACCGGCATCACGTGAGTGATCAGCGAGTCGATGTCGATCCTGCCGTCCATGTACCAGTCGACGATGCGAGGCACGTCGGTGCGACCGCGC
This sequence comes from Burkholderiaceae bacterium, assembly GCA_044359175.1. Classification (GTDB taxonomy): domain Bacteria; phylum Pseudomonadota; class Gammaproteobacteria; order Burkholderiales; family Burkholderiaceae_E; genus UBA4615. The sequence goes on along the minus strand of JBIKMO010000256.1, from coordinate 1,922 downwards.
GCGCCGCCGAACGCGGTGCCGCGCCAGTTGCGGCCGGTGACCAGCTGGAACGGACGGGTCCGGATCTCCTGACCGGCGCCGGCCACGCCGATGATGATGCTGGTGCCCCAGCCGCGGTGCGTGCACTCGAGCGCCTGCCGCATCACGTCCACGTTGCCGATGCACTCGAACGAGTAGTCGGCGCCGCCGCCGGTCAGCGCAACCAGGTGCGCGACCAGGTCGCCGCCCACCTCCTTCGGATTCACGAAGTGGGTCATGCCGAAGGTCTCGGCGATCGCCTTGCGTCCCTCGTTCAGATCCACGCCGACGATCATGTTCGCGCCGACCATCCGCGCGCCCTGGACCACGTTCAGCCCGATGCCACCCAGCCCGAAGACGACGACGTTCGCGCCCGGCTCGACCTTCGCGGTGTTGATCACCGCGCCGATGCCCGTGGTCACGCCGCAGCCGATGTAGCAGACCTTCTCGAACGGCGCGTCCTCGCGGATCTTCGCCAGCGCGATCTCGGGCAGCACGGTGTAGTTGGCAAAGGTGCTGCAGCCCATGTAGTGGTGGATCCTGCGTCCGCCGATCGAGAAACGGCTGCTGCCGTCGGGCATCACGCCCTGGCCCTGCGTGGCGCGGATCGCGGTGCACAGGTTGGTCTTCCTCGACAGACACGACTTGCACTGCCGGCACTCGGGCGTATAGAGCGGGATCACGTGGTCACCCTTCTTCAGGCTGGTCACGCCCGGGCCCACGTCCACCACCACGCCCGCGCCCTCGTGGCCGAGGATCGCGGGAAACAGACCCTCCGGATCGGCGCCCGAGCGGGTGAATTCGTCGGTGTGGCACACGCCGCTGGCCCGAATCTCGACCAGCACCTCGAAGGCCTTCGGGCCGTCGAGTCGAACCGTCTCGATGACCAGGGGCCTGCCCGCCTCGTAGGACACCGCTGCCTTCACGTCCATGCTGGTGCGCCTCCCGCGCGTCTCGAAGCTGCGATGGTGACCGGCGCGCCCGACCACGGTCAATCCGGTCAGCGGGCGGCGGGGCCGCGCCGCGCGCTCAGCCGGCGGCAGTGTAGGCGGTCTTCACCGTGGTGAAGAACTCGGCGGCGTAGCGGCCCTGCTCGCGCGGACCGAACGACGAGCCCTTGCGGCCGCCGAAGGGCACGTGGTAGTCGACCCCCGCGGTGGGCAGGTTCACCATCACCATCCCGGCCTGCGCATGCCGCCGGAAGTGGGTCGCGTGCCTCAGCGAGGTCGTGCAGATGCCCGCGGACAGCCCGAACTCGGTGTCGTTGGCGACCGCGAGCGCCTCGTCGTAGTCGGCCACCTCGATCACGTTGCACACCGGGCCGAACACCTCCTCGCGGCTGATCCGCATCGCGTTGGTGGTCTCGACGAACAGCGCCGGCGACAGATAGTGGCCCCGCGCCGGGCGCTCGAGCAGTTCGCCACCCCACGCCAGCCGCGCGCCCTCGGCCTTCGCGATCGCGAGGTACGCCAGGTCCTGCTCGAGCTGCGCCGCGTCGACCACCGGTCCGATGTCGGTGCCCCTCGCGCGCGCGTCGCCCACGTTCAGCCGTTTCATCGCCTCGAGCGTCGCCGCGACGAAACGGTCGTGGATGCCCCGGGTGACGACGATCCGCGAACTCGCGGTGCAGCGCTGGCCGGTCGAGAAGAAACCGCCCTGAACCGCGCAGCTCACCGCGACGGCGAGGTCGGCGTCGTCGAGCACGACCAGCGGGTTCTTGCCGCCCATCTCGAGCTGGAACTTCGCCATCCGCGCGACGCAAGCCTGGGCGACGCGCGCACCGGTCGACGCCGAGCCGGTGAAGCTGATCGCGTCGACGCGGCGATCCTCGAGCAGCGTCTGGCCGACCACGCCGCCGCGGCCCATCACCAGATTGAAGACGCCCGCTGGCAACCCGCTGCGCG
>JBIKMO010000255.1:0-6414 GCA_044359175.1 Burkholderiaceae bacterium | reverse complement strand
GGAATGGCGGACGCATCGGACCGCGCGGCGGAGTCTGCGGCGTCCGCATGGCTCAGGTGCCTGAAGGTGGCCGATGAGCGGCGAGACGCGGCTCGAGGCTTGCGGCCGGAGGCCCGCGCAACCCACTCGCTGGCCGCGGCGGCGTTCGGCGCGCCGACGCCGGCCCGGTCGCGCCTCCTCGAGCTCGGATCCCCGAGCGGCGTGGCCGCCGACCTGATCGACCTGTACGGACCGCTGCTCGCGCTGACGCCCGGCGTTCGCTGCGTGGTGGGTCATCTCGGCACGAGCGTGGACGGTCGGATCGCGACCAGCGACGGGGATTCGTGCTGGGTCAGCGGACCTGCGGATCTGATCCACCTTCACCGGATGCGCGCGCTGTCCGACGCGGTGATCGTCGGGGCCACGACCGTGTCCAGCGACGACCCGCTGCTCACCACCCGACGGGTGCCCGGCCCCGATCCGGTCCGTGTCGTGCTCGACCCGACCGCACGGACGTCGCCCGCCCTCCGGGTCTTCGATGCATCCTGCGGTCCGCCGACGCTGCTCGTGTGCGGGCGGGATGCCGCCGCTCGCGCCGCCGACCGCGTCGGGCCCGATCGCGTGATTCCGGTTCCGATGCATGACGGCGAACTCGACCTTGCCGCAGTCCTCGATGCGCTGGCCGCTCGAGGCCTGTACGTGCTGTTCGTCGAAGGCGGTGGCGTGACCGTGTCGCGACTGCTGCAGGCGAGACTGCTCGACCGGCTTCAGCTCGCGATCGCGCCGGTGATCGTCGGCGCGGGACGAGACGGCCTGCGGCTGCCCGGTCCGGCCCGAATGCGCGACTGTGCCCGCCCGCCCTGCCGGCGCTTCCGGCTCGGCGAGGACGTGCTCTTCGACTACGACCTGCACGGCGATCGGGCGGCTTCGCCCGCCGCGGATACCTGGCCGCGCCGGATCGACTGACTCGCGCCACCGCGGCCGCTCAACCCTCGCGCCAGGCGCCAGCCCACTGCCGCTTCGTCGGCCTTCGCCGTTGCACCCGCGTCACGGGCGTCACCCAGGTCGCGTACGTCACCCGTGCTGCCCGGGCCGTCGTTCACCCAGGCCATCGTTCGCCCACCCGTTCATGCGTCGGGCCCATCGCATGTCCGGCGGGCGCGCCCGACCCGGTCACACCCGGCCGCCTCGACTCATCCGCCGCAGCGCCGCGCGCGCTGACGGCGCCTTTCGCGAGGCTCGCCGTATACGTATCCGTATAACGTGACCTCGGGAAAGGTCCTCCGTGGGGCGGCGGTCGGTGCTGGAGCGTTCCGGGCTGCCCGGCGCTGCCGCCGTGGGCGCGACGGAATCCCGAGGTCCGCGAGACTCGCCGCTCGCCTCGCCGCTCGCCTTGCCGCTCGCCTTGCCGCTCGCCTTGCCGCTCGGTGAACGGCTCGGTGAGCCCTTCAATGACCCGCTCGGTGTGCCGCTCGGTGTGCGCATCGACGCTCCGTTCTCCGCGGCACCGAACCTGCGGCGGTCACTGACGACCAGATCGGCGGGGCGCGTCGTCGGTGTCTGCGGTCAGGCTCCGCGAGCGCGGCGAGGCCAGCCGACGAGCTCGGTATGCCCGACCAGGATGCGCACCCGGCGGCGCATCAGGCTCTCGCGCCGCCGACGCAGCCACGCTGCGTGGATGCGCGCTCTCGACGGTCGGGCGGCGGTCGCGGCGGCGGCCCATCCGGCGAGCAGCGCGTTCGCGAACGCCGCCTGCGACGCGCCAATGCGCCAATCGCTGCGCGCCAGGATCACGTGGTAGCCGGCGGTGACGAGCAGTGCCGCGGCGCGCCGACCTGCCTGGGACGAGAGCGCATAGCCCAAGCCCTTGTCGCGCCGGGCGTCGCGCCCGAAATCCCGCAGCACGATCCGATCAGCCCGATCGGCCGGAGCGATCCGGACCCGGCCGTCGACATCGAGCGACCACAGCACGGCCGCCCCTGCAGCCGCGCATCGAACGACCAACTCGCGCAGCCACGCTTCCCCGACGAGGTCGAGCAGCGCCGATGCGGTCACCAGGTTCGCGCGGTCGAACGGCAGCCGATCCAGAGCGCGAAGATCCTGCGGCAGCGGAATCGCGTCGACGGACCACCCATCGCGCACGTCGGCTCCGGCTGCGGAGAACGCGTGCGGACGGCGGGCCGCGTCCACCGTGCTCCCGCTCGCCACGGATGCGTCCGTGGCTTGGCCCGTCGCGGCCGGCGGGTCCACCGCCGAAGTCGATGCGGCCGCCGTCGATGCGGACGACGCGGACGCCTTCGGCGGGGGAGCCCCCCCACGAGCGCTCGCCCACCGCGCCGTCTCACGCCGGGCCGCGACGAGCAGTCGGACGTCGTGATCGGTCAGATGCCAGCACTGCAGGCCGCCGAGCCGCGGGGCGAGAAAGCGCAGGTTCGAACCCGTGCCCGCACCGAGGTCGAGTACGACCACTGCCCGCGCCGACGCCGTCGCGGCCGTCTGCGTCGCCGAGTCGGGCTGGGGCTGGGGCTGGGGCCGCGAGTCCGGCTGCGGCTGGGGTTGGGGCTGCGGCATCGGGTGCGACGCCTGCGCAGCCCCCGACGACGCGCGCGCAGACCGCAACGCCAAGCGCAGAGGCACGAGGACAGACGCCGCCCTGCGTCGGGCGGCGTGATCGAGCGGCTCGCGCAGCGCGAGCCATCGGCCGTCGAACGTTTCGCTCATCCGTACCCCCGCTGCGGCGTCCTCGCAGGGCGTCCGGGGGTCGGCGCGCTCGACCGCGGCGGCACCGAGCTCATGGGCGTCTCAATCGGCCAGGTCATCAAGCGCGTGCGCGAAGGCGCGCGCCCGGCTGGGCCAATCGGGCAGACGCGCGCCAGCCCGCATGGCGCCCTCGGCGAGTCGTGACCGCAGGGCGGGGTCGGACACCAGGTTTCGCAGCGCCGCGGCGAGCGCGTCGAGGTCGCCCGCAGGCACCAGCAGCGACGCGTCGGGCGGCACGGTGTCCGGTACCGCCCCGGCGCGGCAGCCGACCACGGGCAGACCGAACGCGAGCGCCTCGGCGAACGCCATGCCGTAGCCCTCCATCCGTGACGGGAGCACGAACGCGTCCGCCGCCCGATACAGCGCGGACAGACGCCTTGGGCCGACCTCGCCGTGCAGCGACACCCTCGCGGAAAGCCCCCGCTCGGCGACCTCGGCACGGACCGCCTCAGCGGTCCGCGGATCGCGCGTCGCGCTGCCCACGCAGTCGAGGCGCCAGCTCAGATCGGTCATCCGAGCGAGCGCGGCGAGCAGATCGGCGTGACCCTTGCGCGGCGTGAGCGTGGCCACACACAGGAGGGCGACCTGGCGGTGCGCAGCGGCCTGCGCCGCGCGCGGGGATGCGTTTGCGCGCGACGGAGGCGCGGGATCGGTTCCGGGTTCGACCACCACGATCCGCGTACGCGACACGCCCATCGTCTCGATCATCCCCGCGGTGGACGCGCTGGTCACCACCACGCGGCGGGCATACGCGAGCGCACAGCGCTCGGCAGCGTCGAGGTCGCGCGCCTCGTCGGGCGCGAGGCCGGTCTCGGCCGCCAGCGGATGGTGCACGAGGGCCACGAGCGCGAGACGCTCGGCATGCGCGCGGACGACCCCGGGCATCGCGCCGAAGGCGAGGCCGTCGATCACGGTGATCGTCCGGTCGGGCAGGTCGCCGAGCAGGCGGTCCGCGTGATCCAGGGCCCGTGCGTCGGGTCGCGGGAACGTGTCCGACAGACGGAGGCGGTCGACGCGGTGCCCGGCCTCCCGCAACCCCCGCACGAGACGACGTGCGTACGCGTAGCCGCCGGTCGCCGCACGGAGATCGCCAGGCACCAGCAGCGCGATCTGCATCCGGCGAGCCGGCTCAGCCGCGGGCCGCGAGCGGCCCCTCGTACGCGGCCCATGCGACGTCCGATTCGTGCAGCACGACCCGCATCGACGCGAGCGCGGCCGGGTCGCCGAGCGCGCCCGCGGCGATCCGCTGAGCGACCCGGTCGAACACGATGCGCGCGAGCTGCTCGGTGGTGGTGTTCACGCCGGCGAAGGCGGGCTCGTCGTCGAGGTTCCGGAAATCGAAGGCGGACAGCACCTCGCGCAGCAGCACGGACGCGCGCCCGATGTCCACCACGATGCCGTCGGCGTCCAGGGTCGCACGATGCAACTCGAGATCGACGACGTAGGTTGCACCGTGCAGCCGCTGCGCGGGTCCGAAGACCTCGCCGCGAAAGCTGTGCGCGATCATGAACCGGTCGCGGACACACACGGTGAATCGGGATTCGATGCGGCTCATCGGCGAGGCTCCGGTCGGGCGGGCGGATCGGGCGGATCGGGCGGATCGGGCGGATCGGGCGGATCGGGCGGATCGGGCGGCCGCGGCGAGCCGGGCGGCTCGGCGGGGTCGGCGGGGTAGGCGACGCGCTCGCAGCGGCCGTCGCTCGGCGCGCTCGCGAGCCGCGCGAGCAGCGCGGGCAGCGCGCCGGGCGGATGGAGACCTCCCAGCAGCAGGTCGAGTCTCGGGTCGTGCAGCAGCTCGATCGCGGCCGCGAGCCGGCGTGCGTGGCTCCAGCGGGCCCGACGCGACGCGGCGACCTGACCCACTTGCGAGCTCGTGAGCCGCAGGCGCTGCGCGTGGAAGGCCTCGCCCAGCGGCACCGTGACCCGACGGGTGCCGTACCAGCTGAGCTCGAGCACGGTCGCCTCGAAACCGGCGAGCCCGAGCGCGGTGGTCAGCCCGGCTTCGGTTGCGCTTGCGTGCACGACCACGTCGGCGTCGCCCGCGGCCGCTGCGGGCAGCGCGAAGGACAGGCCCAGCGCCTGCGCGAGCGGCGCGCGCGCCGGGTCGACGTCGACCAGTTGCACCCGGCAGCCGGGGAGCCTCGCGCACAGCCAGCCGACGAGCGCGCCGATCACGCCGCCGCCGACCACCGTGACCACGTCGCCGGGGCCGACGCCGGCATCCCACACCGCGTTGAGCGCGGTCTCCACGTTCGCGGCGAGCACGGCCCGCCCGGCGGGCACGCCGTCCGGCACCGGATGCACCGCATCGCGCGGTACCACGTACGCGCTCTGGTGCGGATGCAGGCAGAACACGGTGCGGCCCGCAAGCGAGGGCTCGCCCGCGGTAACCACGCCGACGCTGCAGTAGCCGTACTTGACCGGGCCGGGGAAGTCGCCCGACTGGAAGGGCGCACGCATCCGCTCGCGCTCGCCCTCGGGTACGTCGCCCCGGTAGACCAGCGTCTCGGTGCCGCGGCTCACGCCGGAGACGAGCGCCTGCACGCGCACCTGACCCGCGCCCGGGACGGGCAGCACCTCTCGGCGCCACGCCGCACGATGCGGCGCCTCGATCCAGCAGGCCCAGGCGACGTCGTCGGGCATCGGGTGGTATGGTGCGGCCGTGGCGTCGCCACCGTCGGCAAGCGCGGCGGCGGCGTCCTCGCCGGCCGCAGACGCGACCGTGACCGACGGATTCTATGCGATGGACCGCCCCCTGCCGCCGGACCCGCAGCGCGGCCCGCCGAACGAGACCGCGAGCCCGGATCGGCCGCAGCCCGCGGACCCGAACGCGTCGCGGCCGCAAGCGGCGCTCGCCGCAGTCGCCCCGGGCGGGGCGATCGCTGCGCGCACCTGGGGTGCAGCACTCGCCGCGGTCGTCGTGGGTGCAACCCTCGCCGCAGTCACCGTCGGCGCCGCGGCCGCCGGCGGGGTGCGCCCGTCGATGCCTGCGAACGCGCTGGCCGGATTCGCGACCATCGTCGCCTGCGTGATCGCTGCGCTGCCCGCGCATCATCCGCATCCGCACTTCGGCCTCGCGAACACGGTCACGCTCGCCCGCGCGGCCATGGTGGCGGCGCTGCTCGCCTGCGCACTCGAACCCACGGTCCCGCTGGGCGCGACACTGTTCGCGGCCGCGTGCGCCGCGGCGGCGCTGGACGCGGTCGACGGCCCGATCGCGCGCGCCACGGGACGGACGAGCTCCTTCGGCGCGCGCTTCGACATGGAGGTCGATGCACTGCTGATCCTCGCGCTGTCGGCCCTCGTCTGGCGGGGCGACCGCGCGGGTGCCTGGGTGCTCGCCGGCGGCATGCTGCGCTATCTGTTCATCGCGGCAGCGCGCGCCTGGCCGTGGCTCGGCGCCCCGCTGCCGCACAGCGAGCGTCGACGCGCGGTCTGCGCGCTTCAGGTGCTGGCGCTGCTCGTCTGCATCGCCCCGGGGATCGCGCCGCCCGCATCGTCCGCGATCGCGGCGATCGGACTCGCCGCGCTCGTCGCCTCGTTCGCCATCGACGTCGCCTGGCTCGCGCGCACGCGCCGCACAGCGGCCGAGCGCACTCCCACCGGACCCGCGACATGAGCGACGCGCGCACCGCCGTGATCGCGATCGCGGCCTTCGCCGTGCTGGACCTCGCG
>JBIKMO010000254.1:0-6462 GCA_044359175.1 Burkholderiaceae bacterium | reverse complement strand
GCGGATCGCACGGGCCAGCTCGGTGGCGCTCCAGCGCCAGAGTTCGTCCATGGGGTCGCTTGCATCGGCTCGGGGTCGCCATTGTCGCCCGAGGGCGCGATCCGCGGGTCGGGCGGCGGCCGCGCCGCGAGTGGACTCGCTAGACTGGCGACGTTCCGTGCGCGGCGTTCGGCCGCGGGCATGGGCAGGAGACCCCCGTTGGCGATCAGCGTTCCGCTCGATCTGGGCTACGAGTTCTCGGTGAGGGCCCCGTTCGACGAGGTGTTCGCGGTACTGTCGGACATCGTTGCGTCCGCGGGCCACTTCCCCAGGGTCGAACGGCTGGTCGACGCGGGCGGCGGCGTCTTTCGCTGGGAGATGCAGCGCATCGGGGTGGGGTCGGTCAGCGTTCGCACGGTCTACGCGTCGACCTACGTGTCGGACCGCGCCCGGGGCACGGTCACCTGGACTCCGGTCGAAGGCGTGGGCAACGCACGGATCGGCGGCCGCTGGCAGCTCACCGACCGGCGTCGGGCCACCGGCCTGGTGCTGCGCATCCACGGGCGCGTCGAGCTGCCGCTGCCCGCGCTGATGCGGTCGGTGGCCGCGCCGCTGGTGAAGGGCGAGTTCGAGAAGATGGTCGACGCCTACGTCGACGCGCTGATCGTACGCTTCGGCGGCGAGGCCTGAGCGGCGCGCGCCACCCGGCTCGCGAACCACGATCCTCGCCTCGGGCCGACCCCCGCTCAGCCGGCGAACGCCGGACCGAGCGGGCGCAGCCGCAGCCCGTGGCGCAGCTTCGTCCACGCGAAGTCCGCCGGGTCGGCGAGCGCCGGCCCGGGCGAGCGCACGACCAGCACCTCGCGGGCGATCGGTTGGAAGTCGGCGCGAAAGTGCACCGAGCTCTTGACCGCGACCACGCGTTCGCGCGCCGGCTCGACGCCGACGTGCCGGAACATCTGCTGGTCGGCCGCCTGACACTTGCGCGAGGCGAGCACCACGCGCACGCCGCTCGAGGCCTCGCGCAGCAGCGCCATCGCGCCGAGGTTCATCCGAAAGCCGCGGAACATCGGCCCGGTGCAGGTGAACCGGCCATCGCCCAGCCGCTCGACCGTGAACCGGCCGGCGAGCGGAGGGTGGCCAGGCACGCCGGAGACCGACCCGAGCGCGAATTCGGCGCTCGCCCCCTGACCAACCGCGTGCGCTCTCGCCGCGTTCGCCGGGTCGATCAGCAGCCCGAGCACCGCTTCGGGCGCACGCAGCCGGATCATCGCGGCGAGCAGGCCCACGGTATCGCCGTTGCCGCCGGCCCCGGGGTTGTCCTGGGTGTCGGCGAGCACCACCGGCGCGCCGGGCTCGCCGACGCGGACCGCGCGGCGCACCGCGTCCTCCGGCTCGAACAGGTCCATCGCGAAGTCGGGTTCGGCGGCGGCGACCGCGTCGCCCAGCTCGGCGAGGGCGACCTGCACGGCCCCCTCGGCGCCGTAGCCCACCACCGACATCCCGCATTCGGCGAAATCGGCCATCGGAAAGCCCGGGGCGAAGTCGAGCGACACGCCCGTGCGCCGCTCGATCTCGCCGAGCCGCGCGTACAGCCCAAGACACGGCTCGGCGAGCGTGCACTGCGACGGGATCCCGGTGAGGAAGTCGAAGGTTCGATACGCCTTCGACGGCCGACGGCCCTGCGCGAGCATTGCCTCCAGCAGCGCGACCGCGCGCGCGCCGGTCTCGGCCATGTCGACGTGCGGGTACGTGCGATAGACGGCGAGCGCGTCCGCGTGCGCGACCATCCGGCGCGTGACGTTCGCATGCAGGTCCAGACTCGCGACCACCGGCACCTTCGGCCCCACCACCTCGCGTACCCGCGCGAGGATCTCGCCCTCGCCGTCGTCGACATGCTCGCAGACCATCGCGCCGTGCAGGTCCAGGTACACGCCGTCGACCCGCGGCAGCGCGCGCAGCCGCGCGAGCAGGTCGCCCACGATGCGCTCGAACGCGTCCCGCGTGACCCGCGCCGACGGCGAGGCGGCCGCCCACACCAGGGGCAGCGGCCGGTGGCCCTGGGCGCGCAGCGCCTCGATCGCGCCCTGCACCGGGATGTTCGCACCGGCCACCGCGTCGAACAGCGGCTCGCCGCGCTGGATCGGCGGCCAGCCGCCGCCGTGCTCGAACGCCGCGTGGTCGGCCGGCGAGGGCGCGAACGTGTTGGTCTCGTGCTGCATGCCGCCGATCGCGATCTGGGCCACGGAACGTGCTCCTGTCAGGGGCGGTCATTGTGCCGCCACCGAACGAGGCGCCTCAAGCCGGGCCTCGCTCGGGGCGTGCGCGGGCGCGGGGGTGGACGAGGCGCACGCAGCGGACGATGCGGGCCAACGCGACCCGCGCCGCGATGCGCGCCTCGCTCAGGACCCTTTCAGTCCGAGTCGCTCGACGGTCTCGCGCTCGGCGACCAGCGTCGCGGCGATCTCGCGGGCGAACGCCTGCGGACTGGCGCTCGTCAGCACCTGGGCGCCCTGAGACTCCGCGAACGCCCGGTAATCCGGCTCGGCGGCCGCCTTGACGATCACCGCGTGCAGCCTCGCGATCACCTCGTCCGGCGTGCCCGCGGGCGCGGCGAACCCGCCCCAGGCGTCGAACCGGTAGCCGGGCACGCCGGCCTCGACCATCGTCGGCACCGCCGGCAGCAGCGCGAGCCGCTCGACGGTGGTCACCGCCAGGGGCCGCAGCCGCTGCGCCTGAAGGTGCGGCAGCGCCGCCCCGAGCACCGCCACCGTGAAGTCGATCTGGCCGCCGACGATCGCGTTGTACGCCTCGATCGCACCCTTGAACGGCACGTGCACCATGTCCAGCCCGGGCGCGCGCTCGCGGATCCGCTCGAAGGCGATGTGCGCAGGCGAGCCGATGCCAGCCGTGCCGAAGGTGAGCCGGCCGGGCTGCGCACGCGCACCGTCCAGCAGCTCGCGCAGCGTCTTCCACGGCGAGGTCGGATTCACCGCCGCGAGGAACGGCGAGGCGCCGACCATCGTGATCGGCCGGAACTCCTTGTCCATGTCGAGCTTGCCGGTGATCGCCTGAACGGTGGCGTGGCCGGAGTTCACGTAGAGGAGCGTGTAGCCGTCGGGCGCCGCGGCGGACACCGCCTTCGCGCCGATCAGGCCAGCGGCGCCGGGTCGGTTCTCCACCAGCACCGGCTGGCCGAGCGTCACCGTGATCTTGTCGGCGACCCGCCGCGCGGTCGCATCCGGCGAGCCGCCGGCCGGAAACGGCACGATCACCCGGATCGGGCGGTTCGGCCACGCCTGGGCACGCGCGTGCCCGCCAGCGCCGGCCAACGCCAGTCCGCCGATCCCCGTCAGACCCCGGATGAGGGCGCGGCGCCCGTCGTCGATCCTGCCCATGGACGTCTCCCCGTCGGTGGTGGTCAATCGGCCTGAGCCTGGTGCTCGGGTCGGTTCGCGATGCTGCCCGGCGCCATCGGGCCGGGGTCGATGCGAACGAAGGCGACGCGGCCCGGCCACGCGAACGTGCCGCGCGCCGCATAGCGCGTGGACACCTTGCGGCGGCGGTCCAGCCCGATGTCCAGGCCCTCGCCGCCCAGCCGCACCAGGGTCGGCGTGGTCTGCAGCTCACCGTCGATCGGCATCCCGTCGAGGGTCAAGGTCGCCACGCCGCGCCGCTGCCCGAGCGCGCGATGCCGGACGACCGCCTCGTGAGCCCCGCCGCCGATCGGTGCGGCGAGCGTGACCTCGACCTCGATGCCGCGCCGGAACACCAGCTGCAGCCGGCCGTCCATCACGAACATCGCCAGGCCCGCGAAGCTGTCGCCGATCGCCCAGAGCACGCCCTCGTCGCCGGCGGCGCCTTCGAACGCGCAGGTCAGCGCGAAGTCGCGGTCGGCGATCAGCAGCGAGACGGCGGCCGAAGCGGCGGTCTCGCCGCCGCCGTGGAACGTGCGCGACCGCGACGCGGCCTGCGCGAGGAACGGCGGCAGCGCAAGCACCCGACGGTTGTCGCGGTTGTCGAGCGGGTACAGGTACGCGTCCCGCGCCCGGGCCTCGAACGCCTCGACCATCTCGCGCAGCACCTCGGGGTGGCTCGCGGCCAGGTCATCGATCTCGGTCGGGTCGGTCTGCAGGTCGAACAGCATCCAGTTGCCGAGGTCGATCTTCGCGCCCGCCGGCTGCAGCGAGACGATCTTCCAGCGCCCGCGGATGAAGCCGCGGTTGCCCTCGAGCTCGTAGTGCTGCGCGAGCGAGCGCGCCGCGCGCGGCGAGCGCTCGGCCGGCCGATCGATCATCGGCGCCCAGCTCACGCCGTCCAGCGTGCGGGTGCGGTAGCCCTGGTGCTGGGCCGGATAGGTCAGCCCGACCAGATCGAGCACGGTCGGCACGGTGTCGGTGACGTGGATCCAGTCGCGGCGGATCGCGCCCGGATCGGGCACGCGAGCCGGCCAGCTGAGCACCATCGGCACGCGGATGCCGCCGTTCATCGGCGTGCGCTTGAAGAAGCGGAACGGCGTGTTCGACGCATTGCCCCAGCCCACCGGGTAGGCCGGGTACGAGTCGATGCCGCCCAACGCCCCGGCGGCGAGCATCCGCTGCGCGAGCGCCGGATCCTCGGTGCGGGTGAGGCGCTTCTCGAAGATGTTCGCGGTGCCGTCGGGCCCGCCGATCGACGAGGCGCCGTTGTCGCTGGTGATCAGGATCAGCGTGTTCTCGAGCGCCCCGATCTCGCGCAGGCAGCCGAGCAGGCGCCCGAGGTTCTGGTCGACGTTGTCGATCATCGCCGCGTACAGCGCCATGTAGTGCGCCATCACCTCGCGGCGCGCCGGGTCGGTCGCGGCCCACGCCGGCACGCCCGGGGTGAGACCGGGCAGACGCCAATCGGCAGGCACCACGCCGAGCTCGCGCTGGCGCGCGAAGCGCTGCTCGCGCAGCGCGTCCCAGCCGCGGTCGTAGACGCCGCGGTAACGCGCGACGTCGGTCGGCCGGGCCTGCAGCGGCACGTGCGGCGCGTTGTGCGCGAGCCAGAGGAAGAACGGCTTGTCGGTGTCGGCCGAGCGGTGCGAGCGCAGCCAGGCGATCGCGCGGTCGGTCCAGTCGTCGCTGCTGAAGTAGTCGTCGGGGTACGCGTCGCGCACCACGAAATCGTTGCCCTCGATCAGGTGGCCGGGCGAGAAGAAGTTGGTCTCGGCGCCCATGAAGCCGTAGAACCGGTCGAAGCCGCGCTGCAGCGGCCACGAGGCGCGCTCGCCGGCGGCCTGCACCTGATGGTCGGGCGTGTTGTGCCACTTGCCCACCGCGTAGGTCGACCAGCCGCCGGCGCGCAGCAGCTCGGCGAGCGTCGGCGCGTCGCGGCTGATCTCGGCCGCCTGGAAGCCCGGATAGCCCGGGCTCGCATGCGTCAGCCAGCCGCAGCCCACCGAGTGCGGATCCTTGCCGGTGAGCAGCGCGGCCCGCGCCGGTGCGCACATCGGCACCGTGGTGTAGCCGGTGAAGCGCAGCCCGCCGGCGGCGAGCGCATCGATGTTCGGCGTGCGGATCTCGCCGCCGTAGCAGCCGAAGTCCGAGAAGCCGACGTCGTCGAGCAGAATGACGATCACGTTGGGCGCACCCGCGGGCGCGGTGCGCCGAGGCGGCCACCAGGGCGTGGACTCGGCCAGCGTGCGGCCCATCCGGCCCTGCCAGCCGTCGCCCGGATCCCCGGACAGCCACTGCGGCTCGGGCCGCACCGGTACGTCGTTCATGCGGTCTGCTCCTCGCCGACGACGCGCAGCCCGCCCGCGCGGCGGTCCTCGCGGATCAGGTCGGCCGCCTTCTCGCCGATCAGGATCGATGCGGCATTGGTGTTCGACGACGGCATCGTCGGCATCACCGACGAGTCGACCACGCGCAGCCGCTGCAGCCCGTGCACGCGCAGCCGGTCGTCGACCACCGCCATCGGGTCGCGCCCCATCCTGCAGGAGCCGACCGGATGCCACGAGGTCTGCCCCGAGGTCTTCAGGTAGTCGAGCAGCGCGTCGTCGTCCTCGCCGGTCTCGGGTGCCGGACGCGTGCGGCGCCGTACGAACGCGCGCATCGGCGCGGCGTCCGCCACCCGCTGCGCGAGCCGGAGGGCGCGCAGCGCGCACCGCCGGTCGGCCTCGGTGTCGAGGTACCGCGGATCGATCGCCGGATCCTCCAGCGGATCGGCGCTGCGCGGCCACAGCGAACCGCGCGACGTCGGCCGCAGCGGGAACAGCCCGATCGAGAAACCCGGGAAGGGATCGAGGCCGCGTGCCGGATCGCGCGCGTATCGGTCGCGGCCGGTGATGTGATGCAGCTGGATCTTGACGTCCGGCTGCGGATCGTCGGGCGCGGTGCGCACCAGCGCGTGCACGGTCGCCCCGGGCGTGGCCATCCAGCCGCCGCCGGTGAGCAGCCAGCGCGCGCCCATCAGCGTGCGCCGCACCCGACTGACGACGATCCCGTTCATCGAGACCGC
>JBIKMO010000253.1:0-6464 GCA_044359175.1 Burkholderiaceae bacterium | reverse complement strand
CGCGTCGTCATCGAGGGCACCGGCGAGCTGCACCGCTGGCTGTCGGCGAGGGCCGACGAGGTCGCCGCGGAGTTGCGCTCGCTCGCGGACGCGGCCTCGGGCGGGCGCGCGTGGGTCGAGCGCATCCGCGTGCGTACCGCGCTGCCCGCGCGTGCGCGGCGCCTCGCGGCAGACGACCCGCTGGCCGAATGCGTCGCGCTGGTCGATGCGCTGCTCGCCGACCCGGCCACGCTGCGGGGTTTTGCCGACGACGCGCTGCACGACCTGATCGCGAAGCTGCCGTCCGCGCTGCGAAGCGGTCCCCGGGCGGCCGGGCTCGAGGACGCCGATGCGCTGGGCGCACTGCTGCGCGAGGCCGAAGCCATGCTGCTGCACCGGCTGGGCAGGGAGGCCCGGTGAGGATCGAGCGTCTGCACCTGAAGGCCTACGGTCCGTTCCGGGACGCGGTGCTTCGGCTCGACGCGCCGGCGGCCGGTCTGCAGGTGGTCTACGGGCCGAACGAGCGCGGCAAGAGCACCGCGATGCGCGCGATCGGCGCGCTGCTCTACGGCTTTCCGGAGCAGACCGAGGACCGCTGGGATCTCGACTACGGGGCGATGCGCGTCGGCGCGGTGGTGACCGCGGCGGATCGTCGCATCGCGCTGATGCGCCGCAAGGGCCGGCGTGCCACGCTGCTCGAGTTCGACCCCGCCTCGGGCGCCGAGCTGCCGGGGCGGCCGGTCGACGAGGCCGTGCTCGAGGGCTGGCTCGGCGGCGTCGACGAGCGCCGCTTCCGGCTCATGTACGGCCTGGACGCCGATCGGCTGCGTGAGGGCGGCCGCGAGCTGCTCACCTCGGGCAGCGCGCTCGGCGCGGCGCTCTTCGAGGCCGCGAGCGGCGTGCACCGGCTGCGCGCGGTCTCGGCGGCGCTCGCCGCCGAGGCGGACGCGCTGTTCGTGCCGCGAGGCCAGAAGCCCGCGCTGAACGCGGCACTCGCCGAGGCGGCCGCGCTGCAGGACGCGGCGCGGCAGGCCGGGCTGCCCGCGCGGGACTGGCAGGCCCGCCAGGACGCGCTCGCGGCGGCGCTCGCCGAGGTCGGCCGCCTGGAGTCGGCGCTGCACGAGCGGCGCACGCGGCTCGCCCACGCGCAGCGGCTGCGCTCGCTGCAGCCGCAGGTGGCGGAGCTGCGGCGCGTCCGCGCCGAGCTGCAGGCGCTCGGGCCGGCGCCGTCGCTGCCGCCGGACGCGGCGGCGCGCTTCGCGGCGGCCGTGCAGTCGCGCGATGCGTCGGCACAGGCGCTCGGCGACGCGCAGGCGACGCTGCAGGCGCTCGCGGCCTCGATGGCGGCCGAGCGCGCGTCGCAGCCGCACCTGGACGCGGCCGACGCCATCGCGCAGCTCGCCGGACGCCTGGACGAGACCGAGGCGGTCCGCGTCGAGCAGGCGCGGCTGCGGGCCGACGCGGGCGTCGCGCGGGCTGCGCTCGTGCGGATGCTCGCGTCGCTCGGCGACGCGGCCGGCGCGCCGGACGACGACGACGCGAGCGCCGCCCGCGCGGCCGCGCGGCTGCCCTCGCGCGCCGTCGTCGCCGAGGCGCGGCAGCTGATCGCGTGCCGGCGCGAGCACGAGGGCCGGCGGGACGCCGCACTGCAGGCGCTCGCCCAGTCCGGGCGGGACGTCGAGGACGCGCGCGCGGCGCTCCGGTCGGACGGCGAGCCCGCGGACCTGTCGGCGCTCGCCGCCGCGGTCGACGCCGCGCTCGCCGTGGGCGATCCCGAGCAGCGCGCGTCGCTCGCGGCCGCGCGCGTCGACGCGGCCGACCGCCATCTCGAGCGCCTCGCGGATGCGCTCGGCGGCCCGTCGGCCGACGCGCTGGCGCGGCTCGGCGGCGTGCCGGCGCCCGAGGTCGAGCGCGCGCTCGCCGCGCTCGCCGAGCTCGCGACCGCGCGTGCGGGCGTGCAGGCGCGCCGCGAGGCGCCGCTCGCCCGCCTGCCGGAGCTGACTGCCCTGCGCGACGATCGGCTGCGGGGCGCCGCGGTGCTCGACGCCGCCGCGCTCGATGCGGCCCGCCGCGCGCGCGACGCGCTGTTGCGCGCCGACGTCCCGGCCACCGGACGGGACGCGCATCGCACGGCGCTCGCCGCCTCGGTCGCCGAGGCCGACCGGATCGCCGACGCGCGCTTCGCGGACGCGTCGCGGATCGTCGAGATCGAGTCGCTACAGGCACGCATCGAGGAGCAGCGACGGGCGCTCGCGCAGTGCGACGAGGAGGCCGCGCGGCTCGAGGCGGGTGCCGAGCGAGATGCGCGCGCGTGGGCGCAGCGGCTCGCGCACCTGCGCCTGCCGGCGCTCGCCCCCGACGCCTACCGCGACTGGGCCGTGCGCCACGCGCGGCTGCTGGAGGCGCTGCGCGACCGCGACGCCCTCGCCGCCGAGTGGCAGGCCGCGCGCGACGAGCTCGCGCGTCACGTCGGGCGGCTGGGGGCGGCGCTGCACGCGGCCGGGCTCGCCGCGCCCGCCGGGGCCGGGCTGGCACCGACCCTCGCGTTCGCGCGGGCGCGCGTGCAGGCGGCCCAGCAGCACGCGCAGGCGCACGCGCGGCTGCGAGCGGACCTCGACCGCGCGCAGCACGCGCACGCGCGCAAACAGGCCGCGCTCGACGAGGCGCTGGCTGCGCTCGCCGGCGCCGACGCCGCCTGGGCCCGCGTGACCGACGCGCTGCGGCTGCCGGCGGACGCCTCGCCGCAGCGGGCCGAGGCGCAGCTGGACGAGCTCGACGGCCTGCGCGAAGCGCTCGCCGCGGCCGAGCGCGGTCGGCGCGACCTGCGGGTGGCGGACGAGCTCGTCGGGCAGTTCCGCTCGGACGTCGCGGCGCTCGCGCAGCGGCTCGCCGCGCCGGCGCCGGCGGCGGGCGACGAGCCGGCCTTCGTGTCGGCGGCCCGCACGCAGCTTCGCGCCTCCGAGCGCGCCCGCGACGCGCTGCTGCGGATGCGCGCCGAGTCCGACACCCTGCGGGCGGCGGGCGCGTCGGCACAGCGTCGGCTGGACGACGCGCAGGGTGTCCTCTCGGCGCTGCGCGCGCAGGCGGGCGCGGTCGACGACGACGCGCTCGCAGCCGCGGTCGCGCTCGCGCAGCGGCGGCATGCGCTCGTCGAGCAGGTCGAGCGGCTCGACGCGGTGGTGCGCTCGGCCACCGGGGTGCAGCACGACGTGCTGGTCGCACAGGCCGAGGCGGCCGATCCGGCCGCGCTGCAGGCCGAGTGCGCCGCGCTCGAGGCCGCGATCGCGGTCGATGGCGCCGCGCGGGACGCGGCGCTGGCCGAGCGCACGCGCGCGCAGGCGGCGGTCGACGCGGCCGACGGCGGCCCGGCGGCCGCGCACGCCGCCGAGGCGGTGCGCGAACGGCTCGCGGCCTGCGCTCGGCTGGCCGCCGACTGCGCGCGGCTGCGGCTCGCGCGGCGCCTGCTCGACGAGGCGGTCGCGCGCCACCAGCAACGCGCACAGGGTCCGCTGCTCGGCGCGGCCTCGCGCTGGTTCGCGCGCCTCACCGCCGGGCGCTGGGCCGCGCTGCACCCCGACTGGCGCGAGGACGCGCAGATCCTGATCGCACAGGACGTTGCCGGCCTGCGGCTACCGGTCGAACGGCTGAGCGAAGGGGCCCGCGACGCGCTGTTCCTCGCGCTGCGGATGGCCGCGATCGAGGTGCGCCTGGCGGCCGCTCCGCCGGTGCCGCTGCTGCTCGACGACGTGCTGATGAGCTTCGACGACGAGCGCGCGGCGCTCGCGCTGCAGGCGCTCGCCGAGCTCGGGCGCCGGAACCAGGTCGTCTACTTCACCCACCATGCGCACCTGGTGGAGCTCGCGCGCGCCGTGCTGCCGCCCGACGCGGTCGCGGTGAGCGAACTCCGCCACCGGCCGCTGCCCGAGCCCGCCGAAGGCGCCTGACCCGCGCACCCCCGATGGACCGCACCGAACGCTTCTACCAGATCGACCAGCTGCTGCAGTCCGGGCGGCCCGTGGGCATCGAGCGCTTCCTCGAGGTGCTCGGCGTGTCGCGCGCCACCTTCAAACGCGACCTCGAATACATGCGCGACCGGCTGAATGCGCCGATCGCCTGGGACCGCTTCGAGGGCGGCTACCGCTACGCGCAGCCCGGGTCGGGGCCGGCGTTCGCGCTGCCCGGCCTGTGGTTCAACGCCTCCGAGGTGCACGCGCTGCTGATGATGCAGCAGCTGCTCGCCGACCTGCAGCCCGGCCTGCTCGAGGCGCAGGTGCGGCCGCTGCAGGCCCGGCTGCGCGCGCTGCTCGGCAGCGCCGACCACAGCGCCGAGGAGGTCGAGCGGCGCTTCCGGCTGTCGAGCGCGTCGCGCCGGCGGCTCGCGCTCGCGCACTTCGAGACGATCGCGTCCTCGACGCTGCGCCGCCGCCGCCTGCGCATCGTCCACTACGCGCGCGCCAGCGACGAGACCACCGAGCGCGAGGTCTCGCCGCAGCAGCTGGTGTTCTACCGCGAGAACTGGTACCTGGTCGCCTGGTGCCACCTGCGCCGCGACATCCGCAGCTTCGCGGTCGACGCGGTGCAGGACGCGCGTCCGCTCGACGCGCCGGCGCGCGAGGTCGGTCGCGCCGCGCTCGCCGAGGTGATGGAGAGCGGCTACGGCATCTTCGCGGGGCGCGAGGTCACCTGGGCCACGCTGCGCTTCGCACCCGAGCGCGCGCGCTGGGTGTCGGCCGAGGTCTGGCATCCGCAGCAGCGCGGACGCTTCGACGACGCGCGGCGCTGGGTGCTCGAGCTGCCCTACAGCGATCCGCGCGAACTGATGATGGAGGTGCTGCGTCACGGCGCGTCCGTCGAGGTGCTCGCTCCCGCGGCGCTTCGCGAGCGCGTGGCGGCCGAGCTCGACGCGGCGCTGCGGGGGTACGCGCACCTACCGTCGATGGATGAAGGCGGCGGATCGACGCGCTGAGTCTGCCACCGATGCGGCGCCCGCGACTGCGCGGATCCTGGAGGTGATCGAGACCGTGGCCTGCGCGATTTGCCGAGTCCAGCGGATCATTCGATCGGCCTGTCCATCGCGGCGACCGTGTCCCGACAACGTCGGCATTCGTCCGTGACGAGCCGGGCGAACGACTCGGGCGATTCCGCGGAGGGTTCGACGGGCCAGCCGGCCAGCGTCCGAGCGACCTCGGGTTGGGCGAGCACCGTGGCGACCTCCGCGGCGAGCAGCGCGACGAGCTCTCGCCGAAGCTTCGGCGCCGACCAGGCCCCACCATGAGCACCTCGGCTAGGGTCGATCCGATCTTGCCGGAATGCCCGGGGCAAGGCACCGCCCGTCTGCTCGTGGCCTCGAGCGCGCATTCGCAGGAGTAACCGCATGCCCGCCGCTCCCCCCCGTGGTGCGTCGCTACCGCACGTCGCCGTGCGGGACAGAGCCACCGTCTCCATGCATCGGCCGGTTCGCGCACCTGCAGCCAAGGGTCGCGTCGCTCCGGCGACGGCATCCCACGCGCGCGCTAACGCAGATCTCCAGCCGCGGCCGCATGGACGGGTCTCGCAGGCGAGCAATGGGGTCGTACGGTTCAAGCGCGCTGGGAGTGCCGCCGTCGCTGCACCGCCGAATGCAATGCTTCGACACATCGGCAGCCACCTGGCGGGCGCCCGCGCGGTCCTGAGCGCGGGCGCAGCCGCACTGATCCTGTCGCTTGGCGGTTCTTCCAGGCAGAGCCATCCGCGTCAAGACGTGCTGCCGCGTCTCGCGCACGCGAGGGCCAACCTCGAACAGACGTTCGAGGCGCTCGATGGGACGATACGCGAGATCACGGGCTGGCCGGACTTCAACGGCTCGCGTGCTCGGATGCAGAACGATCTGGGCCGGGCACGCGCGCAGGTCCTGGCCTCAGCCGCGACGCAGCCCGAGCGTGCGGCGAGTCGGCTCGCGCAACTGTTCGGAAGCATGGGGCTGAAGCCGCCCGGTACCGCCGATTCCGCTTCGGCCCGACTCGCGCTGGCGCGCGAGATCGTCGGGCGCAGCCGGCTCGGTTCCGAGCAGACTGCCTCCGGCGAGAAGGCCGCAACGAAGCGACCCAACGCGCCAGGGCTGCCGTCGATCAGCCCGTACGGCCAGCAGGCCCTGCGCCTGGCGCATCGGAGTCCCGCGGCGCCTCAGGGGACCGTGCCGCCGAGGTTGCCGAAACTCGGGCACGCGCGCCCGCCCGAGCCGCACTCGCACGGGTTGAAGGAGACCTCCATACGCACCGTGCATGTCGGTCGCCCCAGCGAAACACCCGCCCAGCTCGAGAAGAGGAAGCTTGCCGAGCGCTCGCGCGCGCTGGATCAGGCCGCGCGGCTCGTCCACGAACGCATGCGTACCTCGCGAGTCGTCCCCGGCAACGTCGACGGGATCGCGAACCGCGTGTACGAGGAGCTCGGGCTGGCCGCGACGGGGACGTCCGAAAGCGCGTTCAAGGACCGTGTGCGGGCCCTGG
>JBIKMO010000252.1:0-6475 GCA_044359175.1 Burkholderiaceae bacterium | reverse complement strand
CCCGCCATGGATGCGCGAACGATGATCGCGGACGGCACGCGGGTGCGCTTCGACACGTTCGCGATGGACGCGCCGGACGACGTGCGCGCCCTGCGCGCGCTGCTCGACGCGCAGCCCGGGGCGCGGCCCGTCGCGGTCTTCGCCAAGACCGAAGGCAACGGCCTGGACAACGACTGGAGCCGGCCGCTCGCGGTGCGCGCGATCCGCGAGGCGTTGGCCGCGTCCGCGGCGCCCGGCGCGGACGGCGGCGCGCCCGAGCCGCTGATCGTGGTCTCCGGCGGCTGCGAGGGCTTCATCGCACCGCACGGCGTGCTCGTGCGCTCGCACCCCGGCGGCCTGCGCTGCGGCCGCGCGAGTTCCGCGCCGCTGCCCGCGCATGCGATCGGTCGCGCCGCCCACGTGCTCGCCGCGGCCGAGACGGTCCGCGCCGCGTGCCGCGCCGCGGGCCTGGATCCAGCATCGGTTCGGTATGCGCACGCGCTCACGCCGTGGCTCGAGCCCGGCGTGCACGGCGACGGCCCGCCGGTCGCCGCGCACGCGCACGGCTCGAAGACCTTCTCCCGCGCGGCCTGCGCGCTCGGCGCCGCGGTGGCGCTCGAGGGCCTGGATCCGCAGCGCGCACTGCGCGCGCTCGAGGCGGGCGATCGCGGCGTGCACGGCACGCGCTGCGCGGTCACCGCCGGAGCGACCGCCCACCGGATCGGCGTACTGGTGTTCGGCGACGGCGAGGGCGCGCAGCAGGTGCGCGCCACCGGCCTGGCCGATCCGCTGGATGCGCCGGCCGCGCTGCGGCTCGTGCCCGCGGGTGCTCGCGTGGCGGCCGCGTTCTACAAGGGCGATCCGCCGCCCGACGGCCGCCTGCGCGGCGAGCGCCTGGCGATGGTCGGCGACAGCGACCTTCACGCCTTTCGCCACTACCGTGCCGCGATCAGCGGCGTGCTCGGCGCCGCGCTGGGCACCACGCGCCTGTTCGTCGGCGGCGGCTGCGAGCACCAGTGCGCGCCGGGTGGCGGGCTGCTCGCCGTGGTCACCGACAGGAGTCCCGAATGATCGACACGCCCCCGACCCGGCCCGCGCCCGTGCCGGCGACCTTGCGCTCGCGCGCCTCGATCGGCGCGGACCCGAGCGGCTGGCGGGCCGCGTTCGCGCTGGATGGCGTGGCCGTGTGCGCCGATGCGCTCGACGACGCGCTGCTCGCCGCGCTGCGCGAGCACACCGACCGGCTCACCGACGCCGACGCGATACCCGAGGCGGCCCGCCCCTACGTCGACCTCGAACCGGACCGGCTCGAGGGCCGCGCGGTGGTGCAGCGGGTGCGCCGGCCCTACGAGGTCGACCCGTTCTTCCTCGAGCTCGCGCGAAGCGAGGCGCTGCTGTCGCTCGTGCGCCCGCTGATCGGGCCGGACGTACGGCTGCACCACGGCAAGATCAACGTCAAGGCGCCGCAGGTCGGCTCGCCGCTCGAGTGGCACCAGGACTGGGCCTTCATTCCGCACACCAATCCGTCGCTGGCGATCGTCTCGGTGCTGATCGACGACTGCCGCGAGCGCAGCGGCCCGCTGCAGGTGCTGCAGGGCAGCCACCTCGGACCGCTGCAGCCGCACCATCACGACGGCGTGTTCGTCGGCGCGATCGACCCGGCGCTGCTGGACTTCACGCGCGCCGTGGCCGTGATCGGGCGCGCCGGAACGGTCGCGGTCCATCACCCGATGGCGGTGCACGGGTCGGGATTCAACCGCACCGACGCGCCGCGTCGCGTGCTGTTCTTCGAATACGCGGCCACCGACGCCTGGCCGTTGTTCTACGGGGTCGAGTGGGCCGACTACCAGCGCCGCGTGGTCTGTGGCCGCGCCGCGGCCGACGTGCGCCTCGAGCCGGTCGCGGTCCGCATGCCCCATCCGAGCGCCACCGAGGTGCAGGGGCGCATCTACGAGCAGCAGCGGCGCTTCGACAAGCGCTGGTTCCGCGACGATGCGGCAGGAGACGGTGATGTCTGAACAGACCGGTGCGCACGGCGCGGGCCACGGCAAGCACGCGCCGTTCACGCTGTGCGGCGTGATCGTGGTGTCGCCCGAGCGCCTGCACGATCCCGCGCCGATGGACGTGGTGGTGCGCGACGGCTCGATCGAGCATGTCGGCCCGGCGGGCGCGCGCGCGCCGGTGGGCGAGGCGATCGAGCTGCGCGGCCACGTGCTGACCCCGGGCTGGATCAACGGCCACACCCACAGCCACGAGGGCTTCCACAAGGGGCGCTACGACAACGTGCCGCTCGAGCTGTGGATGAACAACGTGCGTCCGCTCGACCCGATCCCGTTCACGCCGCGCGACGTGTACCTGCGCACGCTGGTCGGCGCGATCGACGCGCTGCGCTCGGGCACCACGACGATCTGCGACGACATGAACGCGAGCCCGGTGCTGCGGCCCGAGCTGGTCGACGCCGCGCTGCAGGCCTACGAGGACCTGGGCATCCGCGCGCTGGTCGGCATCACGCTGTTCGACCGGCCGTTCTTCCGCGCGCTGCCCTTCGTCGAGGAGTCGTTCCCGCCCGAGCTGCTGGCCGAGCTCGACGGCAAGCCCAAGTCGTCGGCGCGCGAGTACCTCGAGTACGCCGAGACCCTGGCGCGCGCGCGGCATCCGCGGCGCTCGCGGGTCGGCTATCTCGCCACGCCGAGCGCGCCGCAGCGCTGCAGCCGCGAGTTCCTGGAGGCGGTGCGCGACCTCGCCGACCGGCATGCGCTGCCGGTGATCACCCACGTGCAGGAGACCCGGCTGCAGGTGGTCACGGCGCAGCTGCTGTACGGCAAGACCATGGTCGAGTACCTGGACGACATCGGCTTCCTCAAGCCCGCCACGTCGATCATCCACGGCGTGTGGCTGACGCCGCTGGAGATCGAGGTGCTCCGGCGCACCGGCACCAGCGTGCAGCACAACCCGCAGAGCAACCTGAAGCTGGGCTCGGGTCTCGCGCCGATCCGCGCGCTGCTCCAGGCCGGGGTCAACGTGAGCCTGGGCACCGACGGCTGCGGCTCGATCGAGAACGCCGACATGCTCAAGGTGGTGTCGCAGACCGCGCTGCTGCACAAGCTGCGCGGCGAGCGGCCCGAGCGCTGGGTGGGCGCCGAAGAGGCGTTCGTCGCGGCCACCCGCGGCGGGGCGATCGCGCTCGGCATGGACGATTGCCTGGGCCGGATCGCGCCCGGGTGTCGCGCCGACATGAACGTGTGGCGCACCGACACGATCGCGTTCCGGCCGCTGAACGACGCGCTGCGCCAACTGGTGTTCAACGAATCGGGCGCGAGCCTGCGGCACACCTTCGTGGCCGGCGAGGCGGTGATCCGCGACGGGCGCCTTGCGCGCGTCGACGAGGCCGCGCTGCTCGAGGAGATCGACCGGGCGCACGCGCGGCTCGCGCCCGAGATCGCCCGCAGCGAGCAGGGCGTGGCGCGGCTGCTGCCGGCCTACACGCGGATCTGGGAGCGCTGCAACCGCACGCCGATCAGCGCCGCGGTGTACGCGGCGCGACTGCCGGACGCGTGAGGCCGCGCCGCGCGCGGGCGGGCCGCCACGGTCAGCCGATCAGCGCGCGCCGCAGCGCCGCGGCGCACAGCGCGACCGCGTCGCGCGCCTCGTCGAGCACGCGGCCCATCGGCACGAAGCCGTGGATCTGCCGCTCGAAGCTGATCAACGTCGCGTCCACGCCCGCTTCGCTCAGGCGCTGCGCGTACTGCACGCCTTCGTCGCGCAGCGGGTCGTAGCCCGCCACCAGCACCAGGGCCGGCGGCAGCCGCGACAGATCGGGCGCGAGCAGCGGCGAGGCGCGCCAGTCCAGGTCGTGGCGCGGGTCGTCGATGTAGTGGTCGTGGTAGTAGCGCAGCGAATCGGCGGTGAGCAGATAGCCCTGCGCGTTCGCCTGGTGAGACGGCGCGAGCCGCCGCTGGTCGGTGGCCGGGTAGATCAGCAGCTGCCAGGCGATCGGCGGGTCGCCGGCGTCGCGCGCGGCGATCGCGACCACCGCGGCGAGGTTGCCGCCCGCGCTGTCGCCGCCCACCGCGAGCCGGGCCGCGTCCACCCCGAGCGCCGCGGCGTGCGAGCGCACCCAGCGCGTGGCCGCGATGCAGTCGTCGACCGCCGCTGGGAACCGATGCTCCGGTCCCATCCGGTAGTCGACCGCGACCACCGCGCAGCCCGAGCCCAGCGCGAGTTGCCGGCACAGCACGTCATGCGTGTCCAGGTCGCCGATCACCCAGCCACCGCCGTGCAGGTAGACCAGCACCGGCAGCGTGCCGGCCGCCGGACGGTACAGGCGCAGCGCGATCGGTCCTCGCGGGCCGTCGGCCGCCAGGTCGCGCACCTCGTGCAGCGCCGGCGGGTCGGGCTGCGTGAACCCGCGCCGATCGCGGTACAGCGTGCGCGCCTGCTCGGGGGTCAGCGTGTGCACGGGCGGGATGCCGCGCTGCGCCATCAGGTCGAGCAGCGCTCGGGCTTGGGGGTGAAGCATCGGGGCGGTCTCCTCGGTGGTGTGCCCGCGATGCTCTCCGAGCCCGGCAGCCGTCGCAAGCGGCCGTTCGACGTCGCACCGTGGTGGGGCGGACGTCCGAACCGTCGACCGTGCGTCGGCCCCGTGCCGGCAAGGGGTCGGGGTCCCCCGGGGGGCTCGGACCGCGCGTGACGCAGTGCGCATCGCGAAACGCCGTATCCGCCGAGTCTGGCGGCATGAGATTGGAGATCGAGCGATGACGACGACGGCGGGTGGTGGGTCGAACGCGAGGCCGGTGGAGCGTTCGGCGATGCGGGCGATGGTCGTGGACGGGGTTGCGGCGTCGCGAGCGGCGCTGGCCGGGCAGTTGACGTCGCTGGGGGTGAGGGAGGTGGTGCAGTGCGCCGATCCGGTGGAGGCGATCCGTCGGATGGAGTCGGGTCCGTTTCACCTGGTGTTGTGCGAGGCGGAGTTCGAGTCGGCGATGAACGGCTGCCAGGTGCTGGAGTACGTGAGAACGCGCCGGCTGCTGTCGCCGGCGGCGGCGTTCCTGCTGGTGTGTGCGGCCGCGCAGCGTGCGCTGGTGGTGGAGGCGCGGGACTGGCAGCCCGATGGGGTGCTGGTCAAGCCGGTGAGCGTGGACGGGCTGGGGGTGAGGGTGGAGGCGGCGCTGCGCCGGCGCGCGGCGTACGCGCCGCTGTTTGCCGCCGCCGAGCGGCGCGACCCGCAGGCGATGCTGGAGCACGCGCTGCGGCGCGCCGAGGACGAGGGGGCCAACGCGGTGGAGCCGCTGCAGTGGCAGGCGCGCGCGCTGATCGAGCTGGAGCGCTACGCCGAGGCGCGGGTGGTGTGCGACCGGGGGCTGTTTCTGCGGGCCGATCTGGCCTGGGCGCTGGTGGGGCTGGCGCGCTGCGACCGCGCCGACGGTCGGCTGGACGATGCGGTGAACCGGTTGTGCGCGGTGATCCGTGCGCAGCCGGCGACCTCGGAGGCGTACGAGCTGCTGATCGCGGTGCTGCAGGAGCTGGACCAGCCGGCGCGCGCGCTGGCGGTGGCCAAGCAGGCGCACTCGAGCATGTCCACCACGCGCCGGCTGCGCCAGCTCGGGGAGGTGGCCTACGCGCAGGGCGACGTGGAGCTGGCGCAGAACTGCTTTGCCGAGCTGGTGCGGCGCACCGGCGCCTCGCTCACGCACGATGCCACCGACGACTGCATGCTGGGGCAGGTGTACGTGGACCGCGGGGCGATCGAGGAGGCGCTGCGCGCCGTGGGCGGGGCCTCGAAGTCCACCGACGTGCCGGCGCGCGCGCTGGCCGCGGCGGTGCAGGCGCAGGCGCACGGGGCGCGCGGCAACCGCGCCCACTCCGAGGCGGCGGCCCGCCAGGCGATCGATCTGAGCGACGAGGAGGGCGCCTCCGAGAAGGTGCTGCTGCTGGTGGCGCGCGGCGCGTTCGCCGCCGGGCTGCGCGACGAGGGCCAGCGCGTGGCCGCCCGCGCGGTGCTGCGCCGGCGCCGCGCGCGCCAGCAAAGCCCGCTGGCGCGCAAGGTGCTCGCCGACGCCGGCATCGACGCCACCGAGTTCGCCAAGGAGGTCGCCGCCCGCGCCGATCGTCCCGCCCAAGCCAGCGCCCACGGCACCGAGCACCCCGATGCGGCCGTGCCCACCGACGCCTCCGGTCACGTCACCCAGGCGCTGCTGTGCCTGCACGCGGCCCGCTTCGATGAGGCGCTGCGCCACGTCGAGCAGGCGCGCGCGCTGCTGCCGCGCAACCCGCTGGTGCTGCTCACCGCCATCCAGGTGCGCATGCTGCGCATGCGCGTGCGCGGCTTCGAGGAGTCGGCCGCCGCCGACGTGCGACGCTGCCTGGCCGAGCTGGACCGCCAGATCCCCGGCGCCTCCCGCGTGATCCCCTCGCTGGTCGGCGCCGCCGGTCACGGCCCCACCGAGGTCCTGGGCGCCATCGCCGCCGGCGCAGCCACCAGCCCGAGCGCGGATCC
>JBIKMO010000251.1:0-6486 GCA_044359175.1 Burkholderiaceae bacterium | reverse complement strand
CGGCTCCAGGTCGACGAGCATCGTGCCGCGGCCCCCGCTCTTCAGCACCTTCAGCTCGTCCACGTCGAATACGAGCAGCCTGGGGCGATCGGCCGACCCCACCAGGCAGGCCACGGTCGCCGTACCGCCGGTGAACGGCGCCGGCCGCAGCGGAAGGTCGTCGGGATCGAGGGTCACGAACTGCCGGCCGGCCTTGTTGCGCCCGACCAGATCGCCGGCCTGGCATGCGAACCCATGGCCTCCCCGCGTGGAGAGCACCACGCCGGTGTCCGCGGCGGCCGCGAACGCGTGCTCGATCCGGGTGCCAGGCTCGAGCTCCACGACCGATGTGATCGGCACCCCGTCGCCGCGCGCGGACGGCAGCGACGAGACCGGGACCGAGTGCACCCGACCGGTCGAACCGACCGCGTACAGCTGGTCGGTGGTCATGACCTCGAAGGCGCCGTAGAACGCATCGCCCGCCTTGAACGTGAACTGCGCCGCGTCGTGGCCGTGCCCCTGACGCGCGCGGACCCATCCCTTCTCGGAGACGATCACGGTCACCGGCTCTTGGACGATGCGAATCTCGGCGACCGTCCGGGCTGCCGCCTCGATCAGCGTGCGCCGCGCATCACCGTACTGCCTCGCGTCCGCGTCGATCTCCCGCACCAGCTGCCGGCGCAACGCGGCATCGCTGCCCAGCAGCGCGGCGAGCTGCTCGCGCTCGCCGCGCAGGGTGTTCAGCTCCTGCTCGATTCTGATCGCCTCGAGTCGGGCGAGCTGCCGCAAGCGGATCTCCAGGATGTCCTCGGCCTGCCGCTCGGACAGCCGAAAGGCGGCTACGAGCGCCGCCTTCGGCTCGTCGGACTCGCGGATGATCCGGATCACCGCGTCGACGTTCAGCAGCACGAGCTGCCGGCCCTCGAGGATGTGGATCCGGTCGTCGACCTTCCCCAGGCGATGGCGAGTGCGCCGCGTGAGCGTCTCGACGCGGAACTCGGCCCACTCGCTCAGCACCTGCAGCAGGGACTTCTGCTGCGGGCGGCCGTCGCGCCCGATCATCACCAGATTCACCGGCACGCCGGTTTCGAGGCTGGTGTGGGCGAGCAGCGTCGACAGCAGCTGCTGGACCTCGACCTTCGAGGTACGCGGCTCGAACACCAGCCGGACGGGAGCGTCGCGACCCGATTCGTCTCGAACCGTCTCGAGCACACCCAGCACGGTCTGCTTGAGCTGGAGCTGGTCGGCGGTCAGTGCCTTGCGCCCGAGCCGCACCTTCGGGTTGGTGAGCTCCTCGATCTCCTCCAGCACGCGCGCGGCGGAGACGCCGTGAGGCAGCTCGGTGACCACCAACTGCCATTGACCGCGCGCGAGCTCCTCCACCGCATGCCGCGCGCGGACCTTGATGGAGCCGCGCCCGCTCGCGTAGATCTCGCGCAGATCGTCGGGTGGCGAGATCACCTGCCCGCCGCCCGGGAAGTCCGGCCCAGGCATCGATGCGAGCAGCGTGTCGAGGTCCGTCTTGGGGTCGCGCACGATCCGCGCCGCCGCCTGCGCAACCTCGCGCAGGTTGTGCGGCGGGATCTCGGTCGCCATCCCGACCGCGATGCCGGAGGCGCCGTTCAGCAGCACCATCGGCAGACGCGCCGGAAGCACCGCAGGCTCCTCGGTCGAGCCGTCGTAGTTGGGCACGAAATCGACCGTGCCCTGGTCGATCTCGTCGAGCAGCAGCCGCGCGTACGGGGTCAGGCGGGCCTCGGTGTAGCGCATCGCTGCCGCGCCGTCGCCATCGCGCGAGCCGAAGTTGCCCTGACCGTCGATCAGCGGATAGCGCAGCGTGAACGCCTGGGCCATTCGGACCAGCGCGTCGTAGGCGGCGGTGTCGCCGTGCGGATGAAACCGGCCGAGGACGTCACCCACCACGCGCGCCGACTTCACGGGCTTGGCGGTGGGCCCCAGGCCCATCGCGTCCATCGCGAACAGGATCCGCCGCTGAACGGGCTTCTGGCCGTCGGCGACGTCGGGCAGCGCTCGGCCCTTGACCACCGATACCGCGTAGTCGAGGTAGGCACGCTCCGCGTAGTGCGCGAGCGTCAGGCGTGCCTCGTCGTCGGCGGAGGCGGCGTCGAACGCTCCGGAACGTTCGCTCACGCAGTCCTCCCGGGGCCGCGGGCCCACCGGGGCATCAGGGAGTCCAACAGGGGTCGTCGCATCGGCTCAGGGCGCCGTGAAGCCGATCTGGCCGGTGAGGATCGACGTGAACGTACCTGAACCCCGCAGCACCGCCCCCGAGAACGCAGCCCGCCGGGCTGCGAGATCGACGCTCACCGCATCGCCGCAGACCGCCTGCCCGACCACGGTCGCTGCCCGCACACACTGCGTGGCCGCATCCAGCGCGGACAGGGACGTGCCCCAGCCGTGGGTGACCGAGATCACGACACCGGTCACGCCGTCGTAGTCGACCGTGAAGCGGTGCTGCTGGCCATTGCCGGTACCGTCGGCGATCAGCCGGCGCACGGTACCCGAGACCACGCTCGAGGTGCCCGCACCGCCGGTCACCGCCCCGTTGCCCGACGTGGGGATCGCACCGGACACGACCACCGACAGCGTGGCGGTTCCCCCGCCCCCGCCGCCCGCCGTCGGCGGGTTCTGAGTGGCGCCCGTGCCCGAGGCGCCGCTGCCCGCGCTGTCGCCACCGCACGCCGCAAGCGCAAAGGCCGCTGCCAGCACGGCCAGCATCGCGCGGTCCGCTCGCATGCGGGCGAGCCCGCCGATCGGTTTCGTCACCCGAAGCATCCCTCGTCCTCCATCGCTGCGCGGCCGACTCTCAGATGTCGACCTCGACCTCGTTACCGTGCTCTTCGAGCCAGCTGCGCCGTGCAGCCGCCTCGCCCTTACCCATCAGCATCGTGAACCGCCGAGCGGTGGCGCCGTCGTCGACCTCGCCCAGCGACACCCGCAGCAGCCGTCGCGTGTCGGGGTTCAGCGTGGTCTCCCACAGCTGCTCCGCGGTCATCTCGCCCAGACCCTTGAAGCGCGAGATGGTCCAGGCCCCCTCGCGCAGGCCGTCCTTGCGAAGCTTGTCCTCGGCATGGCGAAGCTCGCCTTCGTCCAGACAGTAGACCTTACGCAACGGTCTGCGGCCCTGGGCCGGCACGTCGATGCGAAACAGCGGCGGTCGTGCGACGAACACGTGGCCTGCCTCGATCAGCCTGGGGAAGTGCCGGAAGAACAGTGTCAGAAGCAGCACCTGGATGTGCGCGCCGTCGACGTCGGCGTCCGACAGGATGCAGACCTTGCCGTAGCGCAGTCCGGAGAGGTCCGGCGCGTCTGCCGGCCCGTGCGGGTCGACGCCGATCGCCACGGAGATGTCGTGGATCTCGGTGTTCGCGAACAGCCGATCCCGGTCGGTCTCCCAGGTGTTGAGTACCTTGCCGCGCAGCGGCAGGATCGCCTGAAACTCCTTGTCCCGACCCATCTTGGCCGAGCCGCCCGCGGAATCGCCTTCGACCAGGAAGACCTCGTTGCGGGTCAGATCGGTGCTCTCGCAGTCGGTGAGCTTGCCGGGCAGCACGGCCACGCCCGAGCTCTTGCGCTTCTCGACTTTCTGCGCGGAGCGCTGCCGCGCCTGGGCCTGGCGGATCACCAGGTCGGCCAGCCTACGGCCGAAGTCGACATGCTGGTTCAGCCACAGCTCGAGCCGCCCGCGCACGTAGCCCGCGACCAGGCGCAGCGCGTCTCGAGAGTTGAGCCGTTCCTTGATCTGCCCCTGGAACTGCGGGTCGAGCACCTTCGCCGACAACACGAAGCTCGCCCGGGCGAACGCGTCCTCGGGCATCAGCTTCACGCCCTTGGGCAGCAGCGAGTGCAGTTCGACGAACCCCTTGATCGCCGCGAACAGGCCCTCGCGCAAGCCCGACTCATGGGTGCCTCCGGCCGGGGTGGGAATCAGGTTGACGTAGGATTCGCGCACGAGGGCCCCGGACTCGGTCCAGGCCACCACCCACTGCGCGCCCTCGCCCTCGGCGAAGGTCTCGTGGCCCGCTTCGGTGTACTGCTCGCCCTCGAACGGTGGTACCACCAGCCCGCCCTCGCCCGGCTGAGAGCCGCTCGCCTCGGCGGCGAGCGCCTCGGTCAGGTAGCCGCGCAGGCCCTCGGCGTACTGCCACGACCGGCTCTGGCCGGTCTTCTCGTGCAGCAGCGTCACCCGCACTCCCGGCAGCAGTACCGCCTTGGAGCGCAGCAGCCGCTCGAGGTCGGCGGGCGGGAGCACCGGGCTGTCGAAGTACTTCGGATCCGGCCAGACTTCGACGCGCGTGCCGCTGCGCCGCTCGCCCCGGTCGGCCGCACGCGATGCGAGCGGCCGCACGACCTCGCCCCCGCCGAAGGCGATCGTGTGCACGCCATGACCACGATCGTCGGACCGCCAGACGGTGACCTCGAGCCGGCTGGACAGCGCGTTGGTGACCGACACGCCGACCCCGTGGAGGCCGCCCGAGAAGCTGTACGCGCCGCCGGCCTGCTTGTCGAACTTGCCGCCGGCGTGCAGTCGCGTGAAGACGATCTCCACGGTGGGCACGCCTTCGTCCGGGTGAAGGCCCACCGGGATGCCCCGGCCGTCGTCCTCGACCGCCACCCCGCCGTCGGCCCGCAGCGTGACGTCGATCCGCCGAGCGTGACCGGCGAGCGCCTCGTCGGCCGCGTTGTCGATCACCTCCTGCACCACGTGCAGCGGGGTATCGGTGCGGGTGTACATCCCGGGCCGCTGGCGAACCGGCTCCAGGCCCTTCAGGACGCGGATCGACGCCTCGGTGTAGTCGCTCGTTCGGGTGGCCATCGACGCATTATCGCGCGTCGGCGCCGAGGGCTCCGGCGCACCGCGCCGCCTTGGCCGTCAGCGCATGCCGCAGAGGATCATCAACTGCCCGAAGTCGAGCATCGCCGACGGACGCAGGTACAGCGCGAAGGTTCCGATCAGGACGGCGGCCGCGACCAGCACGGTCGCGACCCTGAGGAGAGCGGCGCGCCGCGCCGAGCGCCGGACTCGGGGCGGGCCGAACGCACGCGCGGCTGCAACCGGGCTGGCGGACTCCATGGGCGCAGTGTACCCGCGGTCACGGCTTGCCGCGGGACGGCCGGACCCGTGCGCACGCCCGGCGATCGAGGGCTCAGGACCACGCCGCGACGGCTCCGTGCCTGCGCGGCGGGCCGGGTGTCCTCGGGAGATGCCTGCGTCTGCGAACCGTCCGAAGGCGCCGCCGTGCCCGGCGCACCCCACCGTTCAGCACCGCACAGCGCGACGCAACGCTGCGGCCATGGCGGCAGCCGGCGTCCGGCATCGGGACCCGCGGTACGATGCACCCGCAGGCTGCCCGAACGGATCCGACGCTGCCGATCGGCCTCACGCCGGTGGCAAGTCGATACGACCGATTGCGTCGCGCAGTTCGCTGAGGCGTCTCCGGGGCGTCGCCGGGGCGCGGAACCCAGGACCGTTGTCGACAGCGCAGGGTCGCGCCACCGCCCTCGCCCGAGCCCCTTCGAGACCACCGCGATGAACCGCCGCCACGCCATCACGACGCTCGCCACGCTGCTCGCCTCGCACGCCACCGCGGACACGCGAGGCGCGTCGAGCACGCAGGCTTGGGAGGCCAGCGTGCGCGGCGTGAGGACGCTGCTGTCGGTCGAAGTGACGGGCGGGCGTGCCGAGGGGTCGCTTCAGGAGGGCGGCGTCACGCTGGCGGTGCGCGGCACGCTGCAGGGCTCGCG
Organism: Burkholderiaceae bacterium; assembly: GCA_044359175.1. Classification (GTDB taxonomy): domain Bacteria; phylum Pseudomonadota; class Gammaproteobacteria; order Burkholderiales; family Burkholderiaceae_E; genus UBA4615. Next base: position 741 of record JBIKMO010000251.1, on the reverse strand, counting down.
TCTGCAGGCTGGAGCCCACGATCCGGCGAGCGGGCAGCGCCTGCTTCGGCTCGATGGCCGGATCGAGGGCGACGACCTGCTGCTGACCGTGCGTCCCGACGCCGGCGACGGTGGCGGCACGGTGACGCTGCGGCGCGTGGGTGCCGCACCCGCTGGGTCCGCCGCGGGCGGACGGATCGACCCGGCGTTCGTCGGACGCTGGCATCACGAGTCGCAGATCAACAGCCCAGGCGGTGCAGGCGGATTCGCGTCGTTCAACACGGTCAGGACTCTGGAGCTCGGCGAGGATGGCCGCGCGCGGCAGTGGGTGCGTTCTGCGGGCGGCGGCGGCCAGTGGAGCCATTCGGGCGGTCAGACGCTGGAGTTCAGCGGGCGCTGGCAGGTTCGAGGCGGCGAGCTCTGGGTCGCGCTCGAAGGCGAAAGCGGCTTTCAACGCCTCGCCGCGATCCGCCGCGCAGGCGACTACATGATCACCGAGACCGGCGGACAGCGCCTGGTCTGGCGACGCTGAACCGCCCGCCGTGGGCCGGCCGCGAATCGCCTGGCGCGGCCTGCCGACGGCGACGACGCCGATGGGGGCGCCCCGTCGGGTGCTGCCGGCCGAACGCTCGGTGGTGAGCCGGCCCGATGCCGCCAGTTCGAGACCGCTAGGGTCATCGCCGGGCCGACGAAGCGCGACGCTCGGCGGGCGGGTCGGACCCGTCTGAGCGCCTTCGGCTTCCGCCGCGATACCAGCCGTCC
>JBIKMO010000053.1:0-21021 GCA_044359175.1 Burkholderiaceae bacterium | reverse complement strand
CGAGGCGATCGCGCCGCACGCGGGCCGGATCAGGCACCTGTTCTTCGGCCACGTGCACCGGCCGATCGCCGGCAGCTGGCTCGGCGTGCCATTCAGCACCGTTCGCGCCACCAACCACCAGGTGGCATTGGTGTTGACGGACACCGAGCGCGTTCCCGGAAGCCACGAGCCGGCGCAGTACGGGGTCGTGCTCGCCGACGCGGAACGTACCGTCGTGCACCTGCACGACTTCGCCGACCCGTCGCTGCGCTTCGACCTGTGACCTGCGCACGGCTGCTTCAGGCCCGCGACGCGATCGTGTTCGACCTCGACGGCACGTTGGTCGACACGCTACCCGACCTCGCGGCGGCGCTCGACGCGGCGCTGGCCGAGCTGGGCGCGCCCGCGGTGCCCGCATCGCTGGTGCGACGTTCGCTGCACGGCGGCCTCGAGGCGTCGGCGCTCGAGGCGGTGCGCTACCTCGAGCTCGGCGACGCGCTGGCCGTACCGCTCGTCGACGCGTACGCGCGGCACTACGCCGGCGCGACCGCCCGCGCATCGCGGCCGTACCCGGGCGTGGCCGCGCTGCTCGAGCGGCTGTCGGGCGACGGGGCACGGCTCGCGGTGTGCACGAACAAGCACCTCGCGCAGGCCGAGCTGCTGCTCGAGGCGACCGGCCTGGACCGCCACATCGAGGCGGTGATCGGCGCCGACAGCTGCGCGCGCCGCAAGCCCGACCCCGAGCCGGTGCGGCTCGCGCTCGCGCGGCTTCGCGCCGCGGCGCGCGACGCGCTGATGGTGGGCGACAGCATCGTCGACGTGCGCGCGGCGCATGGCGCAGGCGTGGTGAGCCTGGTGCACGTCGCGGGCTACGGTGACGTACCGTTCGACGAGCCGGGGGTGGAGGGACGGTTCGGGAGCTATGGGCAGCTGCTGGCGGGGATGGGATAGATCCTCCCGGCTCTCGCCGGTTTCCCGCTCTCCCACCACCGGGGCGCCGCATGCAGGCGGCGCCCGTTCGGCCGGCGGCTCGCTTCGCTCGCAATTCCTCCCGGCTCTCGCCGGTTTCCCGCTCTCCCACGACCGGGGCGCCGCATGCAGGCGGCGCCCGTTCGGCCGGCGGCTCGCTTCGCGAGCCGAAACCCCGGCCTCACCGCTGTGCGCGGTCCTTGGCGTTCTGGGCCTCGATGCGCTCGCGGGCCTCACGCCACTGCTCGTCGCTCCAGTCGCGCAGCGCGTAGAAATTGCCGCCGGTGGCCAGGTGGTTGCCGCCGTCCATGTGGATGAGCTCGCCGGTGAGCCAGTCGCACGCGCCGGGCGTCATCAGGAACGTGGCGAGGTTCTGCAACTCGTGCATCGAGCCCTCGCGCTTCTGCGGGTTGGTGCGACGCGAACGCTCGCCCGGCTGCTCGCCGGGGTTCAGCCGCTTGCTCATCCCCTCGGTCGGGATCTCGCCGGGACCGATTGCATTGAGCCGGACGCCGTACCGGGCCCACTCCACGGCGAGCGAGCGGGTCATCGCCGCGATCCCGGCCTTGCTCATCGCCGACGGCACCACGTACGGGCCGCCGTTCTCGACCCAGGTGACGATGATCGACATCACCGACTTCATCGGGGCGGGCGGCTGCCAGCCGCCAGCGGCCTTCGACTGCGCGATCCAGCGGCGCCCGACCGCGTGCGTCACGTAGAACGTGCCGTGGAACACGATGTTCGCGATCGCGTCGAACGCCCGCGGGCTGAGCGCCTCGGTGGGGCTGATGAAGTTGCCCGCGGCGTTGTTGACCAGCCCGTCGAGCCCGCCCGCGGCGAACAGCTCGTCGACCATCGCGTCGACCGCCTGCGCATCGCGGATGTCCACGCCGTGCGTGGTCACGCGCCCGCCGGTGTCGGCCATCATCCGCGCGGCCGCCTCGTCGAGCACGAGCTTGCGCCGGCCGCAGATCGCCACCTCGGCGCCCAGCCGCAGGAACTGCTCGGACATCGCGCGGCCCAGGCCGGTACCGCCGCCGGTGACGAGGTAGCGGCGGCCCTTCAGCAGGTCGGATCGGAACATCGGTGCGCTCCAGGTGGCAGCTCTGGGATCGCGGCCTGCGGCCGCCCTGCATCGTAGCGGGAATCGGCCCGGACCCGCCCGCTGCTGCTGGCACCGGTGGTCCGCGTCGAGGTCCTGCGCCGAGGCCTGCAGGTCGTCGCCGGCGCAGAACGCGCGGCCCACGCCGGACACCACGATCACCTGAACCACCGGATCGGCGTTCGCGCGCTCGACCGCGGCGCGGATCTCGGCGGGCATGCCGAAGCCGATCGCATTCGGGCGCTCGGGGCGGTCCAGCACGATCCGCTCGACGCGCGGGGTCGATCTCGCAACGCAGGGTCTCGAAGCCGGTCATCGGCGGGCCTCGGGGTGGATGCCGGCCGATCGTACGCGGGCCGGCCTCGCGCACGAACGCCGATCGAGCTATGGTGGCCCGATGGAAAAGGCCACGATATCCGAGTTGAAGAACGGACTCAGCAGCTACCTGGACAAGGTCCGGGCCGGCGAGACCGTCGTGATCCTCGATCGCGACCGGCCCATCGCCCGGATCGAGCGCATCGGCGCCGAGGCCGGCACCGACGAGCGGCTGGCGCGGCTCGAGCGCTCCGGCATCGTGCGCCGCGCGTCGAAGCGGCTGCCGGCCGACGTGCTGACGGAACCCGCGCCGGCATCGCGCCGCAGCGTGCTGCAGGCGCTGCTGGACGAACGCGCCGACGCGCGATGAGGTTCTGGGACGCTTCGGCGGTCGTGCCGCGGCTGGTCGACGAACCGATCCGGCCCCGGCGGGTCGAGCTGCTCCGGCAGGACGCCGCGATGCTGGTCTGGTGGGCCACTCCGGTGGAGTGCGCGTCGGCGATCGCGCGCCGGGAACGTGACGGTTCGATGGCCCCCGCCGACGCGACGCGGTCGCTCGATCGCCTGCGCAGGATGTCGACCGCCTGGAACGAGGTGCTGCCGGCGGCCGCGCGTCGCGACGAGGCGATGCGCCTGCTGCGCGTGCATCCGCTGCGGTCCGCCGACGCGCTCCAGCTGGCCGCCGCGCTCGCCGGCGCCGACGGCGAGCCATCGGCGCTCGAGTTCGTCTGCCTGGACGCCCGGCTCGCCGACGCGGCCGCGCGCGAGGGCCTGCGCGTGCTGGCGAGCTGACCGCCACGGCCTCAGGCCCGCAGCGACGCGAGCACCTTCTGCACGTCGAGCGTGCGGGCCTGCTGCTGGATCTGCGGCAGGTACTGCGTCTGCAGCCCCTTCGCCTGGCCGAGCAGCCCCGAGAACGCCGCCTTCATCTGCGCCGCGTCGAGCGTGCGCCCGCCCGCGTAGTAGCGCCGCGCCACCTGCCCGAGCGCCCAGGTGCTGGCGAACGACATCGCCGAGCTGGTCGCCTGGCGGCCCAGCCCGCCGAGCATGCGCCCGCCGACCTTGCGCAGCAGCCCTCCGACCAGACGCGTGGCCGCCTGCTCGAGGTACTGCGAAGTGAGGCCGACGCCCGCGGTCGCGAGGAACTCGCGGACGTGGCCCTGGTCGAGCTCGTAGCCGTAGGACTTGCCGATCCGGTACACCAGCTTCATCTGCAGCGGGATGATCGCCATCGTCGCGAGCGAGTCGGGCAGCAGCTCGAGCGCGCCGTTGAGGATCGCGGCGTTCAGGATCGCGCGGTCCATCTCGGCCTCGGATAGCGTCGAGGTGCGCACCGCGGGGGCCGCCGGACCGCCGGCCGTGGACCCGGCCGGGGCGGCGGCGAGCGCCGCGCCGCCCGCCGCGACCGCGGCGCCCGCGACCGCCGCCGGACCCGCCCCGCCCGCGGGCAGCAGCTCGAAGTCGACCGGCACCGGCCGCGACGCCGGCGACTCGGCGACCGCGTCGGCCTGCTCGGCGATGACCTCGGCGTCCTGCGGGTCGAGCCCGAGGGCGCGCTGCAGCTCGACCAGGAAGCGCTTCTCGGCGTCGCCGCGCGCCCCGTCCGCGTCGCACACGCCCACCGCCATCTCGAACGCGAGCTGCCTCAGCTCGGGGCTCGGCAGCCGGGCCGCCGCCGAGGCCGGGGTCACCTGCCTCAGCAGCACCTGCTGGTACAGCGCGGGCAGGTTCGCCTCGGCGGCGCCCGGCATCGCACCGAGGATCGAGCGGATCTCGTCGCGCTCGGCGTCGTTCTTGCGGCCGTCTGCGAACCCGGCCATCAGCGCGATCGACAGGATCGCGGACTGCTCGTCGGAAGTCATGCTCGGGGCCCTCGCGGCAATGCATCGATGCATGCATTGTGCCGCGCCGCGGAAGTCCGGGGCGCGGCACGGGCATTCCCGCGCCGGTGCGGCCGCGCGGTCAGTCGTAGGTGCGCGCGTCCTCGATCACGCGGCCGTCGTTGGGCAGCGTGCCGCCGGCCACCAGGTCGACCTCGCCACGCAGCTTGGTCACGTCGCGCACGGTCTCGACGATCCGCGCGGCGAGCGTCGCCGGCGTGCCGTCGGGCACCTCGCACTTGAGCGTCATCTCGTCGTTCGCCATCGCGCCGGAGATCACCAGCCGCGCGCGGGTCACCTCGGGGTGGCGCCGAACGACCTCCGCGACCTGGCCCGGATGAACGAACATGCCCCGCACCTTGGTGGTCTGGTCGGCGCGACCGAGCCAGCCGCGGATGCGCACGTTGGTGCGGCCGCAGGGCGAGGCGCCGGGCAGCACGGCCGACAGATCGCCGGTGCCGAAGCGGATCAGCGGGTAGTCGGGGCAGAAGCTGGTCACCACCACCTCGCCCACCTCGCCGTCGGCCACCGGCTCGTCGGTGCCGGGCCGGACGATCTCCAGGATCAGCTCCTCGTCGAGGATCATGCCCTCGATCGCCTCGGACTCGTAGGCGATCAGGCCGACGTCCGCCGTGCCGTACCACTGCAGCACCGTCGCGATGCCCTGCTCCCGGAACCACTCGCGCAGCGACGGCGGCAGCGCCTCGGCGGCGACCAGCGCGCGCTTCAGGTTCGACACGTCGGCGCCGGTCTCCCGGGCCTTCTCGACGATGATCCTCAGGAAGCTCGGCGTGCCGCAGTACGCGTCGGGGCGCAGCGTGCGGATCACCTCGATCTGCTGCTCGGTCTGCCCGATGCCGGCCGGGATCACCGCCGCGCCGAGGTGGCGCGCACCGCCGTCGAGCATCCACGCGCCCGGCGTCAGGTGGTAGCCGAAGCAGTTCTGCACCACGTGGCCGGGCCGGATGCCGGCCGCCCACAGCGCGCGCGCGACGCGCCAGGGGTCGGGCCGGGCGCCCTCGGGATCGAAGATCGGCCCCGGCGACATGAACAGCCGGCCGAGCCGCCCCGTCGGCGTCGCGGTCAGTCCGCCGAACGGCGGCTCGGCCCGCTGCAGGTCCCCGAGCTCGGACTTGCGCAGCACCGGCAGCCGCGCGAGCGCCTTGCGGCTGCACACGGCGCGCGGGTCGATGCCCGCGAGACGCCGCGCCCAGCCGGGCGCGTTGCGCTGCGCGTGCTCGACGAGGCCGGGCAGCCGCGCCATCAGCGCACCTTCGCGCGCTTCGGGCGCGCGGGTCTCCAGATCGTCGTAGTGGCGTTGCATCGCGGGGGTTCCGGTCGCGCGCCGCTCAGTCCGAGGACCGCAGCAGGCGCGGCGAATTGCTGCGGCCCGGCAGCGCCGGGGACGTGACGCGGGTCGCGAGTCGGGGCCGCCGCAGCGCGGCGAACGGCGCCACGGCGGCTACGACAGCCAGCGCTTGCGGCGCCGGTAGGACTTCGCGTCGCGAAAGCTCGTGCGGCCCTCCTTGCTCACCCCGAGGTAGAACTCCTTGACGTCCTCGTTCTCGGCGAGCGAGCGGGCGGCGCCGTCCATGACGATCCGACCGCTCTCGAGGATGTAGCCGTAGTCCGCGTAGCGCAGCGCCATGTTGGTGTTCTGCTCGGCCAGCAGGAACGACACGCGCTCCTTCTGGTTGAGGTCCTTCACGATCTCGAAGATCTCCTCGACGATCTGAGGCGCCAGACCCATCGAAGGCTCGTCGAGCAGGATCATCCGCGGCCGCGCCATCAGCGCTCGGCCCACCGCGGTCATCTGCTGCTCGCCGCCGGACGTGTAGCCCGACTGGCTGTTGCGACGCTGCTTCAGCCGCGGGAAGTACGCGTAGACCCGCTCGAGGTCCTGGGCGATCTCTCCACGGGAGACCCGCCGCGTGTAGGCGCCGGTGAGCAGGTTCTCCTCGACCGACAGATGACCGAAGCAGTGTCGGCCCTCCATCACCTGGACCACGCCGCGACGCACGAGGTCGTACGGCGTGAGCCGCTCGATGCGCTCGCCACGGTACTCGATGAAACCCTTGGTGACCTCGCCGCGCTCGCCCTCGAGCAGTCGGGAGACCGCCCGCAGCGTCGTGGTCTTGCCGGCACCGTTGGAGCCGAGCAGCGCCACCACGCCCCCCTCGGGCACCGAGAGCGACACGCCCTTGAGCACCAGGATCACGTGGTTGTAGATGACTTCGATGCCGTTGACGGCGAGCAGGGGTGCGGTCATCGCGGGTTCCGCCGGACAGGGGCCGCGCGGCTCACGGCCGCGCGGCGTCGGCGCACCGCGGGCCCGGGGGCCCGCGGTGCGGCGCGTCAGCTCTGGCAGTCGGCCGGCGTGCGGCGCTGCAGCTTCTTCTCGGCCGCGTACTTGTCGGCGGAGTCGCGCACCATCGGCTTGATGATCTGATCGTCGGCCTGCATCCAGTCGGAAGCCCACTCGAAGCCCTTGCCGTTCCAGGTGTGCACGCGCGCCCACGCCGAACCCATGTGGTCTGCGCAGCTCGTGGAGACCGGCCGCATCACGCCCTTGAAGCCGAGCGCGTCGATCTTGGCCTGCGTGAGGTTCAGGTTCTCGTAGCCCCAGCGCGCCTGCTCGCCGGTCACCGGCTTGCCCCGACCGAAGCGTTCCTGAGCCGCCCGCACGCCCTCGACCGCGAGCATCGCGCCGACCACGCCGCGCATGTACAGCACGGTGCCGACCTCCTCCTTCGGACCGGTGCCCTGGCCCTTGGCGTGCACCTTCTCGAGGATCTCCTTGACCACCGGCGAGTCGAATCCGGTGCCGTGCTGCATCATCACCGAGCTGTAGCCCTTGGCCGCCTCGCCGACGTCGCGCAGGTCGGGCTCGGCGCCCGACCACCAGGTGCCGACGATCCGGTCGCGCGGGTAGCCGGTGGCCACCGCCTCCTTGATCGCGGTGGGCGTCATCACGCCCCAGGTCTGCATGACCACCCAGTCGGGGCGCTGCTGGCGCACCTGCAGCCAGATCGCCTTCTGCTCGACGCCGGGCGCCGGCACCGGCAGCAGCTGGGTCTGGAAGCCGTGCATCGAGGCGCGCGCCTGGATGATCGGCAGCAGCTCCTTGCCGAACGGGCTGTCGTGGTAGACCACCGCGATCCGCTTGCCCTTGAGCTTGTCCCAGCCGCCCTCGCGTTTGGCGATGTGCTGCATGACCACGTCACCGGCCACCCAGTAGTGGCCGATCAGCGGGAAGTTCCACTTGAAGACGCCGCCGTCAGCCGAGTCGCTGCGACCGTAACCGGAGGTGATCATCGGGATCCGGTCGGCAGGGATCTTCTCGGTCAGCGCGAAGGTGATGCCGGTCGACAGCGGCTGGAACACGGTCGCGCCACCGTGGCGGCCCTTCAGGCGCTCATAGCACTCGACGCCGCGGTCGGTCGCGTACGCGGTCTCGCACTCCTCGACCAGCGTCATCACGCCGTTGATGCCGCCGCGGGCGTTGACCAGCTTCATGTAGTCGTTGTGACCGTTGGCCCACGGCGTCGCGTTCGGCGCCACCGGGCCGGTGCGGCCGGACAGCACCGGAAAGAACTGCACCTTCTGCTGCGCCCAAACCGCCGCGGACGCGAGCGCGCAGGCGGTCCCCACGGCCGCGGCCGCGATACGAACCCTCAGATCGAAACCCATCTCGTCACCTCCTCGTTTTCGAAACCCAGCGGCCCCAGCCGCAATGCCTGCGCCGCCCCGCTCAGTGAGGAAACGGCCACAACCTCAGCTTCTCCTTCCCGATCGACCACAGCCGCGCCAACCCGTGCGGCTCGACGATCAGGAAGAACACGATCAGCGCACCGACGATCATCAGCTCCAGGTGCGCGATCATCGCGGTCGACAGCGGGATGCCCAGCGCGGTGGGCAGCTGGTTCAGCACGATCGGCAGCAGCCACATGAAGCCCGCACCCAGGAAGCTGCCCAGGATCGAGCCCATGCCGCCGATGATGATCATGAACAGCAGCCGCAGCGACTGGTTCAGGTTGAACGCCGCCGGCTCCCACGAACCCAGGTGCACGAAGCCCCAGAGCGCGCCCGCGATGCCGACGATGAACGAGCTGACCGCGAACGCCGACAGCTTCGCGTAGACCGGTCGGATCCCGATCACGGTGGCGGCCACGTCCATGTCGCGGATCGCCATCCATTCGCGACCGATGTGACCGCGCACGAGGTTCTTCACCGCGAACGCCAGGACCACGACGACCGCGAGCACGAACAGGTACTTCTCCTGGGGCGTGTCGATCGCCAGTCCGAACAGCTCGATCGGCGCGGTGGACACCGAGCCCGAGGTCGAGTAGTTGGTGAACCACTTGACCCGCGCGAACAGCCAGTCGACGAAGAACTGCGCCGCCAGCGTCGCCACCGCCAGGTACAGGCCCTTGATGCGCAGGCTGGGGATGCCGAACAACATGCCGACCGCTGCCGCGCACAGTCCGGCCAGCACCAGCACCAGCAGGAAGTTCATGCCGGGCAGCCGCACCGCGAGGTTGTAGGCGGCGTAGGCGCCGACCGCCATGAACGCGCCGGTGCCCAGCGAGATCTGACCGCAGTAGCCGACCAGCACGTTGAGCCCGATCGCGGCGAGCGCGTAGATGAGGAACGGGATCAGCAGCGCACGGAATGCGTACTCGCTGCCGACGAACGGCATCACCACGAACGCGAAGCCGAGCAGCAGCGCCATGAACACGCGGTCCTGGCGGATCGGCATCACCGCGAGGTCCTCGCGGTAGGTCGTCTTGAACTGGCCGTTCTCGCGATAGAGCATGGTGCGTTCCCGGGACGGCGGCTAGACGCGGTCGATGTGCCGCTCGCCGAACAGCCCCTCGGGCCGCACGAGCAGGAACAGCAGCGCGAGCACGTACGCGAACCAGTTCTCGATGCCACCGCCGGCGAGGTCGAACGCCGTGACCAGCACCGGCGAGAAGAACACCTCGGCCATCTTCTCGCCCACGCCGATGATCAGCCCGCCGATGATCGCCCCCGGCACCGAGGTGAAGCCGCCCAGGATCACCACCGGGAGCGCGCGCAGCGCGGTCTCCTGCAGCGTGAACTGGACGCCCAGCTTGCTGCCCCAGACCATGCCGGCCACCAGCGCGACGAAGCCGGCCACCGACCAGACGATCACCCAGATCGTCGACAGCGGGATGCCGACCGACTGGGCGGCCTGGTGGTCGTCGGCCACCGCGCGCAGCGCGCGGCCGGTGGACGTCTTCTGGAAGAACAGCGCCAGCAGCACGACCAGCAGCGTGGCGATCACCGCGGCGAGGATGTCGTCGCGGTTGACCAGGATGCCGCCCTGGAACACCGACTGCAGCACCAGCATCGGCTCCTTGGAGATGCCCAGGTCGATCCGGTAGATCTCGCTGCCCCACAGCGTCTGGCCGAAGCCGTCCAGGAAGAACGCGATGCCCAGCGTGGCCATCAGCAGCGTGACGCCCTCCTGGTTCACGAGCTTGCGCAGCACCAGGCGCTCGACCACCCAGGCGAAGGCGACCATGATCAGCGCCGACAGCACGAAGGCGAGCCACAGCGGCATCACCTCGGCGAGCCGCGCGAGCGACAACGCGGCGAACAGCACCATCGCGCCCTGCGCGAAGTTGAACACGCCCGAGGCCTTGAAGATCAGCACGAAGCCGAGTGCGACCAGCGCGTACAGCACGCCGGCCATCAGCCCGCCGATCAGCACCTCGAGCCAGAAACCGACCGCGGTGCCCGACTGCAGCAGGGGCAGGAACATGCCGACCCCGAGCAGGGCGAGCAGGATCGTGACGGGCAGGTTGCGAGTGCTCATCGCGTGACCTCAGTGGGACGTGCCGAGGTAGGCGCGGATCACCTCCTCGTTCGCGCGGACCTCGTCGGGCGGGCCGTCGCCGATCTTGCGGCCGTAGTCGAGCACCACCACCCGGTCGGAGATGTCCATGACCACGCCCATGTCATGCTCGATCAGCACGATCGTCGTGCCGAATTCGTCATTGACGTCGAGCACGAAGCGGCTCATGTCCTGCTTCTCCTCGGTGTTCATCCCGGCCATCGGCTCGTCGAGCAGCAGGATCGACGGCTCCATCGCGAGCGCGCGACCCAGATCGACCCGCTTCTGCAGCCCGTAGGGCAGCCGGCCGACCGGCACCTTGCGGTACGCCTGGATCTCGAGGAAGTCGATGATCCGCTCGCAGACCCGCCGGTGCTCGATCTCCTCGCGCTCGGCCGGGCCCAACCGCAGCGCCTGCGCGAGCAGCCCGGACTTCATCCGCAGGTTGCGCCCGGTCATGATGTTGTCGAGCACGCTCATGCCCTTGAAGAGGGCGAGGCTCTGGAACGTGCGCGCGATGCCCGCGAGCGCGACCTCGTGCGGCTCCATGTGCGAGAAGGTGCGGCCGCGCAGCGTGACCTTACCGGACTGCGGCACGTACACGCCGTTGATCACGTTGAGCATCGAGCTCTTGCCGGCGCCGTTGGGGCCGATGATCGCGCGGATCTCGTGCTCGCGGACGTCGAACGAGATGTCGGTGAGCGCCTTGACGCCGCCGAACGCAAGCGAGATCGACTCCACCGACAGGATCACGTCGCCCAGGGTCCTCGCCATGATCAGGCCGCCTGCCGCTGCGCGGCCGCCGCGGGGAACGTCTTCGCGTCGTGGATCCGCAGCGTGGCCGATACGCTGCCCGAGCGGCCGTCCTCGAAGCGCACACGCGTCTCGACGAACTGCTCGCTCGCACCGCCGTAGAGCGCGTCCACCAGCACCTGGTACTTGTGGCCGATGAAGCCCCGGCGCACCTTGCGCGTGCGGGTGAGCTCCTCGTCGTCGGCGTCCAGCTCCTTGTGCAGCACCAGGAACCGGTGGATCTGCGAGGCGGCCATCATCGGGTCGGCGGCCAGGTCGAGGTTGACCTTCTCGATGCACTCGCGGATCAGGTCGACCACCTCGGGGCGCGAGGCGAGGTCGGCATAGCCCGCGAACGCGACGTTGCGCCGCTCGGCCCAGTTGCCGCAGGCCTCGAAGTCGATGTTGACGAAGGCCATCGCGCGGTCGCGCCCGTCACCGAAGGCGACCGCCTCCTTGACGTACGGGAAGAACTTGAGTTTGTTCTCGATGTACTTCGGGGCGAACAGGCTGCCGTCGGCCATGCGGCCGACGTCCTTCGCCCGGTCGATGATCTTCAGGTGACCCTGTGCGTCCAGGTAGCCGGCGTCGCCGGTGTGGTACCAGCCCTCGGCGTCCTTGACCTCGGCGGTGGCCTGCGGATTGTTGTGGTACTCGCGCAGCAGCCCGGGGCTGCGGATCAGGATCTCGCCGGAGTCGGCCACGCGCAGCTCCACGCCCGCCACCGGCGGGCCGACGGTGTCGGCCTTCACCTGGCCGTCCGGCTGCACGCACACGAACACCGCGGTCTCGGTCGAACCGTACAGCTGCTTGAGGTTGATGCCGAGCGAGCGGTAGAAGACGAACAGGTCGGGCCCGATCGCCTCGCCGGCGGTGTAGGCCACCCGCACGCGGCTCATGCCGAGCGCGTTGCGCAGCGGTCCGTAGATCAGCAGGTCGCCGACCGCATAGCCCAGACGGTCGAGCAGGCCCACCGCCGGATCCTTGTCGAGGATGCGCTCGCCCACGCGGCGTGCATGGGCCATCGCGCGAGCGTACAGCCAGCGCTTGAGGCGGCCCGCGTCCTCCATCCGGATGGTCACCTGCGTGAGCAGCGCCTCGAGCACCCGTGGCGGCGCGAAGTAGTAGGTGGGGCCGATCTCGCGCATGTCGGCCGTGACGGTCGCCGCCGACTCCGGGCAGTTGACCGTGAAGCCAGACACCAGCCACTGCGAGTACGAAAAGATGTTCTGGCCGATCCACGCCATCGGCAGGTAGGCCATCACCTCCTCGCGATCGGTCAGCCGCTCCATCCGCGAAGCCACCGCCGACATCGTGATCAGGTTGCGGTGCGTGTGGATCACGCCCTTGGGGCTGCCGGTGGTGCCGGAGGTGTAGAACATCGCGGCCGGATCGTCCGGCGATCCGAGCGCGATCTGCGCATCGACGAACCCCGGCCGGGCGGCGAGGAACGCTCGGCCGGCCTGCGCGAACGCATCCCACGAGACCAGGCCGGGCTGCGCGTAGTTGCGCAGGCCGCGCGGCTCGTCGTAGATCAGATGCTCGAGCCGCGGGCACTGCGCACGGACCTCGATCAGCTTGTCGACCTGCTCCTGGTCCTCGACCAGCGCGAACCGCACCGCCGCGTCGCGCAGCACGTAGACCATCTCCTGCGCGACCGCGTCCTGGTACATCGGCACCGGCACGCCGCCCAGCACCTGCGTGGCGATCATCGCTGCGTACAGCCGCGGCCGGTTCTCGCCGATCAGCGCCACGCACTCGCCGCGCTCGAACCCGCCGGCGGCGAGCGCGCCGGCCACCGCGGCGACCTCGTCGGCGAGGCGCGACCAGGTCCATGCCTGCCAGATCCCGAGGTCCTTGTGCCGGATCGCGTCGGCGCCCGGACGCACGGCGACATGTCCGGCCAGCAGCCGGGGAAAGGTCGTGTCGCCCGGCACCGCCGCGGGCGCGTCCGCTGCCGGCCGGCCTGCGGTCGGCGCGCTCGATCCGGGGGTGGCTGTGGACTCGCTCATGGGATCGGGTTCGGGGTCGGCCGACGTGTGGTGCCCATCATAGGCCGGTGATGGCCGCCGGCGAGGGCGGCCCCGCAGGCCGGTCGGGGAGCGCAGGATAGAGCGGGTGCGCGCGCTATGCTGTCGGCAAAGCGACATTGTGCGGTGCAGCGTGATGGCGGAGAGCGGCGACAGCTGGCGGGAGGCGCACTGGGCGCGCACCCTGGACACGTCCCAGCTCGAGCAGGTGGCGGTTGCACTCGCCTTCATCGATTTCCCCGGCGGCACGGTGGTCTGCCGCAAGGGCGACCCGGTGGACGCCTGGGTCGGCGTGATCGACGGGCTGGCGAAGATCAGCAGCGTGTCGCCCGAGGGCAAGGCGGTGACCTTCGCCGGCGTGCCCGCCGGCGGCTGGTTCGGCGAGGGCTCGCTGCTGAAGGACACGGTGCGCCAGTACGACGTGGTCGCGCTGCGCGATTCGCGGATCGCGTTCATGCCGCGTGCGACCTTCCTGTGGCTGCTCGACACCAGCATCGGCTTCAACCGCTTCCTGCTCACGCAGCTGAACGAGCGGCTCGGACAGTTCATCGCGACCGTCGAGTCGGACCGCCTGCTCGACCCGGATGCCCGCGTCGCGCGCTGCCTCGCGCAGCTGTACAACCCGCATCTGTACCCCGGCACCGCCGCCCGGCTGCAGATCTCGCAGGAGGAGATCGGCTACCTGTCCGGTGTGTCGCGCCAGCGGGTCAACCAGGCGCTCGGCGCACTGGAACGCGCCGGCCTGCTGCGGGTGGACTACGGCGCGGTGACCGTGCTCGACCTGCCCGGCCTGGGCCGCTTCCCCGACCCGCCGCAGACGCGTCCGGCCATCGACCCCGCGGGGCCGCGGCGGTGACCGGCGCGGACCCGAGCGCACCGATGCCGAGCCGGCTATCCTCGTCGCCATGAACGCCCCGCCCTCGCGCGCCGACTGCGCCGCGCTCGATGCCGCCGATCCCATCGCGTTCGCACGCAGCCGCTTCGCGCTGCCCGAGGGCGTGATCTACCTGGACGGGAACTCGCTCGGAGCGATGCCGAGCGCGGTCGCGGCGCGCGTGCGCACCGCGGTCGAACACGAGTGGGCGCACGGACTGATCCGCTCCTGGAACGACGCCGGCTGGCACCACGCGCCGCAGCGCGCGGCGGCGAAGATCGCGCGGCTGATCGGCACCGCACCCGCGCAGGTGATCGTCGCCGACTCGACCTCGGTCAACCTGTACAAGCTCCTCACCGCCGCGGTCGCGCTGCAGGCGCGCCGCGATCGGCGACGCACCGTGGTGGTCGCCGAACGCGGCAACTTCCCCACCGACGTGTACCTGGACGCCTCGGTGTGCGCGCAGCACGGGCTGACGCTGGTCTGCCCGGAGCAGCACGACGTACCGGCCGCGATCGCCGACGCCGGCGATCGCCTCGCACTGCTTCAGCTCACCCACGTGAACTACCGGAGCGGCCGGATGGTCGACCTGCCCGGGCTCACCGCGCGGACCCACGCGCAGGGCGGGCTGGTGCTCTGGGATCTGGCGCATACCGCCGGGGCGATGCCGGTGGCGCTGGACGAGGCCGACGTCGACTTCGCGGTCGGCTGCGGCTACAAGTACCTGAACGGCGGCCCGGGCGCGCCGGCCTTCGCGTATGTCGCGCGCCGCTGGATCGGCGAGGTCGACACGCCGCTGATCGGCTGGCACGGCCATGCCGCGCCGTTCGCCTTCGAGCACGAATGGCGCCCCGCTCCCGGCATCGAGCGGCTGCTGTGCGGTACCGCGCCGGTGCTGTCGCTGCTCGCGCTGGAGGCCGCGCTCGATGCGTTCGACGGCGTCGACCTCGGTGAGCTGCGCGCCAAGAGCGTGCGGCTGACCTCGCTGTTCATCGACCTCGTCGAGGCCCACTGCGGCTTCGGGCCCGCCAGCGGCCTGGAGCTCGCGAGCCCGCGCGACGCCTCGGTGCGGGGCAGCCAGGTGTCGCTCACCCACGCGCAGGGCTACGCGATCGTGCAGGCGCTGATCGCCCGCGGGGTGATCGGCGACTTCCGCGCGCCGGACATCCTGCGCTTCGGCTTCGCGCCGCTGTACCTGCGTCACCTCGACGTGCACGACGCCGCGATCGCGCTGCGCGACGTGCTCGCCTCGCGGGCCTGGGACCGGCCGGAATTCCATGCCCGCAAGGCGGTCACCTGAAGGGGCGCCCCACCGATGATCGCCGCCGATCCCCACTTCCCGTCGAGCTACGCGCAGGGCCGCGAGCGGTTCCTGGCTGCCGCCGCCGCGCGCGGCGCGCACATCGAGCACTTCGTGCACCCGATGCGCGGCGCCGACGGCGAGGCGCTCGCCGCCGACGTTGCGGCGCTCGGGCCACCCCAGGCCGCGGCCGTGCTGCTGCTCCACTGCGGCACGCACGGGGTCGAGGGCTTCTGCGGCAGCGGCCTGCAGCACGCGCTGCTGAGCGAGGGGCGGGAGATCGACGACGCACTCGCCGCCGGTGCACGCGTGGTGCTGCTGCACGCGATCAACCCCTGGGGCTTCTCGTGGCGGCGCCGCGTCACCGAGGACAACGTCGATCTGAACCGCAACTTCCGGGACTTCGGCGCCCCGCCCGAGCCGGACCCGGACTACGACGAGATCCATGCGCTGGTGCTGCCCGAGACCTGGCCGTGGACCGACGCGAACGCCGCGGCGATCGCCGAGTTCATCGCCCGGCGCGGCGCCGCGCACTGGCAGTACGCGCTGTCGCACGGACAGCGCACCCACGCCGACGGCGTCTTCCACGCGGGCAACGCCGCCACCTGGAGCAACCGGACGATGCACGAGGTGCTGCGCCGGTACGTCCGCGGCGCGGCCGCGCTGTGGTGGATCGACGTGCACACCGGGCTCGGCCCGACCGGACACGGCGAGATGATCTACGGCGGCCGCGACGACCCGGCCGACGTCGCCCGTACCCGCGCCTGCTGGGGCGAGCACGTGACCTCGATCTTCGACGGCTCGTCGACCTCGAGCCGCGTCGAAGGTCAGGTGGGACTCGCCGCCTATGCGGCCTGCCCGGGCACCGCGCTGGCGGCGATCGGCCTGGAGTTCGGCACGCGACCGCTGCCGCAGATGCTCGAGGCGCTGCGATTCGACCACTGGGTGGCGGCGCGGGCCCCCGGCAACCCGGACCTGCGGGCACGCGCTCGCGAGGCGATGATGCACACGTTCTTCGTCGACACGCCGCAGTGGAAGGCGGCGGTGCTCGCGCAGGGGCGAGACGCGTTCGCCCGTGCCGCCGCCGCGGCGGCACGCGAGGCGGCCGGCCTCAGGCGGTGACCTGCAGGATCGCCTGCCGGATCGCCCCGGGCAGCTCGTCACCCAGCGGCTCGGCGCCGCTGATGCGCCGGCGCGGACCCAGACGCCCGGCGTAGACCAGCATCCCGTCAGCGCCGAGCCGGACCCGTACCTGCCGCGCGTTGACGCCCAGCCACTCGAAGACCAGCACGCCGTCGTCGTCGCGGCACACCGCCGGCTCGGGCAGGGTGCTGGGCAGCACCCGCAGGAAATCCCGTGCGTGCTTGAGGACCCGATCGGACAGCGGCTGGTCGGCCCGCCACGGATCCGGGTCGGCGGCCTGCACGAAGCTGGTGAGTTCGGTGTCGCAGCGAAACAGCGCCTTGCTGGTCAGGCGGTTGCGCAGCCCGGCGACGCGACGCGACACGCGCATCGCCTGGGCGCCCACGCCGAGCGTGGTCGCGCACGGCGCGAGACTGCGCGAGCCGGCAGCGAGCTTGGTCATGCGTAGCCGCGCACGAGTTCGTCGGTCAGCAGCCCGAAGAACACCCGGTTCTTGAGCGCCCGCATCGTCGACAGCCCCTCGGTCATCCGCACCGGCAGCTGTCCGTCGACCGGCAGCCGGCGGTCCCAGCCGGCGTCGATGTCGAGGATCACCGGCAGTTCGCGCTCGCTGCGCGCCGAGGTGTCGGTGGCCTGCGTGACCGACACGCGCAGCCCGTCATGGCCGCCCGGAAGCGTCATCTGCACGAGGAAGTCGGCAATCTCGGGGGCCAGCCCGGAGGGTGCGCGGGGCACGCTGGTCAGGTAGCGCTCGAAGTCGAACTGCCCGCCGATCGGCAGCCGCAGGTCGTTGACGTAACGCACCGACATCCGGTGCACCTCGAGCGGGGCGGCGGTGCCGACGTAGGTGCTCCAGACGCCGATGAACCGGTCGAGGAACGGATCCCACCCCGGATACGCGGCGAGCCGGCCGAACGACAGCCCGTCGGTGCGAACCAGCGCGACCTCGCGGCCGTCGGCGCTCTCGCAGCGCCAGCCGGTCTGCTGCCCGGGATCGGCACCGCGGCGCTCGTCGGGCAGGTGCAGCGCGACCGAGGCCAGCCGGAACGGTCGCACGACCGGGTAGGCGCCGGCCAACCGGTCACGGACCGCATCGACCCGGCACAGGTCGACCGGCTCGGACTTCACCTCGATGATCGCCTCGCGGATCGGCGGGCGAGACAGGGGTCGGACGCGCGTCATGGCGACATTCTAGTGTCGTGTGAAGAAACGCGTCCATCCCGCTGTCGATGAACGAGAAACCTGTCGCTTTCCGTTATGCCCCGCCGGTCAGGCGCCGCCTCAGGTCCACGCCGGTGCCGCGGTTGACGAACTCGGTCGTGTAGACCTTCGCCAGGTCGACCTCGCCCGCCTTGATCAGCCCGGCCCGGACCATCTTGTCGTGAAAGTCGCGCACGCGCGCCGGGTCGATCGCGCCGATGCCGCGGGTGCGTGCGTCGCCCGAATCGACGATGCCCAGCTCCTTGAGCTTGGCGACGCCGGCGTCCAGCATCTCCTGGGTCTCCTCCGGGTTGTCCTTCAGGATCAGCGCGTCGCCGGCGCGTCGGTCGCCGTGCAGGTAGTTGACCCAGCCGAGGATCGAACCCTCGACGAACCGCCGCACGGTCTGCGGCCGGTCGCGGACGAGCTCGGGGCGGGTCTCGATCGTGGTCGAGTAGGTCGACCAGCCGTGGTCGGCGAGCAGGAAGATCGTCGGGTCGAAGCCGGCCTGCCTGCGGATCGCGATCGGCTCGGCGACCGCGTAGCCCTGCTGTACCGCGCGCCGGTTCGCGAGGAACGGCGCGCTGTTGAAGGTGTACGGGCGCAGCTGCTCGTCGCGGAAGCCGTCGGTCTTCATCCACTGCCAGAAGCTGAACTGGCCGTCCTTGGCGATCAGGATGACCGGCGCGCGCTTCAGCTCGTCCCAGCTGCGGTACTGGCCGGGGTGGGCGATCAGGACCTGCGGGTCCTTCTGGAACATCGCGGCGACGACGACGGTCGGCACGGTGTTACGCACGTTATCGAAGGTGTGCAGCAGGTTGCCGGTCATCAGGAAGTCGATGCGGCCGGCCGGCAGCAGCGGCCGGTTGTTGACCTGCGGTCCTCCCTGGCGGATCTCGACCGCCAGCCCCAGGCGCGCGTAGGTGCCGTCGGCCAGGGCCTGGTAGAAGCCGCCGTGCGCCGCCTGGGCCTTCCAGTTGGTGGCGAACACGACCTTCTCGGCCGGCTGCGCACCGGCCGGGGTCAGCCCGGCGGCGACGGGCAGCGCGGCGAGTCCGGCCATCAGCCGGCGCCGGGGGGCGGCGTCCGCCGAAGCGCCCTGCGACCGCGCGGGCGCCGACGGTGCGGGGATCGGGTACGGCGACATCATCGGGACCTCCAGGGACGGGCGCGACGGCCCGCAATGCGGGTCGGACTCAGGGCGGCGGCAGCTCGCTGTCGTGCCAGCGGCCGAGCAACCATCGCGACAGCGCGTCGAACACCGCGAAGATCGCGATGCCGACCGCGGACACCAGCACCAGCGCGGCGAACATCCGCGGGATCTCGGTTCGGAACGCCGCCTCGAGGATCCGCGAGGCAAGACCGGTCTCGCGGCCTGCGGCCCCCGCGGCGAACTCGGCGACGACCGCGCCGACCAGTGCCAGACCTCCCGCGATTCTCAGGCCGGCCAGGAAGTACGGCAAGGCGCTCGGCACCAGCAGCAGGCGCAGCCGCTGCCAGCGGCTCGCGCCGTACAGCGTGAACAGGTCGCGCAGCCCGCGGTCGGCGCTGCGCAGCCCGACCACGGTGTTGGCGAGGATCGGAAAGAACGCGACGATGAACGCGCACAGCAACAGCGCGACCGTGGTCGACTCGACGTAGATCAGGATCAGCGGCGCGATCGCCACGATCGGAGTCACCTGAAGCACGATCGCAAGCGGGAACAGCGCCGCCTCCACGCGCCGAGACAATGCGAACACCGACGCGAGCGCCACACCGCCGGCGACCGCCAGCAGCAGCGCGCCGGCGGTGATGCGCACCGTGAACCACAGCGAGGGCAGCAGCGACGGCAGGTCGTGCCACAGCGTCGCGGCGACCCGGGTCGGTGCCGGCAGGATGTACGGCGGGATGCCGTTGATCCGCACCACCGCCTCCCACGCGAGCAGCGCGCACAGCACCACCGCGGTCGGTGCGAGCGGCAGCGCACGGCGAAACCCACGCGGCGTCGTGCCGCTCACCGGTGCGCCTCGCGCAGCGCGGCCGACAGGCTCAGGCACCACTGCGCATAGCGCGGGCTCGCACGGAACGCGTCGTCGCGCGGGTCGGGTGCGTCGACGTCGACCTCGGCGACGATCCGTCCAGGCCGCTGCGACATCACCGCGACCCGGGTCGACAGGTAGACCGACTCGTAGACGCTGTGGGTCACGAACACGACCGTCAAGCGCTCCTCGCGCCACAGCCGCCGCAGGTCGTCGTCGAGCCGGCCACGGGTGATCTCGTCCAGCGCGGCGAACGGTTCGTCCAGCAGCAGCAGCGCCGGCCGCACGACCAGCGCGCGGGCGATCGAGACCCGCATCCGCATGCCGCCCGAGAGCTCGCGCGGGTAAGCATGGACGAACTCGGCCAGGCCCACCCGTTCGATCGCCGACATCACCTGCTCGCGCACCTGCGCCGAACGCCGCCCTGCGAGCCGCAGCGGCAACCGGACGTTGTCGAACACGTCGGCCCAGGGCATCAGGGTCGGCTCCTGGAACACGACGCCGAGCCGTACGCCCTCGAGCCGGTCGATCCGGCCCGAGGTCGGTCGCTCCAGACCCGCCGCCAGCCGCAGCGCGGTGCTCTTGCCGCAACCCGACGGCCCGAGCAGCCCGAGGAACTCGCCCGGCGCGACCTGCAGGCTCAGACCGCTCAGCGCCTGCACGCCGTTGGGCCAGCGCAGCCCGGCGTCGCGGAACGACAGCAGCGGCGCGCGCGCCTCGGTCATCGTGATCGGCGTGCGCGCGCGACGCTCAATCGTCGCGCGCCGGGCGCTTGCGCAGGAAGCGCGTGGCCGCCTCGGTGCGGTTGCGCACGCCCAGGCGCTGCAGCAGCTCGCGCACGTGCGCCTTGGTGGTGTTCAGACTGATCCCGTAGCGCTCGGCGATCTCGGCGTTCGACAGGCCTTCTGCGATCGCCTGCCACATCTGCTGCTGGCGCGGCGACAGCTCGCCATCGGCCGACGGAGGCGCCGGACGATCGGACTCGCCCGGCGACAGGCCGAGCGCCTGCATTCGCGGCACGAGGTGCGGGCGCATCGCCTCGAGCAACGCCTGCGCCGACTCGCTCTTGCACACCATCGCCGCCGCCCCGAGCATCGCCGCGCTGCGCCGCAGCGGCTCGCTGTCCAGCCCGGTGAACACGATCACCGGCACCTCGGGGCGCAGCTCGCACAGCTGCGTGATGCCCTCCAGGCCGGCCACGTCCGGCAGGCGCAGGTCCAGCACGGTGAGCGCGAGCCGCGGTTCGTCCTGATAGACACCGCGCGCTTGGCGCAGGCTCATGGCCTGCAGCGCGACCACACCGTCGAAGTGGTGCTCGATGAGGCCGCGCAGCGCGAGCGGCACCACCGGGTGATCGTCGACCAGCAGCACGACCGCACCCGACGCGAGCCGTGCCGCCGGCGGGGCCCTCATCGTCGCGGCCCCGGTCGCGAGCGTGCCGCACGCGGCACGCAGGGCGGGCCGACGCCGCGCCCGCCCGCCCGCGATCCGGCCGCGCGGGGTTCGCTCATGCGCCGCGCCACGAAGCGCGCGGCAGCGACGCCGCGGCGCGCGCGAGC
>JBIKMO010000250.1:0-6550 GCA_044359175.1 Burkholderiaceae bacterium | reverse complement strand
TCTTCTGTTCGCCCTCGCCGAGCAGCAGCCCGGCGCCGAGTTCGAGCCGCTGGGCGACCTCGTACAGGGTCTGTTGCTTGACCAGGTTGGCGCGCACCCGAGACAGGTCCCCCTCGTCAAGCCGGCCGAAGCGCTCGTACAGCATCGACGCCACCGCGCAGTTGAGCACGCTGTCGCCGAGGAACTCCAGCCGCTCGTTGTGGCTCGCTCCGTGGCTGCGGTGGGTGAGCGCCTGGCGCAGCAGCGGCTCGTGGACGAAGCGATACCCCAGGCGCTCCTGGAGCGCGATCAGGGGAGGATTCGCGGCGCCGGTGCCCACCGTGTTCCCGGTCTCACTTGCGCAGCGGCGTGGCGCGCGCATCGCCGCGGTAGTCGAGCACCAGGCTCGCCGGACCGATCAGCGGGATGCGCTTCTCGTAGGCGAAGGACACGTTGAACCCCCCCTGGGGATCGCGCTGGATCAGCAGGTCCTTACCGGTGATCGACGTGATGTCGTCGACCGCTGCCGCCCGGTCGAACGCGTTGCGGATCGTGATGACGTCGGTGCCCTCGCGCTGCGCCTTGTCCACCGCACGATTGACGGCGATGAACTCGGTGACCGTCGGGAAGATCTTCATCGTCACCAGCGCGCCGAACACGATGATCACGCCCAGCACGATCAGCCCCAGCAGACTGAGGCCGCGTTGCCGCCCGGGCGGGGCGCTGCGCGCACGGCGGTACGGGCGGGTGCTCATCGTCGTCAATGGAACCTTCCGATGCGTCCGAGGTCGCCGAAGTTCATCCAGATGAAGAACGCCCTGCCGACGATGTTCCGTTCGGGAACGAAACCCCAATATCGGCTGTCCAGACTGTTCTCGCGGTTGTCCCCCATCACGAAGTAGTGCCCGGGAGGCACCTGGCAGGTCAGCCCGGTGCGTACGTAGGTGCACTGGTCGCGGTGCGGGAACGACTCGACACCCGAGATGAAAGACGATTTATCCAATTCTGTCAATAGCTTATGCTCGACTTCTCCGAGTTTCTCTGAATATTGCCTGAAGTACGAGAGCCGCTCGGAGTCGAAGAACTCACCCGCCTCCCGGATCGGCACCGGCTGTCCGTTGATGGTGAGACGGCCGTTGTCCAAGCTCACCGTGTCGCCGGGCAGACCGATCACGCGCTTGATGTAGTCGACCGAGGTGTCCTTCGGGAAGCGGAACACCATCACGTCGCCCCGGGCCGGTAGGCCGACGTCGAGCACCTTGGTGTGCACCACCGGGAGTCGCACGCCATACGCGTACTTGTTCACGAGGATCAGATCGCCGACGAGCAGCGTCGGGATCATCGATCCGGAGGGGATCTTGAACGGCTCGACCAGGAACGAGCGCAGCAGGAACACCACCGCGATCACTGGGAACAGCCCGGCGCTGTACTCGAGCCACAGCGGCTGGCGCTCGATGCCGCGGCGACGGCGAGCAGGCGCGAGCCAGATCCGGTCCACGATCCAGGCAATGCCGGTGACCACCAGCAGCAGGAACAACACGAGGGCGAAGTTCATCGGTCGTCGACCTGCAGCACCGCGAGGAAGGCCTCCTGGGGGATCTCGACCGTGCCGACCTGCTTCATGCGCTTCTTGCCGGCCTTCTGCTTCTCGAGCAGCTTCTTCTTGCGCGTGATGTCCCCGCCGTAGCACTTGGCGAGCACGTTCTTGCGCAGCGCCTTGACGTTCTCGCGCGCGATCACGTTGCCGCCGATCGCCGCCTGGATCGCGACGTCGTACATCTGGCGCGGTATCAGCTCGCGCATCTTCGAGGCGATCTCGCGCCCGCGGTAGATCGCGTTGGAGCGGTGCACGATCAGCGACAGCGCGTCGACCCGGTCGCCGTTGACCAGCAGGTCGAGCTTGACGACGTCGGCCGCCCGATACTCCTTGAACTCGTAGTCCATCGACGCATAGCCGCGCGAGACCGACTTCAGCTTGTCGAAGAAGTCGAGCACGATCTCGTTCATCGGCAGCTCGTAGGTCAGGTGGACCTGCTTGCCGTGGTAGGACAGATTGGTCTGAACCCCGCGCTTGCCGGTGCACAGCGTGATCACCGCACCGACGTACTCCTGGGGCACGAACACCGTGACCGTGACGATCGGCTCGCGGATCTCCTCGATACGCCCCGGGTCGGGCAGCTTAGCCGGGTTCTCGACCCGGTGCACGGTGCCGTCCCGCTCGAGGACCTCGTACACGACCGTCGGCGCGGTCGTGATCAGGTCCATGTCGTATTCGCGCTCCAGACGCTCCTGCACGATGTCCATGTGCAGCAGCCCGAGGAAACCGCATCGAAAGCCGAACCCGAGCGCCTGAGAGACCTCGGGCTCGAACTGCAGCGACGCGTCGTTCAGTTGCAGCTTCTGCAGCGCGTCGCGCAGCGCCTCGTACTGGTTCGCCTCGACCGGGTACAGCCCGGCAAACACCGACGGCTTGACCTCCTTGAATCCAGGCAGCGGGGTCGCCGCGGGCGCACGGTCGAGGGTGAGCGTGTCGCCCACCTTGGCTGCCTTCAGTTCCTTGAGCCCGGAGATCACGAAGCCGACCTCGCCGGCGGACAGCTGCTCGCGCGACGCCGATTTAGGGGTGAACACCCCGACCTGCTCGCAGATCACCGACACGCCGGTGGCCATCATCCGGATCCGGTCCTTCGGCCGCAGCACGCCGTTGACGACGCGGACCAGCACCACGACGCCGACATAGTTGTCGAACCAGGAGTCGATCACCAGTGCCTGCAGCGGCGCATCCGCACGCCCTCGCGGCGGCGGGATGCGGGCGACGATCGCCTCCAGGATGTCGTCGATGCCCATACCGGTCTTCGCACTGGCCGGAATCGCCTGGCTCGCGTCGATCCCGATCACGTCCTCGATCTCGGCCTGGGCCTGCTCGGGATCCGCCTGAGGCAGGTCCATCTTGTTCAGCACCGGGACCACCTCGACGCCGAGCTCGATCGCGGTGTAGCAGTTCGCGACGGTCTGCGCCTCGACCCCCTGCGAAGCGTCCACCACCAGCAGCGCGCCCTCGCACGCGGACAGCGACCGCGATACCTCGTACGAGAAGTCGACGTGCCCGGGGGTGTCGATCAGGTTCAGCGCGTACTCGCGGCCATCCCGCGCAAGGTAGCGCAACGCGGCGGTCTGGGCCTTGATGGTGATGCCCCGCTCTCGCTCGAGGTCCATCGAGTCGAGCACCTGCTCGGCCATCTCGCGGTCGCTCAGACCGCCACAGCGCTGAATCAGGCGGTCGGCGAGCGTCGACTTGCCGTGGTCGATGTGCGCGATGATCGAGAAGTTGCGGATATTCTGCACAGCCCGCGATTCTAGCCGATCGCGCATCTGCGACCGGAGCAGACCGGAGTCCGCCCGCGCCCGCGGGCGGACTCCGGAAACCGGCCGTCAGTTGCCCTGCGGCGCGGGCCGAACCGGAATGAACTGCGCGCTGTCGCCCCGCTTGACCAGCAGGATATGGGTCTTGCCCCGTTCGAGCTTCGAGGCGAGTTCGCTGAACTGCTTGGCCGAGACCACGTCCTGGTTGTTGAGCGACATCACGATGTCGCCGGGTCGCAATCCGGCACGGCTGCCTGCCCCGTCGGCAGCCTCGACCAGCACGCCGTTCTTGATTCTCAGCTGCGCCTTGCGATCGTCCGGGATGTCGGCGACCGCCAACCCGAGAATGTTCGCAGCGGTCGGCGCCGCACCGGGCGCGGGGGCGGGGCGGTTGCCGTTGGGGCCACCGCGGGCGGTCTGTTCGGGCTGCATCTCCGCGACGGTCACGGTCAGCTCGCGCTGGCTGCCTTTGCGCCACACGGAGACGGGCACCCGGGTGCCAGGCTTGGTGTTGCCGACCAATCGCGGCAGATCGGTCGAACGCTCGATCGGCCGACCGTCATAGCGCAGGATGATGTCCCCCGCCTCGATGCCCGCCCGCTCGGCCGGCCCGCCCGCCTCGACGTTGCGCACCAGCGCGCCCGCAGCCCGCGACAGACCGAGCGGCTCGGCGACGTCCTTGGTGACTTCGGCGATGCCCACACCGATGCGCCCACGGGTGACCCGCCCGGCGGTGCGCAGCTGATCGGCCACCCGCATCGCCTCGTCGATCGGGATCGCGAACGAGATCCCCATGAAGCCGCCCGTGCGGCTGTAGATCTGAGAGTTGATGCCGACCACCTCGCCGCGCAGATTCAGCAGCGGCCCGCCCGAGTTGCCCGGGTTGACCGCGACGTCGGTCTGGATGAACGGCAAGTAATCGCCGGTGTCGCGGCCCTTGGCCGAGACGATGCCCGCGGTGACCGTGTTGTCCAGCCCGAACGGCGAGCCGATCGCCACGACCCACTCGCCGACCCGCAGCCGGCCGACGTCGCCGATCCGCAGCGCCGGAAGGCCGGTCGCTTCGATCTTCACCAGAGCCACGTCGGTGCGCCGGTCCGAGCCGATCAGTCGCCCTCTGAATTCGCGCTTGTCGGTGAGCGTGACGTAGATCTCGTCCGCGCCGTCGACCACGTGGTGGTTGGTGAGGAGGAACCCGTCGGCCGAGATCATGAAGCCCGAACCGACTCCGCGGGGCACCTCGCCGCCCTCCCCCCGCCCGCGGGGGCCCGGGCCGGGCTGCTGCGGGCCCGGGCGGCCGGGCGGGAAGAACCGGCGAAAGAATTCGTAGAACGGGTCGTTCTCGTCCATGCCTTCGGGCAACTGCGGTGCGTTACCCGCAGGCGCGCCGGTGCGGGCGCGCTCGGTAGTGCGGATGTTGACCACGGCCGGCCCGGTTCGCTCGACCAGGTCGGCGAAGTCTGGCAGGCCAGCAGGCGCCTGCGCCCGGGCCCCAGGCTGGACGAGTGCGACGCCGGCCCACACCAGCATTACGAGACAAGCGCTCAGCAGTCTGTTCATGTGTCTCTTGAAGAAACAACCGGCGGGTCATGTCGGCCACGCTCCATCCAGCGCAACCACCGCATGACCCGCCGCCAGTCATCGTCGGGCAGGGTGTCCCGTCCTAACATCAGCGTCAGCGGCCCGTGGCCTCGCTTCGACGCCGCCGCGTGCTGCGGATATGGTGCCAGAACCAGCACGATCAAGCCGGGAAGCACGCACGAGGCGCGCAGCACGACCGGTCGGGCCGGCGCACCGCGGGTGTCGTGCACCCAAGGCGCGCCGGCCGCATCGACTGCAAGCGCCGCGGCGGCGGGCGCAGCGGCGCGGCGGAGCAGGACCCAGGCCCACGCCGCGAGCGCGACCGCCGGGACCACCATCCCCGCGGCCACCAGTGGGCGAAGCGCGGCGGGCCCTTCGAGCATCAGCGTGGGGCCGAGGGCCACCTGGGCTGCGGCGAGCAGCGCGCCTGCGGCCGCGACCGCTGGTGCGGCCGAGGTCAGCAGCGCGGCGCGCCGCGAGGGCGGGACCTCCAGCGTCAGCGCGACGCCCATGGCCGGCGCGCGCCCTCAGGCGAGCCGACGAACGACCAGCGTACCGTTCGTGCCGCCGAAGCCGAACGAATTGGAGATCGCCGCGTCGATCCGCATCTCGCGCGCTGCGTTGGCGCAGTAGTCGAGATCGCACTCGGGATCCTGGTTGATCAGGTTGATCGTCGGCGGCGACACTTGATGGTGTATGGCGAGCACCGTGAACACCGCCTCGACCCCGCCCGCCGCGCCGAGCAGGTGCCCGGTCATCGACTTGGTCGAGTTGACCACCATCCGATGGGCATGATCACCGAACGCGAGCTTGATCGCCTCGGTCTCGTTCTTGTCACCCAACGGGGTCGACGTCCCGTGCGCGTTCACGTACTGGATGCGATCGGGCGACAGCGATGCGTTACGCAAGGCCGCCAGCATGCCGCGCTTGGGGCCGTCGCGGTTCGGCGCGGTGATGTGGTGGGCATCTGCACTCATCCCGTAGCCGGCGAGTTCACCGTAGATCCGGGCGCCTCGGCGGCGCGCGTGTTCGTACTCCTCGAGAACGAGCACGCCCGCGCCCTCGCCGAGAACGAACCCGTCACGATCGCGGTCCCACGGCCGGCTCGCGGTGGTCGGGTCGTCGTTACGGGTGCTCATCGCCCGCGCCGCGCAGAACCCGCCGATGCCGAGCGGCGAGACCGTCGACTCGGCCCCGCCCGCGATCATCACGTCCGCGTCGCCGTACTCGATCAGCCGTCCGGCGTCGCCGATCGAGTGCAGGCCCGTGGTGCACGCTGAGACCACGGCGTAGTTCGGCCCCTTGAAGCCGAACATGATCGACACCTGCCCCGACACCATGTTGACGATCGAGCCGGGGACGAAGAACGGCGATACGCGTCGTGGCCCACGACTTGCGAGTTCGGCGTGATTGTTCTCGATCATCGGCAGGCCGCCGATCCCCGAGCCGACGATCACGCCGACCCGCTCGGGGTCGACGCTATCGGCCGTGATACCCGCGTCGTCCAACGCCTGCTTCGAGGCGGCGATGCCGTAGTGGATGAACGTGTCGAAGTGGCGAGCCTCCTTGGCCGGCATCCATGCCGCGACGTCGAAGCCGCGCACTTCGCCTGCGATCCGACACGGGA
>JBIKMO010000249.1:0-6573 GCA_044359175.1 Burkholderiaceae bacterium | reverse complement strand
CCGGGGTGCACCAGTCATCGCGGTTCGCGAAGTGCCCCTGGAACGGCATCGCAATCGCCGCGGGGTCGGCGAATTCCTTCGGAGGAATGCCGTAGAAGCAGACCGCCGCAGACACCTCCGGGACGTGCACCGCGGCTGCGACCGTGAGCGCCCCGCCCATGCAGAACCCCATCACCGCGACCTTCGATCCCCGGGACGCGAGACGACGCGCCGCGCCCCGGATGTCCTGATGGGTCGCGCCGGCGAAGTCCAGCCCGGTCATCAAGTGGTTGGCCTCATCCGGCGCCTGAGCGACACGGCCCTGGTACAGGTCGGGCGCGAGCGCGTTCCAGCCGGCGCGCGCGAAGCGATCCGCCACGCCGCAGATCTGATCGTTCAGGCCCCACCACTCCTGGATCACGATCACGCCCGGCCGGTCATCCCCCGCCGAAGCCAGCCAGCCGCGCGTGCGGCCGCCGTCGGGCCGCTCGAACTCGATCATCTGTCCCATCCGCTCCTCCGTCGGTGAGGCGGCGCATCGCGCCGCGGTGTGTTCAAGGCCGTCAAGACCACGCGTGCGGACCCTGCACCCTCAGGGCACCTCCCGGGACGCCCGCCGGGCGAGCGCGTCGCTCACCAGCGGCAACCGGTCGTTGCCGAAGAACATTTCGCCGTCGACGAAGAAGGTCGGCGAGCCGAACCCGCCGCGCGCGACCAGCTCGTCGGTGTTGACCCGCAGCGCGTCCTTGACCGAAGGCGACCCGATCCCCGCCGAGAACGCCTGCGCGGACACCCCGAGGCGCTCGACCAGCCGCGCCAGCACCTCGTCCTGGGAGACGTCCAGATCGTGCGACCAGTACGCTTCGAAGACCGACTCAGCGAACGGCACGAGCAGCCCGTGCGGCTCGAGCCACAGACAGCCCCGCATCGCCTTGACGCTGTTGACCGGAAAGACCGATGGCGGGAAGCGGATCGTCAGGCCCGCGACCCGGGCCCAGTCGGCGAGGTCCTTGAGCATGTACGCCTGCTTGGCCGGGACCGGGTTCGCCCGCCCGGCGTAGACGCTCGGATTCGCCGCGTTGAACACGCCGCCGACCAGGATCGGCCGCCAGCAGATCGCCACGCCGTGGCGCGCCGCGATCGGCTGCAGGTTCCTGAACCCCAGGTAGGTCCACGGACTCGAACAGTCGAAGAAACATTCGAGCACGGTGCTCGTCCTGGCGGAAGTGCGCGGGGCGCATCGGATGGTACGCGACTCCCGGCCAAGCCGGTACGGCCTCACGCGCCGCCCGCCCCGCGATTCGGCCGCTCCAGTGCCGTGGCGCCATCCGGCGTCGTTCGTGGACCGCCGGTCCCGCTTGCATTGTCGCGCCGCATGGCGACCCCGCAGCCTCGGTCGCAGCTCCGCGGGCCGGCCGTGCCCTCCGGCGCGGCGCCCGGGCGGAACTGCCGGGAACCGACCATGAGGATCCTTCGCCGCGCGCGTCGTCTCGCGTCCGCGCTGAGCCTCGCGCTCATCGCCGCCGTCGGCGCGCATGCCACCGCTCCGCCGCACAATCCGCACGGCTACGCGGTCAAGGCCGGGACGTACCGCTGCGAACTCGGCAAGCGCCTCGAGGTGCGCACCGTGTCGGGCGACCAGCGTACCGCAGTGCTGAACTGGAATCAGCGCGACTACACGCTCAAGGCGGTCGGAGCGCGCAGCGGTGCGGTCCGTTACGAGGACCCGTCGTCCGGGCTCGTGTGGCTGCTGATCTCGAGCAAGTCGATGCTCCTCGACTCCAGGCAGGGCCAGCGTCTCGCCGACGAGTGCCGGATCTGAGGCTCGGTCAGCGCGGGCCGACCCGCTCGCGCAGCGCCGCCACCTCGGCTTCGAGCCGCTCGATCCGTGCGGCGAGCCGTTCCATGACATCCGACCGTGGCTCGGGCCCGGTGGCGTCGGCGGACGGTTCGTCCGGCGCGACGATTCCCACGCCGCAGAGCAGGTGCGCCCATCGGCCCTCGCGGGCACCCGGCTGACGCGGCACGCGGCGCACGTACGGCACGGGTCGGCGCTCGGCGAGCTCCTCGAGGAAGGCCTCGGTGGCGGACACGTCCGAGAAGCGATGCAGCCGTTCGCAGTGCGCGCGCAGCTCGCCGGTGGTCTGGGGTCCGCGCAGCATCAGGGTCGCGAGCAGCGCGACCGACTCCGAGGGCACCCCCAGCACGCGCCGGGCGTTCTCCTCGTAGCGCATCACGCGGTTGCCGCTCGACTCGATCACGAGCGAACGGGCGCGCAGCACGTCCAGCGCCGACTGCAACTCAGCCTCGCCGAGGTCCATCACCGGTTCGCGGCTGGACTTCTGGTTGCAGCCCAGAAGCAGCGCATTCGCGGACATCGGGTAACTGTCCGGCACCGTGTGGCGCTTCTCGACGAGCACCGCGAGCACGCGGGCCTCGACGGCGGTGAGCGGGGTCCAGCCAGCCGGTTCGGTCATTCGGTCGTTACGCGGTCGGAAGGACCCGGATTGTCCAGGCACGGCCGAGGCCGCGCAACCGTCAAGCGGCGTTCAGTCGCTCGCGGTACGCGGCCTCGAAGGCATCGGGCTGCTCGAAGTGCGGGAAGGCACCCGTGTCGAACGCCTGCAGCCGCCAGTTCGTGAGCGCGCGGGTCCAGCCCGCGCCGGAGAAGTCGGTGAAGTCGCCCCGCGTGCCGTGCGGAACCCAGACCGGGCAGCGCAGCGGCTCGTACAGCGCGCGCGGGTCGCGCGCGAACAGCCGTCCACTCACGAATGCGAGCGGCGCATACCGGGCCCCCGGCTCGCGCGCGCTCGCGACGCAGTAAGCGGTCAGCCCTGGATCCGGGTCGGGCGAACCCCAGGTCCGGCGCAGGAAGAAGCGAACGCTGGGTGCCGAGGTGAGCAGCGTGAACAGCGGTCCGCCGACCGCCGGGAAGGCGAGCGCACGCCCCAGACCTGGCACCTCGAGCGTCCCCGCCCCCCCGCCGGCGCGGCGCTGCGAGCGGGCGTCCAGACCGGTCGGGGTGACCAGCGTGAGGCTGCGCACGCGGTCCGGCCGGGCGCCGGCGGCCCGCGCGGCGAACTCGGAGGACAGCGACAGCGCGAGCACGTCGACCGCGACGTCCCCGGCCTCGTCGGCGATCGCGTCCAGCGCGTCGTCGATCGCCGCGACGTACAGCTCGGCGTCGTACCGCCTGGGCGAGCGGTCGGACGAACCGAACCCCGGAAGGTCGGGCGCGTGGACCCGGTGCGTCCGGGCGAAGCGTTCGAACGCGGGACGCACCTCGTAGGCGGACGCAGCCGCGTTGATGCTGTGGATCATGAGCATCGGTGCGCCGCGGCCCGCCGACCAGAGCGCCATCGGGCCGGCGCGGCCGCCAAGGTCGCGGCGTTCGGCAGGCAGTGGGGGCGGCAGCGGCATCGAACGGGCGCCGGAGGGGCCGCGTGCACGGCCGGGAGGGCAAGCTTCGCACAGTCCGGCTCACCGGCGCGAGCGCGGCCCTCGACAGACGGTCCCAGCCGAACGACGCGGACGCCCCGCGCGGGTCGACGGCGCCCGAGGCCGCGCGACGGCGCGCCGCGACGCCGGTCGTTCAAAAAAGGTTCGAGTGCTTTTCCCGCCGGGCAGGGCTCGTGCCCGAACGGTCCGCTACGATGTCGCCTTGGCTCCGCTGCTGCGCGCGTCCGTCCGCGCCGCCGGCCTCACCGCCCCGGGCGGGCGACCTGGCCCATCCCCGGCGACGAGGCAGGGCGGACACCCGGTGCCGTCGCGGTGAGCGGCGCCCGCTCCTTCCTTTCCGCCCGTTCTGAAGAAGACCCGACCATGACCGACCGCATCGAGATCCACGGGCTGAAGGTGGCCCGCCCCCTGTTCGACATGATCGAGCGCGAAGCGCTGCCGGGCACGGGCGTGTCCTCGGAGACGTTCTGGAGCGGACTGTCCGGACTGATCCACGAGCTCGGCCCGCGCAACCGCGAACTGCTCGCCCGGCGCGACGCACTGCAGGCGTCGCTCGATGCCTGGCACGGAGCGCGACGCGACCGGCCGCACGACCCGGACGCGTATCGGGCGCATCTGCGCGAGATCGGCTACCTGCTGCCCGAAGGGCCGGACTTCACGGTCGACACGGCGAACGTCGACCCGGAGATCGCATCGATCCCGGGCCCGCAGCTGGTCGTCCCGGTGACCAACGCCCGCTACGCGCTCAACGCGGCGAACGCGCGCTGGGGCAGCCTGTACGACGCGCTCTACGGCACCGACGCGATGGGCGACGCCCCCGGACCCGGAGGCTACGACCCCGCGCGCGGCGCACGGGTGATCGCCTGGGCGAAGAACCTGCTCGATCGGGTCGCGCCGCTCGCCGACGGCTGCACGCACGCCGAGGTGACCCGGTACTCGGTCGTCGCGGGAGCACTGGTTGCCCACACCCCGGCGGGGGCCGTGGGTCTGGCGACGCCGCAGGCATTCGCCGGCCACACCGGCCCGGCCGCGTCGCCGCAATCGGTGCTGTTGACCCACCACAGGCTGCACCTGGAGATCCGGATCGACCCGGAGCACCCGATCGGGCGTTCCGACCCGGCGCATGTCGCCGACGTGGTGCTCGAGTCAGCGGTCACCGCGATCATGGACTGCGAGGACTCGGTCGCGACGGTGGACGCCGAGGACAAGGCGCTCGCGTACCGCAACTGGCTCGGGCTGATGAAGGGCGACCTGGTCGAGACCGTGACCAAGGGCGGCGGCTCGTTCGAGCGCAGACTTGCCGGCGATCGGACGTACGTCGCGCCCGACGGCTCGCCGCGGGTGCTCAAGGGCCGCTCGCTGATGCTGGTGCGCAACGTCGGGCATCTGATGACCCTGCCTGCCGTGCTCGACCGCGACGGCAACGAGGCCCATGAAGGGCTGATCGATGCGATGGCCACGGTCACGATCGCGCTGCACGATCTACGCAAGACCTCCGGGGCACGCAACTCGACGCAGGGCTCGGTCTACGTGGTCAAGCCGAAGATGCACGGGCCGGAGGAGGTCGCCTTCACCGACGAGATCTTCACGCGGGTCGAACGGGTGCTCGGTCTGCCGCGCCACACGGTGAAGATCGGAATCATGGACGAGGAACGCCGCACGACGGTCAACCTCAAGGAGTGCATCCGCGCCGCCCGTCACCGGGTCGCGTTCATCAACACCGGGTTCCTCGACCGCACGGGCGACGAGATCCACACGTCGATGGAAGCCGGTCCGATGGTGCGCAAGGCCGACATGCGGTCGCAGCCGTGGATCCAGGCCTACGAGCTCTGGAACGTCGACGTCGGTCTGGCCTGCGGGCTGGCGGGTCGCGCGCAGATCGGCAAGGGGATGTGGGCGATGCCCGACCTGATGGCCGCGATGCTGCGGCAGAAGGTCGGACACCCGCAGGCGGGCGCGAACTGCGCATGGGTACCCAGCCCCACGGCCGCGACGCTGCATGCGACCCACTATCACGAGGTCGACGTGCTCGCCCGGCAGGCAGAGATCGCACGGCTCGGGCGTCGCGCCTCGCTCGAGGACATCCTGCGCATGCCGGTGGCCCCAGCGCCCTCGTGGAGCGACGCCGAGAAGGACGCCGAGATCTCCAACAACGCGCAAGGCATCCTGGGCTACGTGGTGCGATGGGTCGACCAGGGGGTGGGCTGCTCGAAGGTGCCCGACATCGACGACGTCGGCCTGATGGAGGACCGCGCGACCTGCCGGATCTCGTCGCAACACATCGCGAACTGGCTGCGTCACGGCGTGGTGAGCCGCGAGCGCGTGATGGAGACGATGAAGCGGATGGCCGGGGTGGTCGACCGGCAAAACGCCGCCGACCCGGCATATCGGCCCATGGCGCCGTCGTTCGACGGCGTCGCGTTCCAGGCCGCGTGCGACCTGGTGTTCGAGGGCACGAGACAGCCGTCGGGCTACACCGAGCCGATCCTGCACCGCCGGCGCCTGCAGCTGAAGGCGGGCAGTCGCTGAGCCGCCGTCCCGCCGGGTCCGAGCGGGGGGCCCGCCGGTGGCGCGCATCCCAATGGATGCTCGCACTGGCGCGCTGATTCCGATGCTCGCCGGCCGGCTCGAGCGGGCCGCGCGCGGATGAGCAGCGTCGCATCGAGCGCCCTGCCGGCCGGCCCGCGGCCCGAGCGCATCGAACTGCGCGCCGCCGACGGCACGCGTCTGGTCGGATGCCGCTTCCCGGCGGTCGGCGCGCCGCGGGCCTCGCTGCGGGCGGCCGGCGCAACCGGCCTGCCCCAGGGCTTCTTCCACCGTCGGTTCGCCCAGCATGCCGCAGCGACGTGATGACCCTGGATGACCGGGGCATCGGCCAGTCGGCGACGCCCACGCCGCGCGGGTATCGGATGGACGACCTGGACTGGGCGCGCCACGACCTCGCCCGCGGCGGCCGACGCGCACGCGCCCCCGCAGCGTCCGCTGCTGATGGTCGGCCGTTCGTTCGGGGGACGCGCGTTCGGGCTGCTGCCGAATCACGACCGGGTCGCCTCGTTCTGCACGTGCGCCACCGGGGCGGGATGGCACGGATGGATGCCGCGGGCTGAACGACTGCGCGTCCTGATGCTGTGGCAC
>JBIKMO010000052.1:0-21270 GCA_044359175.1 Burkholderiaceae bacterium | reverse complement strand
GGTCCTCCGAGTCCGCCTCGCGCGCGAACCGCGATCGGTGCGGGCGCTGCCCCGAGGCCACCGCCTGCAGCAGGATCGCGATCGCGGTCACCAGTCCGGCGATGAAGCCGCCGCCCGGCAGGTTGTGGCCGCGCAGGAAGAAGTACACCGAGACCATCACCGCGAACGGCAGCATCGCGGCGGCGATCGTCGAAAACATCAGCGGGAAGCGCGTCTCGGTCGGCTCGGCCACCGCGGTCCGGGCGGGCCCGGACACCGCCGGCAGCCGCACCCCGGCGAGCAGCGCGTGGATCACCAGGCCGGCCACCAGCAGCACGGTCATCTCGCCGAACGTGTCCCAGCCGCGGAAGTCGACGATGATCACGTTGACCGCGTTGCTGCCGCCGCCCTCAGGCACCGTGCGCTCGATGAAGAACGGCGCGATCGATGCGTCGAACGGGCGCACCATCACCGCCCAGGCGATCGCAGCCACCCCCAGGCCGGCCACCGCAGCCACCGCCGCGTCGCGCAGTTTGCGGCGGTCCGCCGCGTCCTGCTCGCCCCGTGCGGGCAGATAGCGAAGCGCCAGCATCATCAGCATCACGGTGGCGACCTCGACCAGCAGCTGGGTGAGCGCGAGGTCGGGTGCCGAGAACCAGACGAAGGCCAGGCTCACGACGAGCCCGACCGCGCCCACCGACATCAGCGCGACCAGACGCTCGCGGACGAACACGACCGTGGCGATCGCCGCCGCCGCGCCGATCGCCCAGACCGCGAGCGGCCCGGCGTGCACTCCTTGCCACGGTGACGGCAGGCCCTCGGCGAGCGGCGGGCTGCCGAGCAGCCACGGCAGCGCCCCGGCGGCGACCGCCACCAGCACTGCGAGCAGCAGGTTGCGGCGCGCGCCGCCGGCGAGCAAGCGCGTCTGCAGCCGCTCGGCCGCGCCGGTGAGCGCGAACAGCGCGCGCTCGAAGCCGCGCTTGCCCGCCCCCTCGTCGGGGGCCACCGCGTGCAGCGCGCGGTCGCGGGCGAACCAGAAGTACAGCGCGGTGCCACCGGCCAGCGCGATCGCGCTCATCGCCAGCGGCAGGTTCAAGCCGTGCCAGATCGACAGCGAGTACTGCGGCAGCGGGCCGCCGACGACGTCGCGTGCGGCGAGCGCGAGCACCGGGCCGACGGTCACCGACGGCAGCAGGCCGACCAGCAGGCACAGCACGACCAGCAGTTCGACCGGCAACCGCATCCATCGCGACGGCTCGTGCGGTGGGTGAGGCAGGTCCGCCGCGTCGCCGTTGAAGAACACGTCGTGCACGAACCGCACCGAGTACGCGACCGACAGTGCCGCAGCCAGCGTCGCCGCCGCCGGCACCAGCCACCGCACCGCGCGCGAGCCGTCGACCGCGAGCGCCTCGGCGAGGAACATCTCCTTGGACAGGAAGCCGTTGAGCATCGGGACGCCCGCCATCGCGAGCGAGGCGACGATCGCCAGGGTCGCGGTCACCGGCATCGGCCGCGCGAGCCCGTGCAGACGCCGCATGTCCCGGGTGCCGGTCTCGTGGTCGATGATGCCCGCGGCCATGAACAGCGACGCCTTGAAGGTGGCGTGGTTCAGCAGGTGGAACATCGCGGCGACCGCCGACAGCTCGGTGTTCATCCCGAGCAGCATCGTGATCAGGCCGAGGTGGCTGACCGTCGAGTACGCGAGCAGGCCCTTGAGGTCGTGCTGGAAGAGCGCGTGCCAGGCGCCGACCAGCAGCGTCGCCGCCCCGATCGTGGTCACCGACACGAACCACAGGTCGGTACCGGAGAGCGCCGGATGCAGCCGCGCGAGCAGGAAGATGCCCGCCTTGACCATCGTCGCCGAGTGCAGGTACGCCGACACCGGGGTCGGTGCCGCCATTGCGTGCGGCAGCCAGAAGTGGAACGGGAACTGCGCCGATTTCGTGAACGCGCCGAGCAGGATGAGCGCGAGCGCGAGCGGGTACAGCGAATGGCCTCGGATCGTGTCGCCGGCTCCGAGGACCGTATCGAGCGTCCAGCCGCCGGCGATCTGCCCGAGCAGCAGCACGCCCGCCAGCAGCGCGAGACCGCCCGAGCCGGTGATCGCAAGCGCCATCCGCGCACCCTCGCGCGCGTCGCGGCGATGCTGCCAGTAGCCGATCAGCAGGAACGAGCTCAGGCTGGTCAGCTCCCAGAACACGACCAGCACGATCAGGTTGTCGGCGAGGGCGATGCCGAGCATCGCCCCCATGAACGCGAGCAGCAGCGCGAAGAAGCGCACGGTGCGCTCCCGCGGGTCGAGGTACCCGCGGGCGTACAGGACGATCAGCAGACCGATGCCGACGATCAGTCCCGCGAACACGGCGGCGAGCCCGTCGACGCGCAACCCGAACCCCACGCCCAGGGCGGGCAGCCACGTCCACTGCGCGCGAACGACCTCGCCCGCGATCACCTCGGGCAGCAGCACGGCGAGCGCGCCGGCGGCGAGCGCCGTGCTCAGGCCGGCGATCCCGGCAGACACCGCGAGGCGCCATTCGGGGGTTCGCGACTCCCAGTGGTGCGCGAAGGCACCCAGCAGCGCCGCACCAGCGAACGGCGCAGCCAGCAGCGTGAGCAGCGCGGCGGTCATCGCGGTGGCGCGTCCCGCGCCCCGCGCCAGAGCACCGCGACCAGCGTCGCCACCGTGAGCGGGATCACCACCCAGGTCATCACCGTCGCATAGGTGGTCAGGGCATCGTGGTCGCTCGCGGCCAGGATCAGGTAGCCGACGTAGGCCGCGTAGTAGCCGAGGAACATCAGGCCTTCCCAGCGCGCGATGCGACGGCCCGAGAAGAACACCGGCAGGCAGGCGATCGCGACCGCCACCATCACCGGCAGATCGAACCGCACCAGCGATTCGGGCATCGTGAGCGCCGCGGGGGCGACCAGCCCGGACACGCCGAGCACGCCCAGGATGTTGAAGGTGTTGCTGCCGATCACGTTACCGACCGCAATGTCGCGCTCGCCCTTGCGCAACGCCATCAGCGACGCGGCGACCTCCGGGGTCGAGGTGCCGGCCGCGACGATCGTCAGGCCGATGATCAGTTCGCTCACCCCGAGCGCGCGCGCGAACACGATCGCGGCATCGACCAGCCAGTTCGAGCCGATCACCAGCAGCGCCAGCCCGGCGACCACCAGTCCGATCTGCACGGCCGTGCGATCGTCCCAGGCCGGTGGTCCCGGCTCGGCCAGTTCGCGGCGAAACTCCTGCTCCACCGGCTGGTCCTGCGACCGGCGGCTCTGCACGACCAGGAACCCGGTGTACGCCAGCAGCAGCCCGAACAGCAGGGCGGACTCGGCGCGCGACAGCCCGCCGTCCAGCGTCAGCGCAACCAGCAGCAGCGAGGCGCCGATCATGATCGGGACCTCCTGCCGGATGATCTGGCTGGCCACCACCAGCGGCACGATCGTCGCGCACAGACCCAGGATGAACAGCACGTTGAAGATGTTGCTGCCGACCACGTTGCCGATCGCGATGTCGGTGCTGCCCGACCAGGCACTCTGCGCGGACACCGCCATCTCTGGCGAGCTGGTGCCGAAGGCCACCACCGTGAGGCCGACCACCAGCGGCGAGATGCCGAGCGAGATCGCGAGCTTGGAGGCGCCACGCACCAGCAGGTCGGCCCCGACCACCAGCGCGGCGAGCCCTGCGACGAACATCAACGACGCGATCATGGCGCTGAGAGGGTTGGAGGTCGAGGCGGCTGGGGCGCGCGGCGACGCTCCAGGCAGGCGCGAGTATAGCCAGGGGCCTGCGGTCGTCCGAGGCTATTCCGGTATCGTGCGGGGTCGATGAGTGCCCCGTCCCTCCTCACCCTGCTCGACGCCGAGCTCGCCTTCGGCGATCTGCCCCTGCTGGACGGCGCCTGCCTGACGCTGC
Source organism: Burkholderiaceae bacterium (assembly GCA_044359175.1). Taxonomy (GTDB): domain Bacteria; phylum Pseudomonadota; class Gammaproteobacteria; order Burkholderiales; family Burkholderiaceae_E; genus UBA4615. Next base: position 17,372 of record JBIKMO010000052.1, on the reverse strand, counting down.
TCGGCGGCGAGCGCGTCGGGTTGGTCGGCCGCAACGGCACCGGCAAGTCGTCGTTGCTCGCGGTGATCGCAGGCCACCATGCGCTCGATGGCGGTGAGGTCCAGCGGCGCGACGGGCTGCGGGTGGTGTCGGTCGAACAGGAGCCCGCCCTGCCGGACGCGCCGAGCCTGCTCGAGGCGCTGCGGGCGCGCGGCGCCCTGGAGGCGAACGACGACGAGCGAGAGCGCTGGCGGGTGCTGGCGCGGCTCGGCGAGTTCCTGCAGCGTTTCGGCGTGCGTGCCGATGCCGATCCGGCCACTGCCTCCGGCGGCGAGCGCAAGCGGGCCGCGCTCGCGCTCGCGTTCGCGCTCGAGCCCGATCTGCTGCTGCTCGACGAGCCGACCAACCACCTGGACGTCCAGGCGATCGAGCAGCTCGAGTCCCTGGTCGCGAAGGTGCCGGCCGCGGTGGTCGTCACCCACGATCGATGGTTCCTCGACGCGGTCGCGACGCGCATCGTCGAGCTCGACCGGGGCACGCTGCGCTCGTTCCCCGGCAACTTCGCGGCCTATCAGCGCGTGCGGGCCGCGCAGCTCGCGGCGGAGCGGACCGCGGCGCGCCGCTTCGACCGGTTCTGGGCGCAGGAGGAGGTCTGGATCCGCAAGGGGGTCGAGGCGCGGCGCACCCGCAACGAAGGGCGGGTACGGCGGCTCGAGCAGCTGCGCCGCGAGCGCGACGCGCGCCGCGACCGTCTGGGCGACGTGCGTCTGTCGCTCGATGCGGGCGAGCGCAGCGGCCGTCGCGTCGCCGAGCTCGACCGGGTGTCGAAGGCGTTCGATGGGCGGGCCGTGGTGAGCGAGCTGTCGCTGCTGGTGCAGCGCGGCGACCGGCTCGCGCTGCTCGGGCCGAACGGCGCGGGCAAGTCGACGCTGCTCAAGCTGATCCTGGGCGAGCTCGCGCCCGACGCCGGGACGGTGCGGCTGGGCACCCAGCTGACCGTCGCCTACTTCGATCAGATGCGCGAGCAGCTCGATCCTCACGCCACGGTCGCCGACACGATCAGCCCGGGCTCGGACTGGGTCGAGGTGGGGGGCGAGCGCAAGCACGTGATGAGCTACCTCGGCGACTTCCTGTTCCCGCCGCGGCGGGCCGGCGCGCCCGTGGGTACGCTGTCGGGCGGCGAGCGCAACCGGCTGCTGCTCGCCCGGCTGTTCGCCCGACCGGCGAACCTGCTGGTGCTGGACGAGCCGACCAACGACCTGGACGTCGAGTCGCTCGAGCTGCTCGAGGACACGCTGCAGGGGTACCGCGGCACGCTGCTGCTGGTGAGCCATGACCGTGCGTTCGTCGACAACGTCGCGACGCAGGTGCTCGCCGCCGAGGGTGGCGGTCGCTGGCGCGAGTACGTCGGCGGCTATGCCGACTGGCTGCGGATCCGACCGGCGGCCGAGGCCGAGGCGCCCGGCTCGAGCTCGGCCGCACCGCGGGCCACCCTGGTCGACCCTGCGCTCGCGACGCGGTCGCCTCGGGCCGACGACTCTCGCGCGCGCAAGCTCGGCTTTCGCGAGCAGCGCGAGCTGGAGGAGCTTCCCGCACGCATCGCGGCGCTCGAGGCCGAGCAGGCGGCGCTCGCCGCGCGGCTGCAGGATCCGGCCTATTTCCGCCAGGACGCGCGCGTGCTTCACGAGGACCAGGCGCGGGTGCAGGCCATCGAGGAGACGCTGCTCGCGCTGCTCGAGCGCTGGGAGTCGCTCGAGCAGCGGGCCCGCGAGGCCGGCCGGTGAGGCGAGCTCGGCGGCGTCGCGTCGTGGCGGGCGCGTGCGCGCTGGCCACGGGGCTGGGATGTGCCGCCGCCGCTGGGCAGCCGTCGGGCGGAGTCGAGCTGCGGCTGGACAACGACCAGTTCGCGTTCACGCCCGGCGGACGCGAGCGCTGGTACAGCCACGGCGCGTTCCTGGCGGCCGCGTCCGAGCCCGTGCCCGGGCACTGGGATGCGGCCGCGCTGCACGCGTCGTGCGCCAGGCTGCTCGACTGCGACGCCGACGCGCGGGTGCTGCGCGTCGTGTCCCTCGGCCACACGATCCACACCCCCGCCTCGACGCGGATCGCCGAGCCGCAGCCGGATGACCGTCCGTACGCCGCCACGCTGCACGCCGGCGTCGCGGTGGTCTCGCACGGGCCCGCGGTGCGTCACACGCTCGCGGTGCGGGTCGGCGTCGTCGGTCCGGCGGCTCGGGGCGAACCGGTCCAGAACGCGATCCACCGGCTGATCGGTGAGCCCCCGGCCCGGGGCTGGGGCGGACAGGTGCCGTCACAGCCGCTGTTCGAGCTCGCCTGGTCCCGGCTCGCGCGCCTGGGGCTGCCGTGGTCGCAGTCGGACGCGGTGCTGCGCACCTCGATCCAGCTCGGCACGCCGCTCACGCAGGCGAGCGTCGGGGCGGCGCTGCGCTACGGGCCGGGTGCGATCGAGCCCGCGTGGCCGGGCGAGACCGCGCTCGCGGAGCGGCCGCGCGGCTGGCGTGCGCTCGCCGGGGTCGAGTTGCGCGCGGTCGCCCGTGACGCGCTGCTCGACGCGCGGGGGCTGCCGTACGCCTCGAGCGTGTCGCACGCGCCCTGGGTCGGCGAGGCGTTCGCGGGCGTCGGCGGGCCGCTCGGTGACCGCTGGGTGCTGGACGCCACGGTGGTCTGGCGCTCGATCGACTTCGAGTCGGCGGCGCGCGCCGCGTTGCCTGGCTCGCAGCGGTTCGGCATCCTGTCGCTGCGGTGGGGGCCCTCGCGCTGAGCGCCGCGGCGCGCCGGGCCGATGCGCGCGACGACGCGATGCACGCCGCGCCCGAGCCGCGTCGCCACCGGATTCAGCCCGATGCGCCGGGGGCGTCGGGGGTGGGGCGCGCGGTACGCGCGGCGTCCCGCAGCCGCGTGACCTCGCGCTTGAAGAACGGGTAGAGCAGCGGCGCGGCGACCAGCCCCTGCACCCCGAACAGCGCCTCGCCGGTCAGCATCGCCGCGAGGATCTCCCAGGAGGCGACCTGCACCCGCGCGCCGACCGTCCGCGCGTTGATGAAGTACTCGGTCTTGTGGATCAGGATCAGGTACACGAGCGAGGCGATCGCCAGCCACGGCGAGATCGCGAGCGAGATCAGGGTGACCAGCGTGTTCGCCAGCAGGTTGCCGAGCACCGGCAGCACGCCGGTGACCAGCGTGAACAGGCACAGCAGCCCGCGGAACGGCAGAACGAAGCCGAACCACGGCAGGATCACGAACAGATACAGCGCGGTCATCGTGGTGTTGAACAGCGCGATCCGGATCTGTGCGAGCACCACGCGCTCGAGCACCAGCAGCAGCCGACCGATGAAGTGCTCGTCGGACTGCAGCGCGCGTGGCTGCCAGGTGGCGGTGGCTGCCATCGCTGCCACGAGGATCGCGAAGATCCCCTGCACCAGGCCGTGCGCCACCTTACCGCCCAGGCCGCCGAGGCTCGCCGCGTGATCGCGCAGCCAGGCGAAGACCCGTTGGCGCAGCTCGATCAGGTCCTGCGGCAGCGACTGCGCGAGTCCTTCGGGCAGCGCCTCGCGCAGCGTGTCCAGCGAGTCCTCGATGCGCAGCAGGAAGGTGCGCAGGTCGTCGGCCGAGGCGAGCGCTACCGTCCAAGTCACCAGCCCGGCGAATGCCGCGAACACCAGCGATCCGACCACCGCGCCGGAGACGCCCGCCACGGTGCGCGATGGCCCGAAACGCTGTGCCAGCCGGTCGGCGAGCAGACAGGTCCAGGCGTACACGAGCAGCCCAAGGAGCACCGGCACCAGCAACCGCTGCCACAGCACGAGCAGCGCCCCCAGCGCGACCAGCACCAGCCGCAGGACGTCGGGGCTCAGGGCGGGAGCGCGGATCTCGGGCTACTCCGAAAGGTGCGCTACCGGACGGTGGCGCGGCGCGCCCGCGCTCCGCCGGGACGCGACCGGCGCGGTCGGACGGCGGAATGGGGGGCGGTTCATCGCGAGGCCGGCAGCGGGACCCGCACTGTAGCGCATCTGACGATCGCCGCGCGGCGCGGGTCGATCCGGCCCGGGGTCGGCGATGGCATCGGGCGATGCCGAGGTGCGCTCACACCGTCCAGAGCATCACCCGGCTGACCTTGCGCAGGCCCACGCGCTTGTCGGGCGCGTCGACCTCGATCGCCCGATCGGGCACCCAGTCGCCCATGTCCCAGTCGTGCGACACCAGCCGCGTGCCCCGGGGCAGCCGCCTCAGCCGCTCGCGCAGTTGCAGGTTGACGTCCGGCAACAGGTACATCGTGATCACCGAGAAGCCGGCGAAGTCCGCGGAGAAGATGTCCTCGACCAGGAAGGTCGCCAGATGCTCGACGCCCTCGCGACGCGCGTTCACGCGCGCCGCGGCGACCAGCTTCGGGTCGATCTCCAGGCCCGTGCCGGCGACCCCGTAGCGGCGTGCCGCGGTGATCACGATCCGACCGTCGCCGGAGCCCAGGTCGAGCAGCCGGTCGCCCGGCCCGACGCCGGCGATCTCGAGCATCGCGTCGACCACGTTCTGCGGCGTGGTGACGAAGGGCACGTCCAGGTCCGGCGTCTCGCCGGTCGCGGCGAGGCACCAGGGCGCGAGCAGCGCGACGCCGAGCATCGAACGGCGATCCATGCCGCGATTGTAGGGCCGGTGCCGACGCTCAGACCACCGGTTCGAGCTGCACCCCCCAGTCGGCGCGGGCGTGCGCGAGCGCCTCGTCCAGCCGCCGCATCAGCGCCGGTGCGTCCGGCGGGGCGCAGGCCTCCAGTCGCGCCGCGGTCGCCGCCACGCTCGCGAACCCGACGCTGGACGACGCGCCCTTCAGGCTGTGGGCGGCGACCCGGCGGGCGGCGACGTCGCCGGCGGCGATCGCCGCGCGCAGCGCGTCGGCGTCGCTCTGCGCGCGCGGCCAGTACACCTCCAGCACCGCACGCCAGACCGCCTCGCCGAGGTCCTCGCTCATCGTGGCCACCGCCCCGGCGTCGACCCGGTCGGCCTGCGCGGACCGCAGACGGTCCGTCGCGTCGGCGACTGCGACTGGGGGCGGCGGATGGCCGGCGGCGCGCGGGGCATGCCTCGCGAGCGTCGCGTCGAGCGCCGCCCAGTCGATCGGCTTGGTCAGGTAGTCGTCCAGGCCACAGCCCATGTGCCGAGCGCGGAACTCGGGCAGCGCGTCGGCCGTGAGCGCGACGATCGGCACGCGCCCGCGCGCACCGGGCAGCGCGCGGATCGCGCGGGTCGCCCCGGCGCCGTCCAGGCCGGGCATCTGCATGTCCATCAGGATCAGGTCCCAGTCGTCGCGCGTGGCGGCCTCCACGGCCTGCACGCCGTCGTCGGCGAGCGTGACCTGGTGACCGCGTCGGCGCAGCCGCGTGCCGATCAGCAGCCGGTTGGTCGGGTTGTCCTCGGCGACCAGCAGCCGCAGGCTGCGCGCCCACCGGGTGTCGGCGCGGACCGGGCCGGCGGGTGCCGTGTCGTGCGCCGGCTCGAGCCGCACCTGCACACGGAAGGTCGAGCCTTCGCCGAGCCGGCTGTCGACGCCGATCTCCCCGCCCATCGATTCGACCAGGTGGCGGCAGATCGCGAGCCCCAGGCCGGTGCCGCCGAACCGCCGCGTGGTGGAGTCGTCGGCCTGCTGGAACGGCCGGAACAGCAGCGGCTGCACCTCCGGGTCGATGCCCACGCCGTTGTCGGCGACCGCGATCTGCAGCGCGATCCGGCCGTCGGGCAGGGGCGCGGACGCGAGCGAGAGCGTGACCGTGCCGTGTTCGGTGAACTTGATCGCGTTACCGACCAGGTTGTACAGCACCTGGCGCAGCCGGGTCGGATCGCCGCGCAGCGCCGGCAGATCGTCGTCGTTCCAGTCCGCGTTCAGCCGGTTGCCGCGCTGCGAGGCCGCGTGCGACAGCAGGTCGATCACCTCGCGCGCGACGCTCGCCGGGCGGAAGTCGATGCTCTCGAACTCCAGCCGGCCGGCTTCGATCTTCGAGTAGTCCAGCACGTCGTTGAGCACGGTGAGCAGCCCGTCGGCCGAGTTGCGCAGCACGTCCATCAGGTGCTGCTGCTCGCGATCGAGCCGGGAGTCGCGCAGCAGGTCGATCACTCCGATGATGCCGGTCATCGGCGTGCGCAGCTCGTGGCTCATCATCGCCAGGAAGCGGGCCTTGGCCTGCGCGGCAGCCTCGGCGGCGTCTCGCGCCTGCCGCAGGCCTTCCTCGTGGCGCCGGCGCTCGGCGATGTCGTGCCACGACACCAGCATCGCGTCGTGGTCGCCGAGTCGGATCGGGGTCATCGTCATGTCGACCGGAACCTCGGTGCCGTCGAGCGCACGTGCGGTCCACACCAGCCGGCCCACGCCGTCGCTGCGCGCGTCGGCAGCCGCGCGCGCGACCCGCGCGGCCGAGTCGACCGCCGGGCCCTGCGGCTCGCCGGGCTGGCGCGGCGGTGCGAGCTGCTCGAGGCGCAGACCGAGCAGAGCGCTGCGCTCCGGAGCCCGCAGCAGCATCGCCGCCGCGTCGTTGCAGTCGACGATCCCACCTGCATCGAGCAGCAGGTGCGGCTCGGCAGAGCGCTCGAAGAGCGTGCGGAACCGTTGCTCGGCCTGGCGGGCGTCGGTCACGTCGCGCACGATGCCGGTGAACAGGCGCTCGCCCTGGTCCACCACCTCGCTCACCGCCAGGTGCAGCTCGAGCGGTCGGCCGTCGTGGCGCACCGTCCGGAGCGTGAGGCCGTGCCCGATCAAGGGCTGCACGCCGGTCTGCAGGTGGCGTTCCACGAGCCCCCGGTGCGCCTGCGCCTCTTCGGCCGGCAGCAGCTCGGCCAGCGCGCGGCCGACCGCCTGCGCCGCCGGCACCCCGAAGATCGACTCGGCCGCTCGGTTGTACTCGCGCACGACGCCGCGGCCGTCGATCGTGACGATCCCGTCGGCCGCGGTGTCGACGATGTTGCGCAGTCGCCGTTCCTGCGTCGCGGCTTGCTCCTGCGATCGTGCGCGCTGTCGCAGCGCGCCGGCAGCCACGCGCGTGTAGCCGATCAGCGCGAGCAGCGTCAGCAGCAGGATCGCGCCCGGGGCGACCAATTCGCGCTCCCAGCGAGTGACCACCAGCGATTGCGGCGCGCGCGATTCCACCACCACGGGCAGCTCGGCCAAAGTGTCGAAGTGCACGATCCAGCGGCGGCCGTCGCCCGGCTGGTCGACGAAGCCCCCGGTCTCCCGGTTCGGCAGGAAGGACGTGAAGATCGGATGCGGGGGCCTGCGGGTCGCGGCGTCGCGGTCCTGCGCGGCGAGCAGCGCGCCGTCGTACCGGTAGAGCGCGATGCGGTGCGGATCGCCCCCGGTCAGGAAGGACAGCTCGTTGAGCAGGCTGTCGGTGCCGATCACCGCGATCGTGCGCAGGCGATCGTTCGGATCCGGCCCTTCCCGGGACACGGTGATGAACCCGGCGATCGTGCCGGCCGGGTCCTCGGCGGCGGCGGCCGCGCGGGCGAAGCTGCGCCCCCGCTTGGGCAGGCCCAGGTGCACGCGGGCACCGGACGGTGCTCGCGCGAAGTCGTGGCCGGACAGGTCGAGGCCGACGCTGGCGGGGTCCGAGGACGCGACCACCCGCCCCGAGCCGTCGATGACCGCGAGTTCCCGCAGCAGGAACTGCTGACGGGTGAGTGCGGCGAGCCCGCCGTACAGCCCGGCGCGCGCGGCCTGCGGCGTCGTGCGAACCAGTTCGTCGGCCTGCTCGAGCAGCGCGCTGGTCTGGCCGAGCGTGCGGTCGAGCTCGCGGGCGAGCATCCGCGTCTCGCTCTGCAGCCGGCCTTCGGTCTCCGCCTGCAGCGCACGGCGAAGCTGCGCGACGTGCGACACGGTCGCACCGATGATCACGAGCGCGCACAGCAGGCTCGCGAGCCGGATCAGCGTCTCTGGCGCGGCGAACGCGCGCAGCGGCCGGCCGCTCATTGCAGGATGACGATCGCCTCGAGCTTCGCGGCGCGCGCGGCGGCGAGCAGCCGGCCGTCGCGTTTCGCGTCGGCCACGAAGCGGTCCACCCGCGCGAGCCACGCGTCGTCGCCTGGGGCGACCGCGTAGCCGTAGTCCAGCGGGTGGACCGGACGCTGCGGCGACATCACCCGCGCCCACTCCGCGTTGTCGATCATGCGGCGGCTGTACGGATAGTCGGTCATGAACACGTCGATGCGGCCGGCCTGCAGCTCGCGCTCGCGCGTGTCGGGCAGCCTTACGGACCGGACCTCGGCGTGCTGCAGCGAGGCTCGCATCACGGGCTCCATGAAGGTGCCGGCCTGCACGCCGACCACCCGTCCCGGGCGGTCGATGTCGTCCCAGGAGCGGACCGACGGGTGCGTGCGCGTGGTCACCGCCCAGATGTCGCTGCGAAGGTACGGTTGCGTGAACCGAACCTGCAAGGCGCGCTCGGGCAGCATGCCGACGCCGAACATCGCGACGTCGCAGCGGTCCGACAGCAGGTCACCGATCACCGAGGTGAAGCTGGTGTCGACGTGCACCACGCGCACGCCCAGGTCGCGGGCGAACTCGCGCGACAGCTGCGCGTCGATCCCGGTGAGCTCGCCGTTGCGGGGGTTGCGGTAGGTGACGCCGTAGTACTCCGGCCAGATGCAGACCCGCAGCGTGCCCTCGGCGCGGATGCGATCGAGCCGACCGTCGGCCGCCGCCGGGCGCGCGGCCGACGCGAGCACCAGGGCTGCGGCGAAGAGGAGGGCGGCGGCTCGCATGGCAGGCGGATCGGGGTCGGGAGGCCGGGTTCGGGCAGTGTAGGTCGCCGCACGCCGGACCAGCGGGATCCGCCGGACGGACGGCACGGAGCGCCGCGCCGAAGGCTGCGGCCTGCCCGAGGTGCGGCGCTGGCGGCACGCTCGGCCTGCGGTGGTACGCTCCACCGTCCGGAACCCGTATCGAGCCCGCCGTGACCCTCTGCGCCCAGCCTGCGTCAGTCGTCCGTCCCCGGCGCGTCGAGGGACTGGTGCCAGGCCAGCCGACCTCCGACGGTGCCGGCGTGCGCCTGATGCGGCTGCTGTCGCAGCCGCTGCATCAGCGGCTCGATCCCTTCCTGATGCTCGACGCGTTCCGAAGCGACGATCCTCGCGACTACATCGCCGGCTTTCCCGATCATCCGCACCGCGGGTTCGAGACCGTCACGTACATGATCGAGGGCCGGATGCGCCACCACGACAGCGCGGGTCATGCCGGGCTGCTCGAGTCCGGTGGTGTGCAGTGGATGACCGCCGGCCGCGGGGTGATCCACTCGGAGTTGCCCGAGCAGCGTGACGGTCGCATGGAGGGGTTCCAGCTCTGGCTGAACCTGCCCGCGCGCGACAAGCTGCGCGAACCGTGGTACCGGGACTTCCTCGCCGCCGACCTGCCGTCGTTCGTCACCGCAGCCGGCGTACGTGCGGTCGTGATCGCGGGCCGATCCCACGGCGTGGAGGGCGCGGTGACCCGCGAGCACACCGAGCCACTGCTGCTCGATCTGCACCTGCCCGAGGGCACGTCGTTCGAGCAGCCGCTGCCGGCCGGGCACAACGCGTTCTTGCACGCCTACCGCGGCGCGGTCGAGGTCGCGGGAGTCGCGGTGCCGGCCGGCCCGCTCGCGGTGCTGGCCAACGACCCCGACCGCGACGGCGTACGGCTGCGCGCAATGGCCGGGGGTGCTCGCACGCTGCTGGTCGCCGGACGGCCGCTCGGCGAGCCGATCGTGCAGCACGGGCCGTTCGTGATGAACACCCCGGCACAGATCGCCGAGGCCGTGCGCGACTACCGGCAGGGACGCTTCGGCGAGGGTTGAGGCCGGCCGCGACGCTGCCCGTCGCGATACGCCGGGCGCGGGGCTGCGTTCGGCCGGGCGCCTGGCGTTCAGCGGCCGTGCGACACCACGCGGTCGGCGCCGCCGCCGGCGTTCCTCGGCACGGGCTGGATGCGGATCACCTTGAACGACGGGCAGCGGTATACCTCGATGTCCTCGCGTGATACCGGGTAGCTGCCGCAGGACAGCCAGCGCCAGAACGCGGTGTCGTAGATCCGGCAGCTGGAGCGGCCGAGCGCGTCGAACTGAACGAACACGCAGGCCTTGTTGGTGCAGCACTGGCCGCAGTGGGTGCAGGCGCCTTCGATGCGCTCGTCCGGCTCGAGCCGCGACGACTGCCTGCCGCTCGCGCGCCAGCGGATGTAGCGCGACGTCGCGCCCGAGCGGCGCATCTCGGCCACGTGCCGGAAGGCGAGCCGCAACGAGCGCCGATACTCGAGCGCGTCGGCGAGGCGACTGGAGAGCGCGGCCATCAGCAGCGGCGCGACCGGGAGCCCGACGAACAGGATGCCGAGCACCAACAGTTCGATCGGGTGGGACAGGCGCTCCAGGACGGCTTTCAAGTCGGGCGGGGGCGGGGGTCGCGACCGGTTTCGGCGCTTCCCAGGTCCGCGGGCAGGGGTCTGCAAACCCGCAGTGTAAAGAAATTGCCATCGACCGACGCGTCCGGGCCGCCTGGGTGAGCCTGGCATCAACAACCGTGCATTCGGTACGGCGAGCAGGCCGGTCGGCGCGCGCAGGAGGTTGGGTTGGGGGGCGCACCCGGCTTCCTAGGGCAGACCCCAGCTCACTCGGATCGGTACGGCGGGTCACACTCTCGCGCAGGGCGTGGTCCGACGGCGCCTCCACCCGCGCTCAGCTCGCCACCCCTCGAGCGGGCAAGGCAAGCCCTGCACCGTTACACGCACGTACCCCGCCATGCCAACCTCCGCGCCCGGCCGGGCGGTCTCCTTACCCTCGCTGCGCGCACCGGCAGGCGGGCGTGCGCCCGCCCCGGCCGCGGGTCTGGAGCCGGCGCGGCAGATGCTCGAGCGCGCCTGGCGGCTGCCCGCCTCGCCCGGCGCCCCGATGCCGCCGGCGGGTCCGGGCCTGCTGCGCAGCCTGGGCCTGGCGGGTGCGGTCGCCGCGGGTGCGCTGTTCAACAGCAGCGGCGGCGAGCTCGCGCTGCTGCAGCTGCAGGGCAGGGTGCCGCTGGACATCGGCCTGGGGCAGTGGCAGCGGGCCGGGGCCGCGCTCGAACGCTGGAACCCGCACTGGAGACTGCCCAGCTCGTCCACGCCCGAGCAGGTCGGCCAGCTCGTGCGGCGAGCCGCCGAGATCGAGGAGCAGCGGTCGGGCCGGCAGCTCACGCCGCAGCAGTTCCGCCGCGCGATGGGCGAGCTCGTGCGTGCGCTGCAGGCCTCCCCGGGGCCGCAGGCGGCGGTACCCGCCGCGACGACACCCGCCGCGGCGCCGCGCTCGCCGGCGCCGCCCCCGTCGGCGCGCCCGCAGCCGGAGGCGCTCGTGGCGCAGGCGCTCGCGCGGCTGCGCGAGGCGTTGCGCACGCACCAGGCGGCGCCCACGGCGCGCACGCGCGGCGCGCTCAACGACGAGCTCGCCCACACCGCCTCGCTGCATCGGCAGCACGGCGCGCGCTGGCCCGCCGAGACGGCCGCCCGCTACGGCGAGCTGGCCACCCGCGCCCGCTCGGCGCTCGCCCAGCCGCTGCACGCCGCGCGCGCCGGTCAGGCCGTGCAGCAGCTCGGCCAGGCCATCCGCGCGTTCAACGCCCAGCCCGCCGACCCCGCACGGCGCGGCGCGCTCAACGATGCCCTCGCGCTTGCCAGGAGCCTGCACGCGAACCGCCACGAGTGGACCCCGGCGACACGCCGCAACTTCGACGCCCTGGCGCCGCAGGCCGTGCGTGCGCTGTACGGCCCGGCCCCGAAGGCCCCGAAGGCCGCGCCGGCCGGACTGCCGCAGCTCGGCAGCCCGCCGAACCCGGCGCTCCCGGCCCGCCCCGGCCTGCCCGCGCAGCGATCCGAGACCGCCCGCACCCGGGGCACCGGCGCCCGGACCGGCGAGGGCGCGGCCGAGCTCGAGCAGCGCTCGCGCTCCCGGCAGGCCCAGGCGCTGGAGACCGCCCGCAGGCAGGTCTACGAGCAGCGCAGGACGCTGCTGCCCGGCGGCAGCCTCGAGGCGCTGGCGCGCGGGGTGCACACCGATCTGGGCGGCGCCGCGGCGCTGGGCGTGAGCGCGGACGAGTTCGTCGCACGGGTGCAGCAACCGGGCCCGATCCAGGGCGCCGACGCCGCAGGACGATTCAGGTCGGGTCCTGCCGGCTCCGGCTCCGGCTCCGGCTCGTCGACCGGTCCCGCGGCGTGGGACCTTCGATCGATGCCCAGCACCCTCGATCCGAACGATTGGAACGGGTACTTCGGTCCACAGCGCGTCGTTGAAGTGGTCAGGGAATTTGCGACCCGCTACCGTCTGGACCCAGACAACGTAGCGACCCACCACGACGCTCTCGCTCACCTTCTGCAAACGCGCGTCGAGCGCCCGGACGACGAGGAGCTCTCCGATTGGCAATTCACGCTGATCGTGGACCGTGTCGTATGGGAGTTGGCGCATGGCAGCACCCTCGAGGATGCTCGCGCGAGCGCGATCGCAGAGTTTGACGAGCACCAACTCCAGGGGCCGGGCCGATCCGCCTTCCTGGTCGATTACATCCTCGAGCAGATCCAGGCGAACGCCGATCTCAACCGGATGAGCGTCCCGGAGTTCATCGAGAAACTGACCCATTCGGAAACGGCGGACGGGTTGCTGCTGAAGCGGCCGACGCATCATCCGCTCGAGGTCGGTCCCCCGAAGTTCGATACCCGAGAACTCGTCGCGTTCCTTCGCAGCTCACGGGACAGGGATGTGGTGAGGCTCGGCCGCTTCGAGATGACCTTTCGCATTCCCCTGATCGCGCCGATCGATGCGAATCGCTGCCTGATACTGACCTCGGTCACGGCGGACCAGCCTGCAAGCGGCCAATACGCGCAGGCGCTGCGTGCGCTGGCGTTGATCGCGCGGCATGAAGGCTTCGGCGCGCTGGTCGTCGAGCGCGCCGACCCGCTGCAGCCGATCGAGGATCCCAGGCTCGGGCGCATCGACAAGGAACGGATCGGCCGCTTCTATGAAGCGCAGGGCTACGGGCGCGTTCCCGGACCCAACGGCAATGGCTCGTACTTCATCAGGTTCGACCCGCCGTAGCGCGCGCGCGGGCGGCCGCATCAGAGGCCCGAAGCGCGTTTTCGTGAGTGCACCCTTGCAGGGTGGTGGCCAAGGGCGGAATCGAACCACCGACACGCGGATTTTCAATCCGCTGCTCTACCAACTGAGCTACTTGGCCGTGCCGTCGCGGGCGTCGCCCACGTGCAACGACGCGGGCGGAGGAGTATAGCGGATCGGCCCGCGTCGGACAAAGCCGAGACGCCGCTCGCCTATACTCCGGCCGGCATGGATACGCGCAGCGTGGATGTCGCGGTGGCGGGTCGAGGGGCGATCGGCGCGGCGGCCGCGCTCGGCCTGGCCCAGCTGGGCCTGCGGGTCGCGTGGGTCGGGCCCGCGCCGGCCTGCGTCGCGCCGTCGGGGCCGCGCGTGGGCTGGGATGCGAGGGTGTTTGCGCTGTCGCCCGGCGCCCGCGGCCTGCTGCGCGCGCTGCGCGTCTGGGATGCGCTGCCCGCCGAGCGGATCGCGCCGATCTACGACATGCGCGTGCATGCGGGTGAGGGCGCGGACGCGCCCGAACTGCACTTGGATGCCTACTCGGGGCGCGTCGAGGCGCTCGCCTGGATCGTCGAAAACCGGGTGCTGATGCGCACGCTCGAGGATGCGCTGAGGTTCTCCGCGGTGGTTACGGTCGACGACGCGGTGACCGCGCTGCGCGCCGATCCGCCCGGCCCGGCGGGGCGCGTGCGCATCGGGCTCGCGTCCGGCGGGGCGCTCGAGGCGCGCGTGGTGGTCGCGGCCGACGGTGCCGAGTCGCCGCTGCGCGCGCTGGCCGGGCTGCGGGCCGATGTGCACGAGTACGGACAGCGCGCCGTGGTCGCGAACTTCGACACCGAGCTGCCGCACGGCGACACCGCGTTCCAGTGGTTCGGCCCGGAGATCGGCGTGCTCGCGCTGCTGCCACTGCCGGCCGAGGCTCCGTCTTGCGGTCGCGCGAGCCTGGTCTGGTCGGCCCCGGATCGGCTCGCGGACGAGCTGCTCGCGCTGGACGACGAGGCGCTCGCGGCGCGCGTCGCGCAAGCCTCGCACGGGCTGCTCGGACCGATGCGCACGATCACCCCAGCGCAGTCCTTCCCGCTGCGGCTGGTCCGGGTACCCAGGCTGATCGCCCCGCGGGTCGTGCTCGCCGGCGACGCCGCGCACGCGCTGCACCCGCTCGCCGGCCAGGGCATGAACCTGGGCTTCGGCGACGTCGCGCGGCTGCTCGAGGTGGTGCGCAGCCGCGAGGCCGTCCGTGACCTCGCCGACATGTTGCTGTGGCGCCGCTACGAGCGTGCGCGCCGCGAGGCGGTGTCGCTGATGCAGGACGCCACCGACGGGCTTCAGCGGGCGTTCGGCGACCTGCCCGCGCCGCTCGTCGGTCTGCGCGACCTGGGCTGGCGCGCCGTGGCAAGTTCTGACTGGCTGCGCCGCCGGATGATCGCGCAGGCAGCACGATGATGCGCGCCCTCGCTCCCGGGCCGGTCCGTTCCTGATGGAAGTCACGCGATGAACCTCACCCTCCCGCTGCGGCCGTTGCGCCGCGCGCTCGCCGCGATCGTTGCGGGCGCACTGGTTGCGATCGTGGTTCCAAGCGCCCATGCACAGCCCGATGCCGCCGCCGCCGCGGCGGTGCGGGCCGCGGTCGAGACCTGGCTGCAGGGGCGATTCAAGGTCGACAACGTGCGCCGCTCGCCGGTGCCCGGCATCTTCGAGGTCCAGATCGGCACCGACCTGATCTACGTCGACGACAAGGGCCAGCACGGCTTCGTCGAGGGCCAGCTGATCGACCTGAAGAGCAACCGCAACCTGACCCAGGAGCGCATCGAGCAGCTGACCGCGATCGAGTTCAAGGACCTGCCGCTGAACCTCGCGATCAAGCAGGTGATCGGCAAGGGCACGCGCAACCTCGCGGTGTTCGAGGACCCCAACTGCGGCCACTGCCGCAACCTGCGCCGCGAGCTGCTCAAGCTCACCGACGTGACGCTCTACACGTTCCCACTGCCGATCCTCGCCGCCGACTCCGAGGTCAAGGTCCGCCAGGCCTGGTGCTCGAAGGACCGGGTCAAGGCCTGGAACGAGCTGATGCTCGAAGGCAAGGTGCCAGGCAACCCGGGAACCTGCGACAACCCGATCGCCAAGGTGACCGAGCTGGCGCGCAAGCTTCGCATCAACGGCACGCCCACGATCTTCTTCGCCAATGGCAAACGGGTACCCGGCGGGCTGCCCGGCGATCAGTTGCAGCGGATGGTTGCGGAGAACTCCAAGCCGTCCTGACGCCGGTCAGCGCGCGAGCGCGGGCGGCGGCGGCCGCTCGCGCGGCCACAGGAGCCACAGCCGGCCGGACGAGCGCATCGTGCCCGCCGCCCGCTCGGCGAGGTCGCCGAACCCCCAGAAGAAGTCCGCACGGACCCGCCCGACGATCGCCCCGCCGGTGTCCTGAGCGGCCATCACGCGGCGAATCGGGGCAGGATCCAGCGGGTGCGGGGCGTCCAGCCACAGCAGGCTGCCCAGCGGCACCACGGACCGGTCCACCGCGAGCGACCGCATCGCGGTGAGCGGTACGCCGAGCGAGCCCGGCGGTCCGGGTTCGGGCTCGCCCGCGGCCGCCGGCGGCGCCGGTGGCAGCTCGCGGAAGAACACCTTGCTCGGGTTCGTGCGCATCACCTCCGCGGCCTGTGCCGGATGCTCGCGCAGCCAGCGGCGGATCGCGGGGGCGGTCACCTGCTCGAGCGTCATCGCGCCCCGCTCGACCAGGCTGCGGCCGATCGCCCGGTACGGATGCCCGTTCTGGTCGGCGTAGCCCACACGCGCGACGCCGCCGTCACGCAGCCGCACTCGGCCCGAGCCCTGGATCTCGAGGAAGAACGCGTCCACTGCGTCGTCGACCCACAGCAGCTCGTGGCCGGCGAGCGGCCGTGCGGTCTCGATGTCGGCGCGGCTGTGGTAGGGGACGACGCGCTCGCCCTGCACGCGGCCTCGCAGCCGCAGGCCCTCGAGCCGCGGCTCGACGCCGGTCAGATCGATGGTCAGCAGATCCGGCGGGCGTCGGTACAGTGGGACCTGCGAGGCGGACTCGCGCATGCGGCTGCCTGTGAGCAGCGGCTCGAAGTAGCCGGTCACAAGCCCCTGCAGGCCGCCCTGAGCGTCGCGCAGCGGCCAGGCCTGGAAGCGGCGTTCCAGCCAGTCTCGCAGCCCCCGCGGGCCTGCGGGGAGGGCGGCGAACTCACCGCACAGCTCGGGCCACGGCGCGGGCGGGGCGCGCATCGCGCACTGCCGGGCGATCGCGGAGCCCAGACCGTCGAGCGGATCGGCCGCCCAGCCGGCGAGCGAGGCGGGCGGTACCGGCTCGGGGCCCGAGGCCTTCGGCACGAGCGTACAGCCCGCGGCCGCGGCTGCCGCGCATGCGATGATCGCGGCCAGGCGGCGAGGGCCGCGCACCGACGGGTACGGCGTCATGTGGGTGATCTATCTCGAGGTCGTGATCGCGCTGAGTCTGGTGCTGCTGATCGTCTGGTGGACGATGCGGGGACGCAAGTGAACGACCCCCGATCGCGCGCAGCGTACACGCTCGCCGGGGCGAGGCGCCCGGGGCGCGCGCGCGCCTCAGTGCAGCGTGCGTGGCATCGAGAGCTCGAACTCGGCGATCGCCTGCTCGAAGCGCTCGCCGTCTTCGGCCACGAAGAAGTAGCTTCCGTGCATCCGCCCCGAGGGCGTATCGATCTGACTGCCGCTGGTGTACTCGAAGGTCTGCCCAGGGCCCAGCAGCGGCTGGTGACCGACCACTCCGAGGCCCTTGACCTCCTTGACCCGTCCGTTCGCGTCCTCGATGACCCAGTGCCGGCTGATCAGCTGCGTCGGCACGTCGCCCGCGTTGGTGATCGTCACGGTGTAGGCGAACGCGTAGACGCCCTGCTCGGGGTTGGACTGTTCGGGCAGGTATCGGCTGCGCGACGCGATACGGATCTCATGCTTCTTGCCCGCGGCCACGGTCGTGCTCCCTCGATGACCCGGAGATTCTAGTGAACCCCACCGTGCCGATCGGCAATGCCCCGCGGATCGCCCCGAGCATTCTGTCGGCGGACTTCGCCCGGCTGGGCGCCGAGGTCGTCGCGGTGCAGACGGCCGGCGCCGCGCTGATTCACTTCGACGTGATGGACAACCATTACGTGCCCAACCTGACTGTGGGCCCGATGGTCTGCGCAGCGATCCGTCCTCACGCGACCGTGCCGATCGACGTGCACCTGATGGTCGAGCCGGTGGATGCGCTCGCCGAGGCCTTCGCGAAGGCGGGGGCCGGACTGATCACGT
>JBIKMO010000051.1:0-21306 GCA_044359175.1 Burkholderiaceae bacterium | reverse complement strand
CAGGCCGATCATGCTGTGCATGAACGCCACCAGCTCGGGCATCTTCGTCATCTCGACGCGGTTGGCCATGACCGCGCCCGCGCTGCCGCCGACCGCCACGCCGAGCGCGACCCAGACGAGCCCCACGACCGCGACCTCGGCGCGCATCATGAAGATCAGCGCGATCGTGGTCAGCACGGCGATCGCCATCCCGGCCATGCCGAACACGTTGCCGCGGATCGACGTGGTGGGGTGCGACAGGCCCTTGAGCGCCTGGATGAAGCACACCGAGGCGACCAGATACAGCAGTACGACCAGATTCATCGACATGTCAGCGGCCCCCCTCACCGGTCGCCTGCCGCTGCGCGGCCTCGGACGGCCGGCGCCGCCCCCACTCGAAGCGGCCGCGGATCCAGCCCGCCTTCTCGAGCAGCCAGGCGACCGGGGCGACCAGCAGCGCGGTGATCACCAGCACCGCAAAGGTGCGTTCCAGACCGGGCGCGGCGAAATCCCGCGCGACGTGGTCGCCGACCGCCACCGCGAACACGGTCCAGACCATCAGCACGAGGAATGCGCGGACCGTCATTTCGTGTCCTCCGCCGCGCGCGCCTTCGGCTCCTTCTTCTTGAACATCTCGAGCATGCGCCGCGTGACCAGGAAGCCGCCGAACACGTTGACCGCGGCGAGCGCCACGGCGGCCACCCCCATCGTGCGGCCGAGGGTGGTCTCGGTCAGGGCCGCGGCGAGCATCGCGCCGACGATGATGATCGCCGAGATCGCGTTGGTGACCGCCATCAGCGGCGTGTGCAGCGCCGGCGTGACGTTCCAGACCACGTGAAAGCCGACGTAGATCGCCAGCACGAAGATGATCAGGTTGACGACGGTGGGATTGATGGCGTCCATGCGGGTGGGCCCCAGGGGCGTAGGCGGGAAGGCGGCGGCGGGCCGCGGGGGTCAGGCGCGCAGCACCTGGCCGTCGCGGGCGACCAGGCAGGCCTTCACGATGTCGTCGTCCGGATCGATTCTCAGGCCACCCTCGGCGTCCACCACCAGCTTGAGGAAGTCGAGCACGTTGCGCGCGTACAGCGCCGACGCGTCCGCCGCCACCAGCGCCGGCAGGTTGGTCTCGCCCACGATGTGCACGCCGTAGCGAACGACCGTTCGGCCCGCCTCGGACAGCGGGCAGTTGCCGCCCTGCTCGACCGCCATGTCGACGATCACCGAGCCCGGCTTCATCGTCTGAACCATCGCCTCGGTGACCAGCACCGGAGCCTTGCGGCCGGGGATCAGCGCGGTCGTGATCACCACGTCGGCCTGCTTGAGCCGCTCGGCGACCGCGGCCGCCTGGCGCCGCATCCAGCCTTCCGGCATCGGCCGCGCATAGCCGCCCGCGCCCTGCGCGATCTCGCGCTCCTCGTCGGTCTCGTACGGCACGTCGATGAACTTCGCGCCGAGCGATTCCACCTGCTCGCGCACCGCGGGGCGGACGTCCGACGCCTCGATCACCGCGCCCAGCCGCTTGGCGGTGGCGATCGCCTGCAGCCCGGCGACGCCCGCGCCGAGGATGACGACGCGCGCGGCCTTCACCGTGCCGGCGGCGGTCATCAGCATCGGCATGAAGCGCTGGTAGACGTTGGCGGCGATCATCACCGCCTTGTAACCTGCGATGTTCGCCTGCGAGCTCAGCACGTCCATGCTCTGCGCGCGCGTGGTGCGCGGCGCGGCCTCGAGCGCGAACGCGGTCATGCCCAGCCCGGCGAGCTGCTCGAGGCCGGCCCGGTCGAACGGATCGAGCATGCCGATCACCGCGGTGCCCGGCTTCATCAGCATCAGTTCGTCGCCGGACGGGCGGCGCACCTTCAGCACCAGGTCCGCGCCGAACGCGTCGGCGGCGCTGCCGATGGTCGCGCCCGCCGCCTCGTACGCCGCGTCCGGCACGCTCGCCGCCACGCCCGCGCCGGACTGCACGACCACCTGGTGGCGCTGCGCGGCCAGCTTCTTGACCGTCTCGGGCGTGGCCGCGACCCGGTTCTCGCCGGCACGCGTCTCGGCCGGCACTCCGATTCTCATCAGGGGATCTCCGTCGTTCGGGCCGCAGGATAACCCGAGCCGAACGGTTTCCACCATGGCGGCCCCGCGGCGGCGGAGTGCGGCGCGACGGTAGAATCCGGCGTGGACCCGTGGAAACCCAGCGTGACGGTGGCGGCGGTGGTCGAGCGCGACGGGCGCCTGCTGATGGTCGAGGAGCACACCGCGGCCGGCCTGCGCCTCAATCAGCCCGCCGGTCACCTCGACCCGGGTGAGACGCTCGCGCAGGCGTGCGTGCGCGAGACGCTCGAGGAGACCGGCTGGTCGGTGGCGCCGCAGGCGCTGCTCGGGGTGTACCTCGCGCGGTACTCGAACCCCGGCCGGGCGGTCGACGTCACGTACCTGCGCCACGCGTTCGTCTGCGCCCCGATCACCCACGACGCCGGGCGGGCGCTCGACCAGGGCATCGTGCGGGCGCTGTGGATGACTCCGGACGAGATCCTCGCCCAGCCGCAGCGGCACCGCAGCCCGCTGGTCGAGCGCACGGTGCGCGACTGGCTCGCCGGCCGGCGCCACCCGCTCGAGCTGCTGTGGACCGACCCGGGCGTGCTCGCCGGGCGCGACGCGCCGTGACGCGACGCGTGGTCGTCGGCCTGTCCGGCGGGGTGGACTCGGCGGTCTGCGCATGGCTGCTCAAGCAGCAGGGCTGGGAGGTGATCGGTCTGTTCATGAAGAACTGGGAGGATGACGACGACCACGAGCACTGCTCGAGCCGGCAGGACTGGCTGGATGCGGCGAGCGTGGCCGACCTGCTGGGCATCGACCTCGAGGCGGTCAACTTCGCCGCCGAGTACCGCGAGCGGGTCTTCGCCGCGTTCCTCACCGAGTACGCCGCCGGCCGCACGCCGAATCCGGACGTGCTGTGCAACGCCGAGATCAAGTTCAAGGCGTTCCTCGACCATGCGATGCGCATGGGTGCCGAGTGCATCGCCACCGGGCACTACGCGCGCGTGCGCACCGAGGACGACGCGCACGCGCCCGCCGGCGTGCGCTACGAGCTGCTGCGCGGCGTCGACCCGACCAAGGACCAGAGTTACTTCCTGCACCGGCTCACGCAGGCGCAGCTCGCGCGCGCGGTCTTCCCGGTCGGCCATCTGCCGAAGTCCGAAGTCCGTGCGATTGCCCGGCGCATCGGCCTGCCGAACGCGGCGAAGAAGGATTCGACCGGCATCTGCTTCATCGGCGAGCGGCCGTTCCGCGCGTTCCTGAACCGGTACCTGCCGAGCCGGCCGGGCCCGATCGTCACCGACGACGGGCGGGTCGTCGGCGAGCACGTCGGTCTGGCGTTCTACACGCTCGGCCAGCGGCGGGGCATCGGCGTGGGCGGCCAGCGCGCGGGCAGCGGCGAGGCGTGGTACGTGGCCCGCAAGGACCTCGCCGCGAACGCGCTGCACGTGGTGCAGGGACACGACCACCCCTGGCTGCTCGCCGACTCGCTGGACGCCGGCGACGTGCACTGGATCGCGGGCACGCCGCCCGTCGATGACGGCACGCTCGGTGCGAAGACCCGCTACCGGCAAGCCGATGCGCGCTGCCGGCTGCTCGCGCCCCGTGATTCGACCGTGCGCATCGTCTTCGACCGGCCGCAGTGGGCGGTGACCCCCGGCCAGGCGGCCGTGCTGTACCGCGGCGAGGTCTGCCTGGGCGGCGGCACGATCACCGCGGCCCACGTGCCGGCACTCGCGTCGGCCTGAGCGTCCGCGAGCCCGTGTCGGCGCGTCGTCGACGTGCTCGGCTACACTGACCCCCGGCTCATCCCGCCCCGCGGACCCGCATGTTCCGGCACCTGCGCCACGCGATTCCCGCCGCGGTCCTGATCGCAGCCCCGGTGCTCGTCTGGGCGTGGCTGGATGGCCGGGTCGGCGGGCTTTGGCCGCTGCTCGCCGCAGCGCTCGCGGCGCTGGCCGTGCACGACCGCCTGCAGACCCGTCACTCGGTGTTGCGCAACTACCCGGTGCTCGGGCACCTGCGCTTCCTCTTCGAGGCGGCCCGGCCCGCGCTTCGCCAGTACCTGATCGAGTCGGACACCGACGCCGTGCCGTTCTCGCGCGAGCAGCGCGCGATCGTCTACCAGCGCGCGAAACAGGCGCTCGACAAGCGGCCGTTCGGTACCCAGCTCGATGCGTATGCAACCGGTTTCGAGTGGATCAACCACGCAATCCGTCCCGAGGCGGTCCGCCCGCACGACTTTCGCGTCGCGATCGGCGGGCCGTCCTGCACGCAACCCTACGACGCGTCGGTGTTCAACATCTCCGCGATGAGTTTCGGTTCGTTGTCGGCCAACGCGATCCGGGCTCTGAACCGGGGCGCCAAGCTGGGCGGCTTCGCCCACGACACGGGTGAGGGGTCGATCTCGACCTACCACCGCGAGCACGGCGGCGACCTGATCTGGGAGATCGGCTCGGGCTACTTCGGCTGTCGGGACGCCGAGGGACGGTTCGATCCGGACCGGTTCGCCGACAACGCACTCGATCCGCAGGTGAGGATGATCGAGGTCAAGCTGTCTCAGGGTGCCAAGCCCGGCCACGGCGGCGTGCTGCCGGGGCCGAAGGTGACGCCCGAGATCGCGCGTGCGCGCGGCGTCGAGCCGTGGGTCGACTGCGTGTCGCCTGCGGCGCACTCGGCGTTCGACACGCCGATCGGGCTGCTGCGGTTCCTCGAGCGGCTGCGCATGCTGTCCGGTGGCAAGCCGGTGGGTTTCAAGCTCGCGATCGGGCATCCGTGGGAGTGGTTCGCGATCGCCAAGGCGATGCGGGAGACCGGCATCACGCCGGACTTCATCGTGATCGACGGCAAGGAGGGCGGCACGGGCGCCGCGCCCGCCGAATTCATCGATCGCGTGGGCACGCCGATGAACGAGGGCCTGATGCTGGTCCACAACACGCTGGTCGGTCTGCAGCTGCGCGATCGCGTGCGGCTCGGTGCGGCCGGCAAGATCGTGACCGCGTTCGATGTCGCGCGCACGATGGCGATGGGCGCCGACTGGTGCAACAGCGCGCGCGGCTTCATGTTCGCGCTCGGCTGCATCCAGGCGATGACCTGCCACACCGGGCGCTGCCCGACCGGCGTGACCACGCAGGATCCTGGGCGTCAGCGTGCGCTGGTGGTGCCGGACAAGGCGCAGCGCGTACTGAACTTCCACCGCAACACGCTCAAGGCGCTCGCCGAACTGATCGCTGCGGCCGGCCTGGTTCACCCGTCGCAGCTGCGGCTGCACCACATCGTGCGGCGGGTCGACGCGCACGAGGCGCGGCTGCTGTCCGCGGTCTATCCGGTGCTGCAGCCGGGCGAGCTGCTCGACGGTGACGCCGAGCCGGCGGTATTCCGCGCGTTCTGGTCACGCGCGCGCCCCGACAGTTTCTTTCCGGCGCCCGCCGTCAGCGCGCTGCGCACGGCGTGATCGCGCCGGTTGCGATCCCGGAGCCGTCCCGCACGACCGGCTCGCCGGCGAGCATCGCGCCGGTTGGCCGCGGCCTGCAGCCGGCGACCCGTGCCCCATCACCGGATCCGGACGTCGGGCGCGGCCGACGCGGCGCGCACGGTGCCGGGCGACGACGGGTGCAGCGGCAATCGCGGGACGGTCGCTCAGGCCTTTGGCGGTGCGGTGTCGGCGAAGGCTGCGCGTACGAACAGCCGCTCGGTGAGTTTGGCGAGGTTGGGGTGACGGCCGCGCCAGTCGATCTGCGGGTAGCGGAAGTCGAGATAGCCGAGCGCGCAGCCGACCGCCACGTCGGCGAGCGTGTACCGGCCTTCGCAGCAGTGGCCCTTGTCGCCGAGCCCGCGGCCCATCGCGTCCAACGCAGCGTCGACCTTGCCGATCTGACGCGCGGTCCAGGCCGGGCTGCGCTGTGCCGGGTCGGGCCGGAGGGTCTCGAGCCGCGCGAGGATCGCAGCGTCCAGCAGGCCGTCGCACAGCGCCTCCCAGCAGCGTACCTCGACGCGCGCGCGTCCGGTGGGTGGGATCAGACGGTGGATCGGCGTGACCGTGTCGAGGTACTCGACGATCACTCGGGAATCGAATACCGCCGCGCCGTCGTCGGTGATCAGCGTCGGCACCTTGCCCAGCGGGTTGGACTGACCGATCGTCGTGTCCGCGGACCAGACGTCCTCGCGCTCGAACTTGTAATCGATCTTCTTCTCGGCGAGGACCACCCGCACCTTGCGTACGTAGGGGCTCGTGTCCGATCCGATCAGCTTCATTCGTGGGTCCGGAGTCCGCGGTTCGTCTCGTATATAACACAGGCGCGGGGTGCTAGGATCCGGCCGTCATGAGTGAACCACACCCCGTCGTGGCCGGGCGCGCGGCGTTCGAACTGGAGGCGCTGTCGCCGCTGGACGGCCGCTACGCCCCACGGCTCGCGCCGCTGCGGGCCCTGCTGTCCGAAGCCGCGTTCGTACGCCACCGGGTACGCGTCGAGGTCGAGTGGCTGATCGCGTTGTCCGGCCTCGGCCTGTCCGAGCTGCCGCGGTTCTCCGAGCGAGCGCACGCGCGCCTGCGGGCGATCGCCGAGGGCTTCGGGGCCGCCGAGGCGGCGCGGGTCAAGGCGATCGAGGCCCGCACGAACCACGACGTCAAGGCGGTCGAGTATTTCCTGAAGGAGTGCCTGGTCGATGATCCGGAGCTCGCGCCCGCCTGCGAGTTCGTCCACTTCGCCTGCACGTCGGAGGACGTCAACAACACCTCGCATGCGATGATGCTGCGCTCGGCGCGCGACGCGGTGCTGCTGCCCGCGCTGGACGCGCTGATCGAGGCGCTGCGCGGCCTGGCGCATCGGCACGCGGACCTGCCGATGTTGTCGCGCACGCATGGTCAGCCGGCCTCGCCGACGACGCTCGGCAAGGAGCTTGCGAACGTGGTCGCGCGGCTGCGCGCGGCGCGCGGGTGCGTGGCCGCGGTCGAGCCGCGGGCGAAGATGAACGGCGCGGTCGGCAACTACAACGCGCACCTCGCCGCCTACCCGGAGGTCGACTGGGAGGCGTTTGCGCGCGGCTTGGTCGAGGGCCCGCTCGGGTTGCGGTTCAATCCCTGGACCATCCAGATCGAGCCGCACGACTGGATGGCCGAGCTGTTCGATGCGATCGCACGGACCAACACCGTGCTGATCGACCTCGACCGCGACCTGTGGGGTTACGTGTCGCTCGGGTACTTCAGGCAGCGGCCGCGGCCGGGGGAGGTCGGCTCCTCGACGATGCCGCACAAGGTCAACCCGATCGACTTCGAGAACTCCGAGGGCAACCTCGGGGTCGCGAACGCGTTGCTACGGCACCTGTCGGACAAGCTGCCGGTGTCGCGCTGGCAGCGCGACCTCACCGACTCGACCGTGCTGCGTAACCTGGGTGTTGCGCTCGGGCACACGCTGCTCGCCTGGGACGCCTGCCTGCGCGGGCTGGGCAAGCTCGAAGTGGACGAGTCGCGGATCCGCGCCGACCTGGACGCGTGCTGGGAGGTGCTCGCCGAGCCGGTGCAGACCGTGATGCGCCGCTATGGCGTGGCCGAGCCGTACGAGCGGCTGAAGGCGCTGACCCGGGGCCGCGGCATCACCGCCCAGGCGCTCGCCGCGTTCATCGACGGCCTGGCCATCCCGGAGGAGGCGAAGGCGCGGCTGCGGGCGATGACCCCGGCGGACTACGTCGGCAAGGCCGCCGAACTGGCCCGGCGGATCTGACCGTCCGGCGACGATCCTGCGTCGGTGCTCGGTGCCGCGTCGTGCGGGCCGAGGGATCACCAGATGGGGCGGGTCCTGCTAGGATAGTCAGCATTAGGACGATCCGGGTACGAACCGCTGAAGGGGGCGTGCGATGGCGGAGCGATTCCTGCGCACGCTGCGGCTGCTGGCCGAGACCTATCAGGCGTTCGAGCGACTGTCGGGAGGGCACGTGCGCGAACTCGGACTGACTCCGGCGCAGTTCGACATCGTCGTCACCCTGGGCAATACGCCGGGCATGAGCTTTCGCGACCTGGGCGAACGTACGCTGATCACCAAGGGCACGCTCACTGGCGTGGTCGACCGCCTGGAGACCCGCGGTCTGGTCGAGCGGGTGGCGAGCCGCACCGATCGGCGCAGCATGACCGTGCGCCTGACCCGCGCTGGAGAGCGCGAGTTCCGGCGGGTGTTCGCGCCGCACATCGCTCACTGCCGGCGCGGCTTCGAGCCCCTGGGCACGCGGGCGCTGGCCGCCCTCGACCTGCACCTCGCGGCCCTGCGCGACGGTCTGCGGGCCGCCTCCGAGAGGTCCGCCACCGATCCGGCCCGACAGGGTCGACCGCCGCCGGCGCGACGCCCGGCACCCACGTACCGTTCCCCACCCCGCAGACAGGAGCTTCGATGAAGTACTTCCTCGCCGCCGCCGCCGCCGCGGCCGCCCTCGTGCCGCTGGCCGCGCACGCACAGTTCGCCAAGCCCGAGGACGCGATCAAGTACCGTCAGTCGGCCTTCTCGCTGATCGGCAATCACTTCAGCCGCATCGGGGCGATGGTCAACGGCCGGGTGCCGTTCGACGCCAAGGTCGCGTCAGACAACGCGACCCTGCTGGTGGCCCTCTCGCGGCTGCCGGGCGGGGCGTTCCCCACCGGATCCGAGTCCGGGCTGAACACCCGTGCCCGCGCCGAGATCTGGCGCGACAACGCGAAGTTCGTCGCGGCCTACGAGCGGATGGTCGGTGAGGTCGCGAAGCTGCCCGCGGCGGCGTCCGCCGAGGGCTCGCTGAAGACGCAGTTCGGGGCGGTGGCCGCCACCTGCAAGGCCTGCCACGACGACTTCCGTCGCGACTGACGCGACGATCGAGCCGGCGCCGGAAGGGCGCCGGCTCAGCGGCTCACCAGCCAGCCCACGAGCACGGCGCATCCGGCAAGGATCGCGAGCGCGCGCAACCGCAGCGCGACGTCGTCGCGGCTCGGCTGCGCTCCGGCGGGCGCGGGTGCATCGCCGGTGACCATCGGGCCGATCAGGTCGCGGCCCCCGACGATACGGTGGATCGCGATCGCGGCGATGTGCAGCGCCACCAGCCCGAGGATCACCCACTCGTTCCAGCGGTGCCAGGTGGTGAGCGTGCTCGACCATGCGCCGGACACGTAGCGCGCGAGCGGGCCTTCGAACGCGATGTCGTCGTTCGTGAACAGCCCCGACGCCGCCTGGAATGCGACCGCGGCCAGCAGTGCGAGCACCGACAGCGCCCCGAGCGGGTTGTGGCCCGGCTGGCCCGGCGCGGTGCCGCGCAGGTACGCCAGCACCGACCGCGGTCCCCGCACGAACTGCGCGAAGCGCGCATAGCGCCCGCCCGCCACGCCCCAGACCAGGCGAAAGAGCACCAGGGCGAGCGCCGCGAAGCCGAACCGTTCGTGCCAGACCATCAGGCTTCCGCCGACCTTGACCGTCACGAACGAACCCGCCAGCAGCAGCACCAGGGTCCAGTGGAACAGGCGGGTGGGCAGGTCCCACACGCGCAGCGCTCGGGGTGCTCGATCCATGTCGTTCGGAGCCGGGGCGGCCGGTGGCGGGCGGGCGATTCGTTCGATTGTAGGCCCGTGCCTCGACCCGCGCACGGACACGCCCGGCCTCAGGGCAGTTCGGGCTCGGTGCCGTCCTTCTTCTTGACCGGCTTGACCAGGTCCTCGCGCTTGACGCCGAGCCACATCGCGATCGCTGCGGCGACGAACACCGACGAGTAGATACCGAAGCAGATCCCGATCGTGAGTGCGAGCGCGAAGTAGAACAGCGTCGGTCCGCCGAAGATCAGGATCGCCAGCACCATCATGAGCGTGGAGCCGTGGGTGATCATCGTGCGCGAAATCGTACTCGTGATCGCGTGGTCGATGATCTCCGGGGTGCCCATCCGGCGCTGCTTGCGGAAGGACTCGCGGATCCGGTCGAAGATGATCACCGACTCGTTGACCGAGTAGCCCAGCACCGCGAGCACCGCCGCCAGCACCGCGAGCGAGAACTCCCACTGGAACGCGGCGAAGAAGCCCAGGATGATCACCACGTCGTGCAGGTTGGCGACGATCGCGGCGATTGAGAACTTCCACTCGAAGCGGAACGCAAGGTAGATCATGATGCCGATCACCACGAACAGCAGCGCGAGCGCACCGTCGGTGGCCAGTTCCTCGCCCACCGCAGGGCCGACGAACTCGACTCGGCGCAGCTCGACCCCGGGGTCGGTGTGCTTGAGGGCGGCCATCACCCGCTCGCTCTGCTGCGCGCTGGTTACGCCTTTCTCGATCGACAGCCGGATCAGCACGTCGCGCGCGGTGCCGAAGCTCTGCACCTGGACCTCGGCGAAGCCCAGGCCGCCGACGGTCTCGCGGATCCTCGGCAGGTCGGCCGGCTGCGGGTAGGCGACCTCCATCACGGTGCCGCCGGTGAACTCGATCGACAGGTGCAGACCGCGCGCCGCGAGGAACCCCACCGCGGCCACGAAGGTCACGATGGAGATGACGTTCAGCACCAGCGCGTGGCGCATGAACGGGATGTCCCGCTTGATGCGGAAGAATTCCATCGCTCAGGCTCCCTTGGGCTTCCAGACCTGACCGATCGAGATCGACGCGAGCTTCTTCTGGCGGCCGTACCAGAGGTTCACGATCCCGCGCGAGACGACCACCGCCGAGAACATCGAGGTGAGGATGCCGAGGCAATGCACGACCGCGAAGCCGCGCACCGCGCCTGAGCCGAACGCGAGCAGGGCGACCCCGGCGATCAGCGTGGTGATGTTGGAGTCCAGGATCGTGCCCCAGGCGCGCTCGTAGCCCGCCGAGATCGCCGCCTGCGGCGTGGCGCCGTTCCTCAGCTCCTCGCGGATGCGCTCGTTGATCAGCACGTTGGCGTCGATCGCCATGCCCAGCGTCAGTGCGATCGCCGCGATCCCGGGCAGTGTGAGCGTGGCCTGCAGCAGCGACAGCAGCGCGATCAGCAGCAGTACGTTGATCGCGAGCGCGATGGTCGAGATCAAGCCCATCACGACGTAGTAGGCGACCATGAAGACCGCGATCGCGATGAAGCCGTACAGCGTGGAGTTGAAGCCCTGCCGGATGTTGTCGGCGCCCAGGCTCGGTCCGATCGTACGCTCCTCGATGATCTCCATTGGCGCGGCGAGCGCGCCCGCGCGCAGCAGCAGCGCGAGGTCGTTCGATGCCTGCGGCGACTCCATGCCGGTGATCTGGAAGCGCGAGCCCAGCTCCGACTGGATGGTGGCGACCGTCAGCACCTCGCCGCGGCCGCGCTCGAAGAGCACGACCGCCATCGGCTTCTTGATGTTCTCGCGCGAGACCTCGCGCAGCACCCGCCCGGCCGCGTCGTTCAGGCTGATCGCCACCGCCGGCCGCTGGTTCTCGTCGAAGGTGGCTGCCGCGCTGGTCAGTTGCTCGCCGGTGAAGATCGGCTGGCGCTTGAGCACCACCGGTGCGCCGCGGCCCTGGCGGAACAGCTCCGAGCCGAACGGGACCGGACCCTGTCCGGTGACCGCCGACTGGGCCTCGGCGGTCAGGTCCACCAGCCGGGCCTCGAGGGTCGCGGTCCGCCCCAGGATGTCCTTGGCACGTGCGGTGTCCTGCACCCCGGGCAGCTGCACGACGATGCGATCGGCGCCCTGCTGCGCGATCACCGGCTCGGACACGCCGAGTTCGTTGATCCGGTTGTGCAGCGTCGTGATGTTCTGCTTGACCGAGTTGTCGAGCAGCGCGCGCTCCGCGGCGGGCTTGAAGGAGACCAGCAGCCGCCGCTCCGCCCCGTCCGACGGTCCGGCCACCGCCTGCAGGTCGGCGTTAGCCGCGGTGATCACCTCGCGCGCCCGGTCGAGCATCGCCTCGTCGCGGAACCGCACCTCGACCAGGTCGCCGTCGCGACGCACGCCGGCGTGTCGCACGTTACGGTCGCGCAGCAGCGTGCGGACCTCGCCGACGGTCGCATCGATGCGCTTGGACAGCGCGCCCTTGACGTCGACCTGCAGCAGGAAGTGCACGCCGCCGCGCAGGTCCAGGCCCAGGTACATCGGCAGCGCGCCGAACTGCGCGAGCCATCGCGGACTGGCCGACAGCAGGTTCAGCGCGACCACGAATGCGGGCTCGGCCGCGTCCGGGTTGAGCGCGCGGGCGATCGCGTCCTTCGCCTTCAGCTGCGCGTCGGTGTCGGCGAATCGCGCCTTGATCGACGCCCCGTCGAGCTGGATGCCGGTGTGCGCGACGCCGGCGGCGGACAGCGCCTGCTCGACGCGCCCGAGCACCGCCGTGTCGACCTTGACCGTCGCCTTCGCGCTGGAGACCTGGACCGCGGGCGACTCGCCGAAGAAGTTGGGCAGCGTGTAGATCAGGCCGAACGCGACCGCGACCGCGATGACCATGTACTTCCAGATCGGGAAGCGGTTCACGCGGCGCCCTCAGATCGCCTTGATCGTGCCCTTGGGCAGCAGCGTCTGCACGGCCGATTTCTGCAGCTGCATCTCGACCGAGTCCTCGCCGCGCTGCGCGACCTCCAGCGTCACGTAGCTCTCGCCGACCTTGGTCACTCGGCCCACGATGCCTCCGGCGGTGATCACCTCGTCGCCCTTGGAGAGCGCCTCGAGCATCGTCCGGTGCTCCTTCGCGCGCTTCATCTGCGGACGGATCATGAGGAAGTACAGCACCACGAACATCAGGACGATCGGCAGGAACCCGAGCAGCTGCTGCTCGGTCGAGCCGCCGCTCTGCGCATACGCATTCGAGATGAACACGGCGAAGTCCTCGTCTCAACTGGGGTCTTGGGTTAACCAGAAAGTATATCAGCCGGGCCCCCGGGCGCGGTCCCGAAGGAAGCCCGTGCGGAAGGCCTCGAACGTGCCGGCCTCGATCGCCTCGCGCATCTGGCGCATCAGTGTCAGGTAGTAGTGCAGGTTGTGCACCGTGGCCAGATGGCGCCCCAGCATCTCGTCGACGCGGTCCAGGTGGTGTAGGTACGCACGCGAGAAATTCGCGCAGGCATGGCAGGTGCAGTCCGCGTCGATCGGGCGCGGGTCGTCGCGGTGCCGCGCGTTGCGCAGCTTCAGGTCCCCGAAGCGCGTGAAGAGCCACCCGTTGCGGGCGTTGCGCGTCGGCATCACGCAGTCGAACAGGTCGACGCCCGCGGCCACGCCGGCGACCAGGTCTTCGGGCGTACCCACGCCCATCAGGTAGCGGGGCCGGTCGGCGGGCATCCGCGGCGCGACGTGCTCCAGCACGCGCATCATGTCCTCCTTCGGCTCGCCGACCGACAGGCCGCCGATCGCGTAGCCGGGAAAGCCGATGTCCACCAGCCCGGCGAGCGACTCGTCGCGCAGCGCCTCGTACATGCCGCCCTGCACGATGCCGAACAGTGCGTTCGGGTTGCCGAGCGCGTCGAACGCGTCGCGCGAGCGGCGCGCCCAGCGCAGCGACAGGCGCATCGACGCGGCCGCCTCGTCGTGCGTCGCCGGACGGCCGTCGATCTCGTAGGGCGTGCACTCGTCGAAGACCATCGCGACGTCCGAGTTCAGCGCACGCTGGATCGCCATCGAGGTCTCGGGCGTCATCGTGCGCGGCGAGCCGTCGATCGGCGACGCGAACCGCACGCCCTCCTCCGAGATCCGCCGCATCCTTCCCAGGCTCCACACCTGGAACCCGCCCGAGTCGGTGAGGATCGGCCGGTGCCAGCCGTTGAAGCCGTGCAGCCCGCCGAGACGCTGGAGCACTTCGGTGCCCGGGCGCAGCCACAGGTGGAAGGTGTTACCCAGGATGATCTGCGCGCCGACCTCCTCGAGCGCGCGCGGCGACATCGTCTTCACCGCGCCGTAGGTGCCTACCGGCATGAATATCGGCGTCTGCACGCTGCCGTGGGCGAGCTCGAGCCGGCCGCGGCGCGCGCGGCCGTCGGTGGCGGTGACGGTGAACTGCATCGGGCGGCGATCATACCCGGCCGGGCCCGCGGCCTTCGGGTGGTCGCCCGGCGGACCGGCGCCGGCAGGCCGGGCGGGCGCCGGCCCCGGCCGAACCGGTCGCCGGGGCGGCGCTCAGCCGGCCGGCGGCTGCCCGCCCCGCGATCCGTCGGACGGGAGCGGGTCCGCGCGCTCCAGGAGCATCGCGTCGCCGTAGCTGAAGAAGCGGTAGCGGTGCTCGACCGCGTGCGCGTACGCGGCGCGGATCGTATCCAGGCCGGCGAACGCGGCGACCAGCATCATCAGCGTCGAGCGCGGCAGATGGAAATTCGTGACCAGCGCGTCGACCCCACGGAACGCGTAACCCGGGCGGATGTAGAGGTCGGTCTCGCCCCAACCGGCCGCCGGCACGCGGTCGGGCCCGGCGGCTGCCTCGAGGGTGCGCAGCGACGTGGTGCCCACGGCGACGATGCGCCCGCCCCGCTCGCGTGCCGAACGGACCGCCGCGACGGTGCTCTCGGGCACGTGGTAACGCTCCGCGTGCATCACGTGGCGAGACGGGTCGTCGTCGCGCACTGGCTGGAACGTGCCGGCGCCGACGTGCAGCGTGACGAACGCTCGCGCGATCCCGTGCGCAGCGAGCGCGTCGAACAGCGCTTCGTCGAAGTGCAGACCCGCGGTGGGTGCGGCGATCGCACCCGGGTGGCGAGCGAACACGGTCTGGTAGCGGCGCTCGTCCTCCTCGCCGGGCGCGTGGCCGATGTAGGGCGGCAGTGGCAGCGCGCCGGCGCGCTCGAGCAGCCCCAAGACCGGCTCGGAGAACCGCAGCCTGCAGAACGCTCCGTCACGGCCGACGACCGTGGCGAGCGCGCCCTCGAAGCGCAGCGTCGAACCGGGACGCGACGGATGGCTCTCGCGGACGAGCGCGACCGCATCCACCTCGGCGTCGATCCGCTCGACCAGCAGCTCGACCCGACCACCACTGTCCTTGCGCCCGACCAGGCGCGCCCGGATCACCCGCGTGTCGTTCAGCACCAGCAGGTCGCCCGCGCGCAGCAGCGCGGGCAGGTCCGCGAACGACCGATCCGACAGCAGCGTGGGTCCGCGAGGATCGACGTGCAGCAGCCGTGACGCGCCGCGTACGGCCGGAGGGCGCTGAGCGATCAACTCCGCGGGCAGGGTGTAGTCGAAGTCGGCCAGGCGAAGCGGGCGGCCCGCGGTGGCGTCGTTCCCCGGCGGCGCACGGTCCGGTGGGTCCGGTACCCGGGCGGGCGGGGCGGGAGATCGGGGAGGGGCGGGGTCGGGCATACGTGCCGCTGCCGGCGCGGCAGGTTGCCGCGGATCATACCCGCGGGCGGGTACCGTCGCGGCGCGTCCCCCTCGTGTAACCCCTTGAACCGGGAAGGGTCGTCGCGTCGTGTCACGAATCTGTCATCGACCGTCCCTAGTCTGGCGCCTCCGGACGATTCCCTCCCGACCTGAACCACAGGAAGCCATTCATGAAGTTCACTTCCCGACTCCTGGCCGGCGCAGCGATCGCGCTCGCGGCGGCGACGCCCGCGATGGCGCAGAACATCACCGGCGCCGGCGCGACCTTCCCGGCGCCGGTCTATTCGAAGTGGGCCGAGGCGTACCGGGCGGCCACCGGCGCGCAGCTGAACTACCAGGCGATCGGCTCGGGCGGCGGCGTCAAGCAGATCACCTCGAAGACGGTCGACTTCGGCGCGACCGACGATCCGATGTCGGGCGAGGACCTGAAGAAGGACAGCCTGCTGCAGTTCCCGGCCGTGATCGGCGGCGTGGTGGTGGTGTTCAACCTGCCCGGGATCCAGGCGAACGGCATCACGCTGAACGGCCCGGTGCTCGGCGACATCTTCCGCGGCACCATCAAGACCTGGAACGATCCGGCGATCGCCCGGCTCAACCCGTCGGTCAAGCTGCCCGATACCGCGATCACACTGGTCTACCGTTCGGACTCCTCGGGAACCACCTTCGTGTTCACCGACTACCTCGCGCAGGTGTCGCCGGCCTTCAAGGCCTCGCCCGGCTCGGGCAAGACCGTGAACTGGCCGGCGGGCGTCGGCGGCCGCGGCAACGCGGGGGTCGCGGCGACGGTGAGCAAGGTGGCCGGCTCGATCGGCTACGTGGAATACGCGTTCGCCAAGCAGAACAAGATCAGCTACGCGTCGATGATCAATCGGGACGGTCAGGTGGTCCGCGCCGACGACGTGACCTTCGCGGCGGCCGCTGAGCGCGCCGACTGGAACGCTGCGCCCGGCTTTGGCGCGAACCTGAACAACCAGCCCGGCGCCAACGCGTGGCCGATGACCTCGGCGACCTTCATCCTGATGCACCGGACGGCCGCGGATCCCGCGCGCTCGGCGGAGGCGTTGAAGTTCTTCCGCTGGGCGTTGAACAACGGGCAGAAGCTCGCCACCGAGCTGGACTACGTGCCGCTCCCGGCCAACGTGGTCAAGCAGATCGAGGCGTCGTGGCGGGACATCCGCGACGCGTCCGGTAAGCCGGTCCTGCCCTGATCTCAGTGTGACGACGGGCCGGCGGCATCGACGCAGGCCCTCGGTCAGCGCGGCGAAGCACGACCTGCTTCGCCGCATTTGTCTTCGCGGCGCCCAGGGACGATCATGAGCACCCCAGCCTCTTCGACGGTCGGCCAGACGATGAAGCGCGACGCCGGTGCCGCGCACTCCGAGACCACCCAGGCGCGGATCGCGGCGCGCGTCGCGACCTTCGCCCGTGCGGACCGCTGGTTCGAGCGGACGACGATGCTGTTCGCCGCGCTGGTCCTGCTGGCGCTCGCCGGCCTGCTCGCCTCGCTCGTGATCCAGGCCTGGCCGGCGTTGCGGCAGTTCGGCGCCGGCTTTCTATGGGGAACCACCTGGAGCCCCTCCGACGATGTCTACGGGGCGGTCATCGCCATCTACGGCACGCTGATGACGTCGGCGATCGCGTTGGCGCTCGCGGTCCCGATCAGTTTCGGCATCGCGCTCTTCCTCACCGAGACCTGTCCGCTGTGGCTGCGCCGGCCGCTGGGGACCGCGATCGAGCTGCTGGCCGGCGTGCCGTCGATCATCTACGGGATCTGGGGACTGTTCATCCTGGCGCCGCTGTTCCAGGCCTACGGCCAGCCGCTGATGGTGGCCACCGGGCTGCCGCTGTTCGCCGGTCCGCCGCTGGGGATCGGCATCTTCACCGCGGGCGTCGTGCTCGCGCTGATGGTCATCCCGTTCACCGCCTCGGTCATGCGAGACGTGTTCGAGACCGTGCCGCCGGTGCTCAAGGAGTCGGCCTACGGGTTGGGCTGCACCACCTGGGAGGTGGTGCGCAACGTGGTGCTGCCGTACACCCGGGTCGGCGTCATCGGCGGTGTCATGCTCGGGCTGGGCCGCGCGCTCGGCGAGACGATGGCGGTCACCTTCGTGATCGGCAACGCCAATCGGCTGGCGACCAGCTTGTTCGCGCCAGGCAACTCGATCGCGTCGACGCTCGCGAACGAGTTCGCCGAGGCCGACCCGAAGCTGCACGTGCCCGCGCTGTTCGCGCTCGGCCTGCTGCTGTTCGTCATCACGTTCTTCGTGCTCGCGGCCGCCCGGTGGCTGACCGCCCGCGGCACGAAGAAGGCCGGCATCTGAGGACCGTGCGATGAGCGCGAAACCCACCCTGTTCGACCCGGGCCTGTACCGCCGCCGCAAGGCGACCAACGCGATCGGGCTGGCGCTGTCGACCGTGTCGATGGCGATCGGCCTGATGGGGCTGCTCTGGATCCTCTGGACGCTGTTCTACAACGGCGTGGCCGCGCTCGACTGGAACTTCTTCACCAAGAGCACGCCGGCGCCCGGCACCCCGGGCGGCGGGATGGCCAACGCGATCGTCGGCTCGCTGATGATCGTCGGCTTCGCCACGCTGGTGTCCACCCCGATCGGCATCCTGGCGGGCGTCTACCTGTCGGAGTTCGGCAAGCAGACCCGGTTCGCGCGGGCCACGCGCTTCGTCGTCGACATCATGCTGTCGGCGCCGTCGATCGTGATCGGCCTGTTCGTGTTCGCGATCGCGGTCGCCACGGTCGGGCAGTTCTCGGGCTGGGCCGGTTCGCTCGCGCTGTCGCTGATCGCGATCCCGGTGGTGGTGCGAACGACCGAGAACATGCTCAACCTGGTGCCGGGAAGCCTGCGCGAGGCGGCGTTCGCGCTGGGCGCCCCGCGCTGGAAGGTGAGCCTGGCGGTGACGCTGCGCGCGGTCAAGGGCGGCGTGATCACCGGCGTGCTGCTCGCGATCGCGCGGATGATCGGCGAGACCGCGCCGCTGCTGTTCACCGCGCTCAACAATCAGTTCTTCAGCCTCGACATGTCGCAGCCGATGGCCAACCTCCCGGTGGTCATCTTCAACTTCGCGATGAGCCCGTACGCCGACTGGCAGCAGCTCGCCTGGGGCGGCGCCTTCATCATCACGCTGGTGGTGCTCGTGATCAACGTCGCCGCGCGCGTGCTGTTCCGCGACAAGGTCCAGTCCTGATCTCCTCTCGAGAGCGACCATGGCAAACGACATCAGCATCAACATCGGCGGCGGATCTGCCTCGCCGGCGTCGGCCGGGCAGACGGTCCGCACGCCGAACGCGACCATCGCCCAGGCGGATGCGGTGATCCAGGTGCGGGGCCTGGACTTCTACTACGGCAAGTTCCAGGGCCTGAAGAAGGTGTCGCTCGACGTCGCGCGGCACAAGGTCACGGCCTTCATCGGTCCGTCGGGCTGCGGCAAGTCGACGCTGTTGCGCGTATTCAACCGGATGTACGACCTGTATCCGGGCCAACGCGCCGAAGGCGAGATCGTCTTCAACGGCGAGAACATCCTGGCCAGGAACCAGGACGTGAACCTGCTGCGGGCGAAGGTCGGCATGGTGTTCCAGAAGCCCACGCCGTTTCCGATGACGATCTACGAGAACATCGCGTTCGGCGTGCGGCTCTACGAGAGCCTGAACCCGCGCGACATGGACGAGCGCGTCGAGTGGTCGCTGCGCAAGGCGGCGCTCTGGGACGAGGTGAAGGACAAACTGCAGCAGAGCGGCCTGTCGCTGTCGGGCGGCCAGCAGCAGCGGCTGTGCATCGCGCGCACGGTGGCGGTCAAGCCCGAGGTCGTGCTCCTCGACGAGCCGACCAGCGCACTCGACCCGATCTCGACCGCCAAGGTCGAGGAGCTGGTCAACGAACTGAAGAGCGACTACACGATCGCGATCGTCACGCACAACATGCAGCAGGCGGCGCGGATCTCCGACTACACCGCCTACATGTACCTCGGCGAGCTGATCGAGTTCGGCGACACGAACCAGATCTTCATCAAGCCGTCGAAGAAGGCGACCGAGGACTACATCACCGGCCGCTTCGGCTGACACAGCCCGACCTCCTCCTCCCGGCGCAGGGGCCTGAGATGACCGATCACACCTACAAGCAGTTCGACACCGACATCGACGCGATGCGCAGTGCGATGTCGACGATGGGCGGGCTCGTCGAGCGCCAGTTCGTCCGCTCGGTGGATGCGATCCGCTACGGCGACTTGCGCCTCGTGATGCAGGTGCTCACCGACGAGCGCGTGGTGAACCAGCTGCACGTGGAGTCCGACCTGCGCTGCAATCAGCTGATCGCGAAGCGCCAGCCGATCGCGGTCGACCTGCGCGAGATCATCGCCGTGATCCATGCGATCAACGACCTCGAGCGGATCGGCGACGAGGCCAAGAAGATCGCGCTGAAGGCGCAGACGTTCACCGAGGGGTCGTTGCCGATCCCCGTCGATCCCGTGGTCCGCATGGCCGGCATCGTCGCCGAGATGCTGCGCACCGCGATCGATGCGTTCGTGCGGCAGGACGACGCGGCAGCCCAGCTGCTGTCCGCGCGCGACAGCGAGGTTGACGCGCTGCGCGACGATCTCGTCTCCCAGCTGATCGCGCGCATGACCGAGGATCCCTCGGCCGTGTCGAACGCGCTCGCGATGGTGTTCGTCGTGCAGTCGATCGAGCGGGTCGGTGACCACGCGAAGAACATCGCCGAGTACGTCGTCCAT
Organism: Burkholderiaceae bacterium; assembly: GCA_044359175.1. Classification (GTDB taxonomy): domain Bacteria; phylum Pseudomonadota; class Gammaproteobacteria; order Burkholderiales; family Burkholderiaceae_E; genus UBA4615. Next base: position 1,314 of record JBIKMO010000051.1, on the reverse strand, counting down.
GTCGTCTCGGGCATCGACACCCGCCACGGTGCGGCCGCCGCGTGAGCGGCCGGGTACCGGGACGAGCCGTTGCCGCTGGCGGGGCATCCAGGCTTGCCGGATAATCGGGGGGTGCCCGCCGGAGTGGTGGAACGGGTAGACGCGCCGGACTCAAAATCCGGTGCCAGCGATGGCGTGCGGGTTCGAGTCCCGCCTCCGGCACCAGGGCGAGCGGCGCGCATCCGCGCCGTGCGCCTGCAGTCAGCGGGTCAGTAGCGCTCCGGTACGAACAGTTCGGGGGGTAGCGGGTTGCGGTGGTAGTCGGGGTGCCGTTCCCGTTGCGGCAGCTCGATCGGCGGGCGGGCGACCTCGGCGTAAGGCAGCAGCGACAGCAGGTGGGCGATCGCGTTGAGCCGGGCGCTCTTCTTGTCGACCGCCTGCACGACCCACCACGGGGCCTCCGGGATGTGCGTGCGGCCGACCATCTCCTCCTTGGCGCGCGTGTAGTCCTCCCAGCGCCGCCGCGACTCCAGGTCCATCGGGCTCAGCTTCCACTGTTTGAGCGGGTCGTTGATCCGGCCGAGGAAGCGCAGGTGCTGCTCTTCGTCGGTGATCGAGAACCAGAACTTGACCAGCTGGATGCCCGAGCGGACCAGCATCCGCTCGAATTCGGGCACCGATCGAAAGAACTCCTCGAGATCGTCGTCGCTGCAGAAACCCATCACTCGCTCGACGCCGGCGCGGTTGTACCAGGAGCGGTCGAACAGCACGATCTCGCCGCCCGCCGGCAGGTGCGCGACGTAGCGCTGGAAGTACCACTGGGTGCGCTCGCGGTCGTTCGGTGCCGGCAGCGCGGCGACCCGGCACACGCGCGGGTTCAGCCGCTGCGTGATCCGCTTGATGACGCCGCCCTTGCCCGCGGCGTCGCGGCCCTCGAAGATCACCACCAGCCGGTGCTTGGTGTGCTGCACCCAGTCCTGCAGCTTGACCAGCTCGCCCTGCAGGCGGAACAGCTCCCGGAAGTACTCGCGGCGGCGTGATTTCGCGCCCTCCGGATCGGCGCGGTCGGCGTCGGTCGGCTCGTCGTCGCCGTACTCCAGCTCGAGTTCCTCGTCGTAGGCGTCGATCAGGTCGGCGTGGATGCGGCGGATCAGGTCGCCGGATCCGTCGGGCAGTCGTGCGGTTTCGTCCATCGCGGGCTCCTGCGGTTCAGGCCCCGACCTTGGCCGTGCCGGATGACGCGCGGATGACTGCCGCCGAGCGACGGCGACTGCGGCTCAGCGGCGCTCGATCCGGTACACCGCCGCGGGGGGCACGTTGCGTAACGCAACGCCG
>JBIKMO010000248.1:0-6634 GCA_044359175.1 Burkholderiaceae bacterium | reverse complement strand
TCGGCCTCGCCGGGCACGCCGAGCACGCGCAGGCGCGCGCCGCTCGCCACGACCACCCGCCGCGCGCGGTACTCGCCGGCATCGGTCACCACGCGCCAGCCGTCGCCGTCGCGCGCCAGCGCGCCCACCTGCTCGGGCAGGCTGTGCACGCCGAGGTCGGCGTTCTCGCCGACCAGGCCCGCGGCGAGGTCCGCGCCCGAGGGCGCCTGCGCGTCGGGCGCCGGATCGAGCACGGTCACGTTCGTGACCAGCCCGCCGAACAGCACCGCCTCGAAGCTCGCGGTGCGCGCGCCGCAGCGCGCCGCCTCGTTGGCGGCCGTCAGTCCGGCGAGCCCCTCGCCCACCACGATCACGTCGAACGATGCCGTCACCGTCAGCCCTCCGCGCGCGCCGGCTCCGACCGGGGCGACTCGTCCGCGGGGCCGAAGACCGCCGCGCGATCCGCGCGGAAGCGCCGCGCATCGCCGACCCGCCGCGTCACGCCCGCGCCGTCGAGGAACTCCAGCACCTTGATCGACAGGCGACGGCCGATGCCGGCGGCGTCGCGGAACTCGGCCGCGGTGAACAGGCCGTCGGCCTTGGCGCCCGCCACGCGCTGGGCGACCGCCGCGAGCCGCGCGACGTTGCGCCGCGTGTAGAACCGGTCGTCGCCCACCTTGCACAGCTCGCCGGTCTTGGACTTGCGGTGCAGGAAGTCCGACAGCGCCGCCGGGTTCGCACGCAGCGCCTGCGCGAGCTCCGCGCAGGTTGGCGGTGAGAAGCCCCCGTCCTGCAGCAGCGGCGCGACCCGCGCCCACAGCCGATCGTCGGCCGGGTTCGCGGTCGCGTCGTGCCGCGGCGGCGACGCGAGCCCGTTGCGCAGCACGATGCGGCCCGCCGACGCGAGCTCGCGAAGCACGGCGGTCAGCGGCTCGAGCGCGAGCGGGCTCGACACCGCGCGATGCAGGTCGCGCACCTCCATGCCGAGCGCGGCCGGATGCTCGCGGTGATAGGCGAGTACCGCCGCGACCAGTGCGTCCCGCAGCCGCGCGAGGCCGGCCGAGGAGACCGCGAGTCGCGGTTCACGGCCGAGCACCGCGGCGCCCGCGTCGCGAAGCAGTGCATCCACGCGCTCGTCGGCGAGGTTGAAAGTCTGCTGGAAGGGCGCGACCGCCACGCCGCCGGGATGCAGGGCGATCAGTTCTGCGAGCGTGCGTGCCGGGTCGCCCATCTGCATCGCCGCCAGCAGCGCGCCGCGGTCGGTCGCCGGTCGGCGCCGGGGCGCGAACGGGTCGAGCACGACGCCGCCCCCCAGCGTGCGACGGCCCGACGGATCGCGCACGATGAACCGGTCGCCGTTGACCGCGAGGATCGGCCGCTCCAGCACCAGGTGCGCCCAGGCACCCGTACCGGGGGCGATCGGCACCGCACGCGGCGTCGACACCCTGGCCGGCAGCGCGTCGGTGCCCACGTGCAAGTGCACCGGCGCGCCATGCTCGAGCGGGCTGGGCTCGGTCGCAACCAGCGCGAGCCTGACCTCGATGCGCTGCGTGGTCGCACGCAGCCGCTCGTCGGCGACCCAGTCGCCGCGCCGCAGCTGCGCGGCCTCCACGCCCGCCAGCGCGAGCGCGCATCGTTCGCCGGCCTGCGCCGACTCGACCGCCAGGCCGCGGATCTCCAGCCCGCGCACCCGCACCGCGTGCCCGGCCGGCATCACGACCAGCCGGTCGCCGCGTCGGATGCGGCCGTGGAAGACCGTGCCGGTGGCGACCGTGCCGGTGCCGGAGACGCTGAACACCCGATCCACCGCGAGGCGCGCTGGGTGGTCTTCGCGCCAGCGGGTGCGCAGCGCTCGCGCGCACCCGGCGAGCGTGCTGCGCAGCGCCTCGACGCCGTCGCCGCGCAGCGCCGACACCCGAAGCATCGGCGCGCCCTCGAGCGCCGTGCCCGCGAGCAGCGAGCGCACCTCGTGCTCGACCTGCGCGGCGCGTGCCTGCGGCACGCGGTCGGCCTTGCTGATCGCGACCACCGCCTGACGCACGTCGAGCAGGTGCAGGATCTGCAGGTGCTCGATCGTCTGCGGCATCGGTCCGTCGTCGGCCGCGACCACGAGCAGCGCGAGGTCGATGCCGGCCACGCCCGCGAGCATGTTGCGCACGAAGCGCTCGTGGCCGGGCACGTCGACGAAGCCGATCAGGCCGGACTCGCTCTGCAGGTACGCGAAGCCGAGGTCGATCGAGATGCCGCGGCGCCGCTCCTCGGGCAGCCGGTCGGTGTCGACGCCGGTGAGTGCCCGCACGAGCGCGGTCTTGCCGTGGTCGATGTGACCGGCGGTGGCGACGATCATCGCGGGGCGGAAGAGGTGAGAGTCGAACTCACCGGGGATGCGTTCAGCACCCCCCAGCGGATTTGAAGTCCGTGCACCCCACCGGGGATGGTTCTCTTCCTGGGGTCGCCGATGCTGCCGTGACTGCGTACGCGCATGGAGGTGGGCCGGTGCAGCGCCCACGATACAGGCGGCGCGCGCGCCGCGACAAGCGGGCGCAGGCTGCAGCGGAACGCGCGCGGCCCGCGGATCGACGGGCCCGCGCGCGCTGGGGCCCGGTCAGAACCGGTACAGCTCGGCCGGATTGTCGACCAGGATGCGCGCGCGGGCCGCCGCGTCGGGCACCCAGTCGCGCAGCAGCCCGAGCAGCCGGCCGGTGTCCGGCGGCGGCGTGCCGCGCTGGTTCGAGTGCGGCCAGTCCGACCCCCAGACCAGTCGACCGGGGGCGGTCGCGACCATCTCGCGCGCGAGCCCGGTGAGGTCGGCGTACGGCGGACCGGCGACGCTCGCGCGGTAGGCGGCCGACAGCTTGGCCCACACGCGGCCCGTGCCCAGCAGCCGCAGCAGCGCGTCGCGCTCGGCGCACGGCCCGGCGTGCGCGGCGGTGAGGCCGCCGAAGTGGTCGAGCACCGCGGGCACCGGCAGCGCGGCGAGCCGCGGTGCGAGCTCGACCAGGGTCGCCGCCGGGATCCAGAGCTGGACGTGCCAGCCCAGCGGCGCGATCCGCGCGGCGATCTCGCCGATCCGGTCCAACGGGACCGGGCCGGTCGGCGTGAGCCGCACGCCGCGCACGCCCGCCGCGTCCAGCCGGCGCAGGTGCGCGTCGGTCACCGACAGGTCGACGACCGTGACCGCGCGCAGCGACGGGTCGAGGGCGAGCGTGTCGAAGACCAGCCGGTCGTCGGTGCCGTACACCGTCGGGTGCACGAGCACCGCGCGCTGCAGCCCGAGGCGCGCGCGCACGCGCGCGAAGTCGGCGAGCGTGACCAGCGCGGGCGTGTAGTAGCGCTCGGGCGAGTGCGGGTAGCGGGCGGGGTCGTCGAAGACGTGGAAGTGCGCGTCGCAGGCACCCGCGGGCACCGCGAACCCCGGGTCGGCGGGATCGAGGTCGGGCACGCGGTCGACGGCAAGCGTGTCGGTGGCGCTCATCGGGGTCGGGGTCCTATGCGGGCAGCACGACGCGCTCGCGCGTGCTCTTGGACATGCCGCCGAAACTCGGCACGACCATCGAGTGCAGGCCCGGTCCGCCGGCGACCAGGATCAGGATCTGCGACGGGTCGTCGAGGTACGGGATCTCCTCGACCTCGGGCCCGACGTCGATCGCCGGACGGCGGTTGCGGTACCAGTTGCGCAGCGCCACGCCCATCGACGAGAAGCGCAGCCGCATGCGGCGGTGCAGCTCCGCCCGGATGTCGTCCTTCGACATCCCGTGGTCGGCGAGGATCTTCGCGTGCTCGGGGCCGAGCACCAGCATCATCTCGCCGCACATGCCCACGTTGTTGTTGCCGAGCGTGGCCATCGTGCTGGCGATCGTCGTCAGCAGCTCGGCGGCGGTCGCGCTCGCGTGGTCCTGGACGTTGTGCGGCGACTCGCCGGCGTGGCACAGCACCGCGCTGTCCGAGGCCGACATGCCGTGCTCGACGTGGAACGGCGCCCACGGGCTGCGCTCCTCGTTCTCGCCCGCACACCACGAGAACTTGCACGGCGAGCCGAAGGTGGCCATGTCGGTGCGGCCCGGCAGGCCCTGGCCGATGTTGATCAGCACCAGCCGGATCGCGCGGCCGATCGTCGCGTTCGCCCGGAAGCCCTGGCCGAACACGTTGCTGCCGCAGTTGAGCGCGATGCGCTCGCGCACCGGGCCGTTGACGAAGACCAGCGGCGCGCAGGGGTGCGTCGTGCCCTGCACGCCCGCGAGGTTGAAGGCGGGCTGCGCGAGCGCCTTCAGCGCGGCGACGATCACCGGCATGTACTGCGGCCTGCAGCCCGCCATCACCGCGTTGATCGCCACCTTCTCGACGCTCGCGACCGCGCCCTTGGGCGCGATCGGGGCGACCGGCTCGCCGGCGGGCAGGCCGCTGCCCTCGACCATCGCGGCGACCAGCTCGGGCGTGGGCGGCACCACCGGCAGGCCGTCGGTGAAGCCCTGCGCCTCGAACCAGTCCTGCAGCTCGGCGGGCGCCGCGCTCACCTGCAGTCGTCGTGCCATCGGTTCCATCGTCGGCCTATCGGGGTGAGGGCTCGGTGCACAGGCGCTGCACGACCTCGGCGAGCACCTGGTCGGCGATCGATTCGATCTCCCGCGGCGTGCGCGTCATCATCGGGTGCGGCAGGAACACCACCGGCTGATCGGGCAGGCCGAGCGACTCCCGGCGACGCTCCGCGAGCGTGCGGAACGGCGGGGTGCAGAAGGTCACGGTCGGGACGCCCTGCGTCTCGAGCGAGAACGAGTCGTGGACACTCCACGACGTGCACGACCCTCAGTCGCCGAGGGCCGTCAGCGCGACGTCGGGCTTCCAGCGAACGACCTCGGGCAGCACCGCCGCGCCCGACTCGCCGGCGTGGCGCTTCTTCCACGCGCGGACCTCGGCGACGCCGTGACTCGCCTTCAGCCGCGCGGCGACGGCCGCGAGGATGGCGCCGGCGTTCACCTTGCCGTTGTCGAGCAGCGCGAGCCTCAGCCCGGCGAGCGACGCCGGGCGCGCGGCCAGCCGCGGGCGGGACGCGTCGCCCGCGGCCTCCTCGAGGCCCGGGTGCAGGATGGTCAGGGTCTGGGACATGTCGTGGGGCCCTCCTGGGTGCGTGCGGTCATTCGACTTTGATGCCGGCCTCGGCGACCAGCTTCGCGTAGCGCGCGACCTCGTCGCGGATGAACGCGGTGAATTCCTCGGGCGTCGCGCTCGGCACGACGTCGACGCCGTTGCCGGCGAAGCGCTGCCGCAGCTCGGGCGCCGACAGTGCCTTGTTGACCTCGGCGTGCAGCCGCTGAACGACGTCGCGCGGCGTCGCCGCCGGCACGACCAGACCGTTGAACGTGAAGTCCTCGAAGCCCTTCACCCCGGCCTCGTCGAGGGTGGGCACCTCGGGCAGCACCGACGAGCGGGCGAGCGTCGTGAGCCCGAGCGCGCGCAGTCGCCCGCCGCGGACGTGCGGCCCGGAGGTGCTGACCTGGTCGAACATCATCGCGACGCGGCCGCCGACCATGTCGACCAGCGCGGGGCCGTTGCCCTTGTAGGGCACGTGCGTGAGCTTGACGCCCACGTGGCGCGCGAAGCGTTCTGCAGCCATGTGGCCGACCGAGCCCGCGCCCGCGGTCGCGTAGGTGACTTCGCCCGGCCGGGCCTTGGCGTGCGCGATCAGGTCGGCGATCGTCTGGAACGGGCTGGAGGCCGGCACCACGACGACGTTGGCCACGCGCACCAGGTTGCCGACGCCGGCGAACTCCGCGACCGAGTCGTAGCCCGCCGAAGGCATGATCGCCGGCGTGGACAGCATGGTGTTGGCCATCGCGAGCATCGTGTAGCCGTCGGGGGCCGACTGCGCGACGAAGCGCGTGCCGATCGAGCTGCTCGCGCCGGCGCGGTTCTCCACCAGCACCGGCTGCCCGAGGCCTGCACTCAGCCGCTCGGCGACCGCGCGCGTGACCGCATCCAGGTTGCCGCCCGGCGGCACCGGCACGACGATGCGCAGCGGCTTGGACGGGAACCTGTCCTGCGCCCGCGCGGCGGGAAGGGCGCCGGCGATCACGGCCGCAGGCAGCGCACGAAGCAGCGAACGTCTCATGTCCGTGGTCCTCTCTCTTCAGGGATCGATCCGGCGGCTCGCCGCGTGACCGAAGTGTCCGTTGGGCAGGTAGCACGAGTGCCCGCCCGCGAGGCTGCCGAGCACAACGATCTGCGTGAGCTCGGGCCGGTTCGTGAAGGGGATCATGCCGTCGACCGCGAAGTGCTCCTGGCCGTGCTCGCCGACGCGCAGTACCGTGCGCCGTCCGGACAGGTCCTCCGGCCGGATCCTGCAGTGCTCGAACACGTGGCGTTGCAGGCGCTCGCGCGTGAAGCCCGCCCCGGCGAGGATGCTCGCGTGCAGCGGGTTCACCGCCAGCACCGGCGTGCTGTGCGGGTCGACCACGTTGGCCGTGCCCGGGCTCACCAGGCTCGCGGTCAGCGTCTTGATCAGGTCCTCCCAGCGGTCGCTCGAATCGTGCACGTTGGTGCTCGCGTTCACGCCCACCACCGTGACCACGTCGTCCGACGGCGCGAAGCCGCGCGCCACGTGCAGTGGCGGCCACGGACTCTCCTCCTCGTTCTCGGCGACGCACAGGCCGTACTTGCC
>JBIKMO010000247.1:0-6672 GCA_044359175.1 Burkholderiaceae bacterium | reverse complement strand
CGATCGCCGCGCGCGGGGTGCGCATGGACCGGCACTACGTCGCGATGCCGATCTGCATGCCGAACCGCGCGACGATCGTCACCGGGCGGATGCCGTCGGCGCACGGCGTGCGGCACAACGGCATCGAGCTGCCGCTCGAGAGCGTGACGCTGCCCGAGCTGCTCGCCGACGCCGGCTGGCGCACCGCGCTGGTCGGCAAGAGCCACCTGCAGAACTTCACGCCGGTGGCCGCGCAGTACGGGCCCGAGCCTCCCCCGCCCGGCGCGCGCGCGCCCTCGCCCGCGCTGCGCAGCGCGCGCCGCACCGCCGACGACCCGCGCTACCGCCAGGAGGACGTCGACCGCTGGGCCGATCCCTCGTTCCGGATGGCCCTGCCCTACTACGGCTTCCAGTCGGTGGACCTGGTCACGCGACACGGCGACCGCTGCGGCGGCGACTACCTGCGCTGGGCCGAGTCGGTGGAGCCCGGCTTCGCGAAGCGCTTCGTGGGCCGCGCGAACGCGCTGCCCGCGCCCGGCTACGCGACGCACGAGGGCTGGCGCACGCGGGTGCCCGAGGCGCTGTACTCGACCACCTACGTGGCCGAGCGCACGATCGCGCGGCTCGAGGACTTCGCGCGCACGCCCGAGGCGCCGTTCTTCCTGTACTGCTCGTTCCCCGACCCGCACCACCCGTGGACGCCGCCCGGGCGCTACTGGGACCTGGTCCGGCCCGAGGACGTCGCGCTCGAGCCCGCGTACTGGGCTTCGTCCGCGCCCCTGGGCGTGCCGCACGTCGACTGGTACCGCGCCAAGCGCGACGCCGGCGGCGCCGACGACGGGCTGGGCATCACCAGCACCTACGCGCCCACCGAGCGCGAAGCGCGCGAGGCGATCGCGCTGACCTACGGCATGGTGACCATGATCGACGACGCGGTCGGCCGGATCGTCGAGGCGCTCGAGCGGCTCGGCCTCGCGCGCGACACCGTGATCGCCTTCACCAGCGACCACGGCGACTACATGGGCGACCACCAGCTGATGCTGAAGTCGCACATGCACTACCAGGGCCTGGTGCGCACGCCGTTCCTGTGGGCCGACCCACAGGCACCGCACGCCGGGACCTCGCGCATGCAGCTGACCGGCGCGATCGACGTCGCACGCACCGTGCTCGCGCGCGCCGGCGTGGCGCCCGCCGACGGCATGCAGGGCCTCGCGCTCACCGGCCTGGTCGACGACCCGTCGGCCGCCACGCGCGACGCGCTGCTGATCGAGGACGAGACGCACCGCACGCCGGGCTGGATCGGGCGACGGATCCGCACGCGCACGCTGGTCACCGACCGGCACCGGCTGTCGGTGTACCAGGGCCTCGACTGGGGCGAGCTGTACGATCTTCACGAGGACCCGCACGAGCTGCGCAACCTCTGGGACGCGCCCTCGTCGACCGCACTGCGCGCCGCGCTGTCGGCACGGCTCGCGCAGGCGATGATGGACGCGGCCGACCCGCTGCCCCGACCGACTCGCTTCGCCTGATCGGGTTGCCCGCGGCGGGCGGCTCGCGACCGCCGCACCGGTGGGTCCGGACGCCGGGTACCGTCCGCCGAACGGGCCCGGCGGGCATCCGCGGCCGGACGATCGGCGGAACATACATGGACGCCCCCGGTTTGCCAAGCTCCCAGTTCGTGACGGCTCGAAGGGAAGATTGCACCCGTACATTCGGACTTCTTGCTGCGAGACGAGCTCGCGGTCCCTGATGGGTTCTGCTGGTTGGCGCCTCGATCGGTTACACGCACTCTGGGTGCCTCGTCCGGGACGGGCTCTGCCAACCACGGTCTGACCTGTCTTGCCATCACTGCATGATCGCCTGAGCAATCGGTGGTGTGTTCCTCCTGTGCGGTACTCGACCCGCCGTTGCGCCCGCCGGCGCGGTTAAGCGGACGCCGTAGTCAAGTGCCCGGCGCGGAATTCGCGACCGTGGGCCAAGAGCGCCCAGACGATCCGAGCGGTCTTGTTAGCGAGCGCGACGGCGGCGACGTTCTTGTTACGGCGAGTCGTTACCTTGAAGACCCAGCTCTGTGGATCGGCCTTCTGTGTAGCTCGGTAGATCACCGACCTGGCGCCGTGAATCAGCATCGTTCGCAGGTAGGCGTCGCCGCGCTTGCTCATGCCCAGCAAGGTCTGCTTGCCGCCGCTGGAGTGCTGTCTTGGAACCACTCCGAGCCATGCGGCGAGCTGGCGGCCGTTATCAAAGTTCTTCGCGTCGCCCACGGTGGCAACCAGAGCGCTCGCCGTGATCGGACCGATCCCCGGCACCTTCTCCAGGCGTCGGCTGGCCTGGTTGGATCGATGCCACGCCTTGATCTGAGCTTCAATCTCATCGACCTGCCGGTGCAGCAGTCGCAGATGCTCGAGGAGCCGGTCGATCAGTATCCGAAACGATCCGGGCAACTCGATGCTGGCATCCTCGATGAGTTGAGGAACGCGCCCGGTGACGTAGGCAATGCCCTGCGGCACGATCAGTCCGTACTCACCGAGAAGCCCGCGGATCTGGTTGGCCTGCGCCGTTCGGGCCTTGACGAATCCCTGCCGTACACGATGCAGGGCGAGCACCGCCTGCTGCTCAACGTTCTTGATCGGGACGAACCGCATGGAGGGGCGACTCACCGCCTCGCAGATCGCCTCCGCATCGGCCGCGTCGTTCTTGTTGCTCTTGACGTAGGGTTTCACGAACTGCGGCGCCATGAGCCTTACCGTATGTCCAAACGACGCGAGTTTGCGAGCCCAGTGATGGGCGCTGGCGCAGGCCTCCATGCCAACCAAGCAAGGCGGTAGGTTTGCGAAGAAGGGCGCGACCTGATCGCGGCGCAGTTGCTTGCGCAGCACTGCTTTGCCGTGCTCGTTCACACCGTGGACCTGGAAAACATTCTTCGCAAGATCAATCCCGACTGTCGTAATCTGCAGGGTGGACGCCCCTTCCGGTTTGAGTGGTCGATGACACCTCCACTCTGGCACGTCGATGCCGCTGTCGGGTGGGGGCGTCCATCCCATTGGTTACGATTGCCCGATGCCTCCAGGTCGATCCCGACGCGCCGTGCGCGCGGGCCCCGCAGCGTCACCCCGCCCGGCCGCGTCCGCGGCCGGCGAGCCGATCGCCGGATGAGCGCGCGAGCGCCCCGCTGGCTCGACGGCATCGTCGTCGTGCTGCTCGCCGGCATCGGCTACGCGAGCCTCGCGCGGCGCGGGCAGATCGACTGTACGGGCTGGACCGCGTCGTGGCTGCGCGAGTCCCTCGAGATCTCCGGCGGCGACGCGCTCGGTAACGTGTTCGCCTACCTGCTGCTCGGCGCGGCTCTCGGTTTCGCCTGGCGCCTGCGGCGGCCGCGGCACCTGGCCACGCCGCGCGTGGTCGGGCTCGCCGTGATCGGCGGCTGCATGGTGCTGTCGCTCACGATGGAGACCGCGCAGGCGTGCATGACCGACCGGACCTCCTCGGTCTGGGACGTCCTCACCAACACGCTCGGCGCGGCGCTCGGCTGGTACGGCGCGCTCGTCGTGGCGCCGGCGTGGTCGGCGATCCTCGGGCGCGATCGCGGTGGCCCGGGCCACGGGCGGCCGCTCGCCGTGGTGCTGCTCGCCGCCGCCGCGTGGGCCGCGTCGCAGACTGCGCCGTGGGTGCCGTCACCGTCGCTCGCGACCCTGCGCACGAACCTCGCGGTGGCGCTCGCCGCGCTCGACACCGGCTATCTCGACCCCTGGCTGATGGCTGCCCACGGCGGCGAGTGGATCGCGCTGGCCGGCGCGTTCGCGCTCGCGCTGAACCGGCCCGCGAGCCCGTTCGTCGCGCTGACCGCGCTCGCCGGCTGCACGTTCTCGGTGAGGCTGCTGCTGCCCGAAGGCACGGTACCGGCACCCGAACTGCTCGCCACGCTGCCGGCAGGGCTGCTCGCCGCGCTGCTCGCACCGCGCACCGGCCGTCGCACCCGCTCCGCACTGGTGCTGTGTGCGGCCGCGGTCGCGATCGCGGCCGCGCAGCTCGAGCCGGGCAACGGCCCGACGCTGCCGTTTCGCTGGCGGGCGATGCTGCTGCACGGCAGCGCGATCGACGGCATCGAGGGCGCAGCGTACTTCGGCTGGTTCGCGATGACGGTGGTGGTCGCCGGCCACGCGCTCGGCGGGCGCGTGGCCGCCTGGGCGCTGCTGCCGGGCGGACTGCTCGCGCTGCTCTCCTGGGCGCAGACTGGCGTGCCCGGCCGCGCTCCCGAGCTGTCGCCGATGCTGATCGCCCTCGCCTGCGCCGCGCTGGCCGCCGGCATGCTCGGCGACGCGCGGTCGCGCCGCGGGCGCTGAGCGTTGCCGCGGTCGCCGAGCGCTGGCGCGGACCTGCACCCCTAGCCCGAACGCAGCACGTCGGCGAGCGACGCGGTCCAGCCGACGATGCCGCCCTGCGCGCGGACCATCTCGATCGTCGCCTGCTTGAACTGCGGGAAGTAGCTGCCCGTGGCCTCCTCGACCAGCAGCGCGTCGAATCCGCGGTCGTTCGCCTCGCGCATCGTGGTCTGCACGCAGACCTCGGTGGTGACGCCCGCGAACACCAGGTGCGCGATGTCGCGGGCGGCCAGCAGCTCGCCCAGACGCGTCGCGTGGAACGCCCCCTTGCCGGGCTTGACGATCTCGATCTCCCCGGCCAGCGGGTGCAACCCGTCGACGAAATCCGCACCCGGTTCGCCGTCGATCAGGATCCGGCCCATCGGTCCGGGATCGCCGATGCGCATCGTGGGCGCGCCGCGCAGCCGTTTGGCCGGGGGGCAGTCGGACAGGTCCGGCCGGTGGCACTCGCGGGTGTGGACCACCAGCAGCCCCCGTGCGCGTGCCCAGTCGAGCAGGCGGCGGGTGGGCTCGATGACCGCCGCGAGCTGTCCGACGTCGTTGCCGAGCGACTCGCCGAAGCCTCCGCGCTCGATGAAGTCGCGCTGCATGTCGATGACCAGCAGCGCCGAGCGTCGCGGATCGAACCGGAACGGCCCGGGACGTGCGACCACGGTCGCGGTCGGTGGCGGGGCGGCGGGTCGGTTCAACGCACGTCCTCCAGCGGCGTGTGCGCGCGGCCCCGAGCGGCCGCGTCCTCGTCCTGCGAGCCGCCCATACGCCGCCCGATCTCGATGCGATCCGCGGCGGCGCTGCCGGTCTCGTAGACCAGGCGGCCCTCGAACATCACCGCCACGCGGTCCGACAGCTCGATCAGCTCGTCCAGGTCCTCGCTGACCAGCAGCACCGCGGCACCCCCGTTGCGCGCCTCGAGCAGTCGACGATGGATCTCGTCGACCGCGGCGAAGTCGAGGCCGAACACCGGATTCATCACGATCAGCACCCGACAGCCGCGCGACAGCTCTCGCGCGAGCACCACCCGCTGCACGTTGCCGCCGGACAGCGTGGCGATCGGCGCGGCCGGGCCGCGGGTCGTGATGCCGAAGGCCTCGATCCGGGGCCGGGCCGCTGCCGCCAGCCGCGCCGGGCCGAGCCAGCCCGCGCGCGCGATCGGCGGTCGGTCGAACTCGCGCAGTGCGAGATTCTCGGCGACCGACATCGCGGCGACGCAGGCGTTGCGCAGCGGCTCCTCGGGCAGGCTGCCCACTGCGTGCCGCGCGATCTCGGCGCGCCGGCCACGGTACCGCTCACCCGAGATCCGGATCACGCCCGACCGAGTCGCGCGCTGCCCGAGCAGGGCCTCGACCAGCTCGCGCTGCCCGTTGCCCGACACGCCGGCGAGCCCGAGGACCTCGCCCGCGCGCACCGCGAAGGTGACGTCGCTCACCACCCGGCGCCCGGCGTCGTCGGCGACGTCCAGCCGCTCGACGCTCAGCCGGGTCGCGGCGTCCTCCGTCACCGGTCGGCGGCCTGGCAGTTCACGCCGGCGCGCCGCGCCGACCATCGCGTCAGCGAGCCGTGACGGGTCGAACTCCGCGACCCGCCCGCCCGCGACGCGACGGCCGCGTCTCAGCACGGTCACGTCGTCCGCATACGCGGTCACCTCGCGGAACTTGTGCGTGATCATCAGCACGGTCAGCCGCCCGGCGTGGGCGAGCGCACGGATCGCGCCGAGCACCTCGTCGGCCTCGTCCGGGGAGAGCACCGAGGTCGGCTCGTCCAGGATCAGCAGCCGGTTGCGCGCGTACAGCTGCTTGAGGATCTCGGCCTTCTGCTTCTGTCCCGCGGCGAGCGACGACACGGTCGCCTCCAGCGGCAACGCGAACGGCATGGTCGCGAGGAACGCCCTCATGGTCTCCCGATGCGCCCGCCAGTCGAGCACCGCGCCCAGGCCGCCCCGGGCGAGCGCGAAGTTCTCGGCCACCGTCATCGACGGCACCAGCGTGAAGTGCTGATACACCATCCCCATGCCGAGCGCACGCGCCGCCTGCGGCGAGCCGACCTCACGCTCGCGGCCGTCGACCAGGATCGATCCGGCGTCCGGGCGGTGGTAGCCGACCAGGCACTTGACCAGCGTGCTCTTGCCGGCGCCGTTCTCGCCGAGCAGCGCGTGCACCGTGCCCGGCCTCACGTCGAGGTCGACCCGGTCGAGCGCGACCAGATCGCCGAAGCGCTTGCCGAGCCCGAGCGTGTGCAGCGACGGCGCGGCGGTCGACTCGGCCACGCGTCAGTCCCGCCCGAGCGCGGCGAGCACCTGCGAGGCGCGGCCCAC
>JBIKMO010000246.1:0-6689 GCA_044359175.1 Burkholderiaceae bacterium | reverse complement strand
TGTCGGCCAGCACTCCGTCCACGCCCTCGGGCAGCTTGCGAATGACGCGCTTGAACTGCTTCGTCTCCGATTCCTTCGCGGGCCGGGCCATCGCCGTGTCGATGAACGCATCTTCGGTGTCCACAGACACGTAGGCCCGGTAGCCAAAGAACGCGTGCTTGCCCTTCTTCACCCAGCGCGCCTCGCCATCGGCGCTGTCCTTGAGCGTGGCCTTGCTCTCGGGGTCGACGTCCACCGTGCGATTGGGCCTGGCGGCCGCCTCGATGCCGAGCGCGTGGACCGCAAGCAGTACACGACTCGAGACGACGCACGGGCGGACGTGTTCGACTACATCGAGCGCTCTTACAACCCCAGGCGTCGGCACTGCGTGCTCGACTACCTCAGCCCGGTTCAGTTCGAGGAGTGGTGGCTGGGATCAGGAAGGCCGCCGGGCTGCGATGACGCTACTTTCGAAGGCTGGAACCATGGATTACCTGGTGGCGATCGAGCGCGGCGATGACGCCCATGCATTCGGTACGGTCGTGCCTGACCTGCCAGGCTGCTTCTCGGCTGGCGACACCTTCGAGGAAGCGCTGGCGAACACGCGTGAGGCGATCGAGCTGCAGCTCGAGACGCTGCTCGACGCCGTCGAATTGCCCCCGGAGCCGAAGCCGGCCCAGGAGCGGCTTGCCGACCCTGATTTCGCTGGGTGGATCTGGGCGGTTGTTTCGATCGAGCCGGAAGCGCTCGACGAATCAACCGAGCGCATCAACATCTCCATGCCGCGGCGCGTGCTTCGCGTGATCGACAAGGCGGCAGACCGGGCGCGGAAGACCCGTTCCGGCTTTCTGGCCGAGGCGGGACTGACGTTGGCGCAGCACCACCGACGGGCAGCCGCCGGATGACGATCGCTCGACGATGTGATCGTCTGCGAGCGCCCGGCTTTCAGACGGTCCCTCGGCCCCTCGAATGCCCGACGCGGGCCGGGTGGGTCGCCGATGCCGGGCCAAGGCCGGCCACGATGGCTTGATTCTGGCGGTCGAGCTGTGGCCCCGTGCCGATATCGCCTCGCGGGCAGCTCCGATCACGCTTGCGACTCACGCAAGCGCTGCAGAAACTGCACTGGCGTGACGATGGGAATGCCTTCGTGAGAGACCAGATCGAGGAGGTCGCGATCGCCGCTGACGATCGCGTCGGCCTGTCCGACCACGGCCAACGCCAGGAACGTGTCGTCATCCGCGTCACGCGAGGCGCCAGCGGCAATGCCGGCGTCTTCGTGCCAGAGCGCCAGTTCGACCAGCGCGCTCAGGAAGGCGGCCCAGCTCTCCGGATCCCGGTAACGATCGAATTTCGGTCGATCCAGGCGCGACACCAGTTCATCGAAGGTCGCCTCCGACATCAGCACTTCGATGTCCTGATCCAGGATGGCCTGCACCACTTCGCGTGCCGTTCCTGCGGATGAAATCAGGGCGGCAATCCAGACATTGCTGTCGACGACCACCCGTTCAGCTTTCATCCGCGAGCAGCTGCCCGAGAACGTCCTCGTTCATGCCCTGAGAGGCTGCATGGTCGCCGGCACGCTGCAGGCTCTGCCGCAGGCGCTCACGCGCCATGCGCTGGCGCCGGGCATAGCTTTCCGCGGAAATGACGACCACCGAAGGACGACCATTGCGAGTGATGCTGACGGGCTGCCGCTGCGCGGCTTCCAGCACTTCGCCGAATCGGTTCTTCGCTTCCAGGGCAGTGATGCTTTTCATGGCGCCCACATTAGCTGTTCTAGCCGGAACAGGCAAGACGGGCGGGCCCGGCTCAGGGCCAGGTGCGTTGGATACGGCGCACTCCGCACCTCGTGGTTTCAAACGGTCCCTCGGCCCCTCGAATGCCCGACGCGGGCTGGGTGGGTCGCCGATGCCGGGCCAAGGCCGGCCACGATGGCGAAGGCGCTCGCCCAATCGCAGGGCGCGCTGCTGCTCTCGGAAGACGTCTGGCTGACCCGCCTGTACGGCGACCGGATCGAGGGCTTCGACGACGACGTCCGCTTCTCGCGGACGCTGGGCACGGTCGTGGGGCCCCTGGTCGTGGACCGCCTGGCCCTGGGCCAGAGCGTTATCATGGACTTCACGGCGAACACGAGGCGCCGGCGCGACGGGTTCCGCTCGCTGTTCGAGGCCGGGCAGGCGGCGCACCTCATGCATGTGCTGCAGACGCCGGACGCCGTGTGCCTGGAGCGGATCGGCCGCAGGAACCTCGAGATGCCGGAGGGTGCGAGCAGGCTCACCGAAGCGGACTACTGGCACGTGACCTCAACCTTCGAGCCCCCGGAAGCCGCCGCGGGCATCCGCATGCAGACCTACCCTTCATGACACCCACGCGAACACAGCGTCCGGATGCCCGGCTCGGGCTGTACGGGCCGGACACCGCCTTGCTGGACACGCGCCCCGGCATGGCGCACCCGGAGCCGCCGTGCTGAGCGCGCGGGTCGTCGCGGTGCACGCGAAGACGGACCACGCCTTCTCGAAGGACACGCGGCCCTGGACCGACCTGGTCGAGGGGCGCGGGGTCGACGCAGACGCGCACGCCGGAGCGACGGTCCGGCATCGCTCGCGCGTCGCGAAGGATCCGACGCAGCCGAACCTCCGCCAGGTCCAACTGCTCCAGCATGAGGTGCTCCTGGAGTTGGCGCAGCGCGGCCCGCCGGTCGAAGCCGGCCAGATGGGCGAGAACATCACCACGAGCGGAATCGACTCGCTCGCCCTGTCCGAGGGCACGGTGCCGCGCCTCGGCGGCGGCGCGACCGTACGGGTCACGGGCTTGCGCAATCCGTGCGCGCAGTTCGAAGCGTTCAGGCACGGACTGCTCGCCGCGATGTCGCCCGAGGTCCGATCGGACGGCCCGTCCGGGCCCGCATGAGCCGCCTCCGCACCGACGCGTGGCTCCTGCGCGGGGTCAGCAGCATCCCGGGCGAACTGCGGCTTGCCGCGGGGACCTCGTTGTTCACCAGCTCGGGCACCGGAAGCGCGTGGCCGCTCCAGCGCCGCAGGCTGGGCCGGGCCCTGGCCCAGCCGACGCTCGCCGAGTCGGCCGAGGCCTCGGGCATCGGACGGCACCCGCCGGAGGAGGTCGGATGAAGGCGCCTGTCCGCTCCGTGTCGGTCCTCCTCCTCGCCCTCCTGACTGGGGGGACGGTCGCGGCGGCCGAGGCGGTCCCGCTGCAACGGCAGGATCGTAAGGCGGTGACGGTCGTCGCCTACCACCCCGCAGGGGCGGCCTGCCGCGGTGTCGCCATCGTCTCCCCGGGCGCTGGGGGCTCGGAGAACGGGTATCGGTATCTCGGCGAGGCTCTGTCCTCCATCGGATACCTGGCGGTGGTCGTCGGTCACCCGGAGAGCGGGCGCAGCGCCGTGCGCGAGCACATGCGAGGCGGCGGCCTGCGCGAGGGCCTGGCTTCACTGATCACGGATCCGGACGCTCATCGCGGAAGGTCCATGGACATCGCGGTCGCGAGGGCGTGGGCATCGGGCAGGTGCAACGCACCCGACTCGGTCCTGATCGGCCATTCCATGGGCGCGGCCACCGCGATGATCGAGGCAGGCGCCCGGAACAAGGTCGGGGCGCGGGGCGCGGACGCCTTCGGCGCCTACGTGGCGCTGTCGCCGCAAGGGCGCGGGTCGATCTTCCCCGCCGATGCCTGGTCGGACATCAGGCGCCCGGTGCTGTCGATCACGGGCACGCGGGACGACGAACTCGGCGGCGCCTCGTGGCAGGCTCGCACCGAGCCGTACATGAACATGCCGGCCGGCTGCAAGTGGCTCGCCGTCGTCGACGGCGCGACGCACATGAACTTCGCCGGCAACGGCATGTCGCGATCGACGGAGGCACTGAGCACGCAGGTGATCGGTGCGTTTCTCGACGGCGTGCGTCGAGGCGACTGCAAGCTGCCGGCGCGACGAGATGGCATCGAAGTCCAGGGGAAGTGATGGGGTGGGCGCACACGCCTGGAGATCGAGGCGGCGATGCGTGGACCTGACCCTGCTGACCCTGCCGGCCCTCGGCGCGTGTGGCGGCCTGGGCGCGGCCGGTCCGCCCGACGTCGCATCGGCGCCCGGCCCGACCGTGCAGGAGCGGCCGTGCCACGCAGCGGGCTGGACCCGCGAGGCCCGACCGCCGTCGGGCCTGCAGCTCGAGGGCGTGCGAGACGATGCGCGTGCCGGGCTCGAGGTCCTTCAGCAGCTTCGGAATCAGCCCGACCGGGCTTCGTGATCGGGGGACCATTCGAGGCGGGACGGGCGCAGCGAAGAACGTCCGCGGAGATTCCGCCCGTGCCTCGCTTCGGGCACGCGACGCGGCTTGCCGGCTCGGGTCGAGGCGATGTCGGCACGTCCTCGAGCGGTGCTACCATTGTGCTTACATACATCGAGGGGCGGCGCCGTGGAAGTATCGATCCGGAAGATGGGCAACTCGCAGGGCATCCTGATCCCCAAGCCGATCCTGGCTCAGCTCGGGTTGGAGGGGACGGTCGACCTGCAGGTGCGGGACGGCGTGATCGAGATCCGTCCCGTTCGGAAGAACCCGCGGGAAGGCTGGGCCGATGATGCGCGCCGGGTCGCCGAACAGGGTGACGACGCGCTCGTGTGGCCCGAGTTCGCCAACGAGGGCGACGACGAGTTGTCGTGGTGATGAAGGCCGGCGAGATCTGGCTGGCCCAGCTCGACCCGACGGTCGGCAGCGAGATCCGCAAGACGCGGCCCTGTGTCGTGATCTCCCCGGTCGAGATGAACGAACACCTGCGGACGGTGATCGTCGCGCCGATGACCACCGGCTCCAGGCGGGCGCGTTTCCGGATCCCGCTGACGTTCCAGGGCAAGCAGGGGCTGATCGTGCTCGACCAGATCCGAACGCTCGATCGCGTGCAACTCGTCAAGCGGCTGGGCGCTCTGCGGCCCTCCGCGCTGGCCGCCACGCAGCAGACCTTGCAGTCGATGTTCGCGCCGTGAGGCCGCGCCCGCGTCCCGCCGGCACCAGCGGGTGGCCGCTGCCGAGCGTGGCCCGGGCGAGCGGCGTGCCGTTGCGCGCGCTGCGGAAGCACACGTGCTGCCCGGGCGGCGTGAGCCGGCCGTTCGGGTCGGCATCGCGCGCAGCGAATGGTTACGGCGAGTCGAAGGCTCGCATCGCTTGAGCGACGGTGCCGCACCATCACGCGATCCGCGCGGTCGGACGAGCGGGTGCGGCTCAATGCCGCCGGTCAGGTGTCGTGCGGCCACCGTACATCCCACCTGCCGCCTGCGCCGGGCTGAAGGAGATTGCAGAGGTGCGACATCGCCGCTAGCATTACCCGGTAATACGCGGCTTGAAAATCACATGGAAGCGACGTCCGTCACCAGCAAGGGGCAGGTCACCATCCCGAAGGAGGTTCGGCAGCGGCTGGGCATCCGGCAAGGCAGCAGGATCGAGTTCGCTTTGGTCGGAGACCATGCAGTCATGCGGGTGAGCAGCTCGCCGTCAGTCGAGTCCGCCAGCGGTTTCGGCATGCTCAAGAGCCGGCGCGCGGCCGTGCCGGCCGACCTCGATCCTGCGACGCTGGTCAAGCGATGATCGGGCTGGACACCAACGTCCTGGCTCGGTACTACATCGAGGACGCCGCGGATGCCGAAGCGCAGCGGCAACGTCTCGCGGCTCGTCGACTGGTCGAGTCCGGCCAGCCGTTGATGGTCAGCAAGTCCGTCATCCTCGAGCTCGAGTGGGTCATGCGGGGCTACTACGGCTTCTCGGGGAAGGACGTGATCCGCGTGCTGCGGCACCTCCTGGGGATGACCCATATCGCCGTCGAGGATCGTGATGCGGTCGAGCAGGCACTCTCGAACTGCGAAGCGGGCCTCGACTTCGCAGATGCCCTGCATCACGCCAGCTACCGGGCCTGCGCCAACGTGGCCACCTTCGATGACCGGAAGTTCTCCCGACGAGCCAGGAAGCTCGGCATGGCGCCCGCGGTGACCGCACGGGCATAGACTGGGGCGTCTCGAGGCCGAAGGGGCGGGTGGCTGGGATCAGGAAGGCCGGAAGACCCCCTCCGGCTTCCTGGCCGAGGCGGGTCTGACGTTGGCGCAGCTCCACCGACGGGCAGCCGCCGGATGACGATCGCACCTCAGGCCCCGCGCGTGTCGTCGAGCGCATCCGCGCCGGGGGCTTCGTCTTCGTCCATCGCCAGCCGGCCTGTAGAGCTCGGTCGCAACGATCTCCGACACCGCGATGTCCTTCGGATCGAGCCGCTGGAACCTCGCCAGGACGGTGGCTGGCCTCGCCTCCCGACCGGCACATCGCGTTCGGCCGTTCGGCCTCAGCCGGAAAGCCGATGCCGAGGGGCGGAGCGACCGCCACAATGATGCGACCTGCCGAGCTTCGGACACGGTTGCATCGGGGCGGTTCGATGACCACCATGCACACATTCTCGTACACACATCGGTGCGACGTGGAACCGCTCATCACTCGTGTCTTCAGCAACGGCAACAGCCAGGCGGTGCGCATTCCGGCCGAGTTCCGGCTGGACACCGACCGGGTCAGCATCTCGCGCAACGAATGGGGCGACTTGGTCATCCATCCGCTGCGCGCGGCGCGCGGTGCCGCGCTGCTCGATGCGTTGCGCGCCCTGGGCGAGACGGACGACGCCTTCGTCGCCGCGCTTCAGGCCGAACGGGCCAGCCCGCAGCCCATGCA
>JBIKMO010000245.1:0-6720 GCA_044359175.1 Burkholderiaceae bacterium | reverse complement strand
AGATCGTCGCGCGCGCGGTCACCGGCGGGGCGCGCCCCGCCTGAGCGGCGCGGCCTCGTCGCCTCGCGCGGCCGCAGCGCGTTTCGCAGCGCGTTTCGCAGCGGGCTTCGCGGCGGGCTTCGCGGCGGGCTTCGCAGCGGGCTTCGCGGCGGGCTTCGCGGCGGGCTTCGCGGCGGGCTTCGCGGAGGGCTTCGTCCCGGACGCGGCCGCGGGCTCGTCCAGCTCGAGCACGCGCGCGACGATCCGGTACAGCGTGTCCACCGCGCGCTCGTCGTCGATCACGGCATCGGGCCAGTCGAGCCGGCGCGAGTGCCAGTTGAAGCAGGTGAACTCGAGCATGCCGTGCAGCGCCGACGCGGCGAGCTCGGCGTCCAGGCCCCGGCAGCGGCCGCGCTCCTGCTGCCGGCGGATGCGGTACGCGAAGCGCCGCATGCCGCGCCGGCGCATCCGGCGCCAGACCTCGAGCACCGCCGCGTCGGCCAGGCCGGTCTCGAGCAGGCCGAGCATCTCGGGGTGGTAGCGGCGGTAGGTGGTCCAGAAGCCGCGCAGCGCGGCGCGCACCGCGTCGGCGGTGTCCTCCTCGTACGCGGGCGGCGCCGGCGTCAGCCGCACCACGTCCTGGTGGAAGGCCTCGAGCAGCGCGGCGAACAGCGCGGGCTTGTCCTGGAAGTACGCGTAGAAGACGCCGACCGACTTGCCCGCCTGCCGCGCGATGTCGACGATGCGCGCGTTCGCGAAGCCGTCGCTCGCGATCACCACGCGGGCGGCGTCGAGCAGCGCCTGCCGGGTCGCCTCGGCCTTGCGCCCGGGGCCGGCCGTGGATGCTGGGGTGACTGCGCCACTCATGCTGGGGATGCCGGACCGCGGCCGAGCGTAGCACAGGGCCGCGGCCGGCCCCCGGCCGGCGCGGCCGGTCACTCGAGCGTGATGCCCGCCGCCTGCACGGTGCGACGCCACAGGTCCGACTCGGCCTGCAGGCGGGCGACGAAGGCCTGCGGCGGCGTGGGCTCGCCCACCTCGAGGCCCTTGGACCTCAGCTCGTCGGCGACCGCGGGCATCGCGAGCACCGCGTCCACGTGGGTGCGCAGCGTCTCGAGCACGTCGGGGGGCGTGGCGGCCGGCGCGAACATCACGTTCCACGCGCGCACCAGGATGTCGGGCACGCCGAGCTCGGCGAGCGTCGGGACGTCGGGCAGCTGCGGGTTGCGCGCGGTCTCGGGCACGGCGATCGCCTTGATGCGCCCGCCGCGGATCATCGGCGTCGCCGAGGCCACCGCGTCGAACATCACGTCGACCTGCATCCCGGCCAGGTCGGTGAGCGCCGCGACCGATCCGCGGTACGGCACGTGGGTCATCGGCGCGCCGGTGCGGATGCGCATCAGCTCGCCGCCGAGGTGCGACAGCGTGCCCGCGCCCGGCGACGCGAGGCGGATCGGCGTGTTCGTGCGCTTCGCCTGCTCGATGAACGCGGGCAGCGGCGGCAGGTCGGGACGTCCGACGAGCACGACCCGGGAGTCGATCGGCCGGCCCAGCGGCGCGAGGTCGCGCACCGGGTCGTAGCCGGCGTTCTTGTAGAGCCACGGGTTGACCGCCAGGAAGGCCGCGCCGAGCAGCAGCTGGTAGCCGTCGGCGGGGCCGCGCGTGACCGCGGTGGTCGCGATGTTGCCGGTGGCGCCGGGGCGGTTCTCGACGACCACCGGCTGGCCGAGCCGCTCGCCGAGCCGGGCGGCGATCAGCCGCGCCGAGGTGTCGGACGCGCCGCCCGGCGGGAAGGGGACGACCAGGCGCAGCGGCCGGTTGGGGAAACCGCCCGCCCCGCCGGCGGACTGCGCGCGGGCGGCCCCGCTCGCGGCGACCGCGAGCAGGCCGGCGAGCACGCGGCGGCGCGCGGCATGCGAAGCGTCCGCCGGGCTTCGGCCCACGGGTCGGGTCGGGATGGGGGATCGCCTGCTGGCTTCGGTCACGTGGGTTCTCCTCGATCGGCGTCGGGGCGGGTTCGGCGGGGTGCGGCGCGCGAGCGGGTCGGCGTCGCGGGATGGGGTGCGGCGGACCGCGGGATGCGGGTGGCGGGGGGCGTGCGCCGGGGCGCCGGCGCCTTCCGGGGCGCGGCCGCGGGCGTGGGCGCACGCGCGGTCGCAGGCGCACGCGCGGTCGCAGGTGCAGGCGCGGTCGCCGCGCGAGGCGACGATGCGGCGCCCCGCGAGGCGCGCGCCGCGCCGGCGCCGGCCGCGCCCGCGTCGGCCTCGCGCCGGCGCCACGCGCTGAGGCGCGCGATCAGCTCGTCGAGCCGGCGGATCAGCCGGGCCTCCTCGTCGGGGCTCATGCGGAACGCGTCCGCGCAGGCCGAGTCGATCGACCGGGTGAGCGCGGCGAAGTCGCGCCGGCCCTGCGGCGTGATCTCGATGCGCGCGAGCCTCCGGTCGGCCGCGTCGCGCGCGTTGCGCACCAGGCCGCGCTCGTGCATCGCCGCGATCGAGCGGCTGAGCGAGGACTGGGGCAGGCTCGTGAAGGCGACGATGCGGTTCAGCGTGCACGGCCCGTGCGTCACCAGGCACACGTAGACGCGCCACTGCGCGATGGTGACGCCGCCGCGCGCGAGCGTCGCCTCGAGCAGCCGCTGCGTCAGGCCCGACAGCGCCGACAGCCGGTACGGCAGGAAGTGCGCCAGGTCGAACGCCGCGGCGCCCGGGCGGTCGAGCGTCGCCACCGGCGTCACTTCAGCTGGAAGACCGGCGAGATGTTGGTCCATGCGCGCGGCGGCAGCGAGCGGTCCCACTGCGCGTAGCGGGCGAGCAGGTCCTGGAAGATCCCCGGGTGCTCGGCCGAGACGTCCTGCTTCTCGCCCGGGTCGGTCTCCAGGTCGTGCAGCCTCGCGACGCCGCGGCGGGTGTCGAGGAACACCTTCCAGCGGCCGACGCGCACCGCCGAGTACTCGGACAGCTTCCAGAAGAGCGCATCGTGCGGCGCGCCGGCCGACTCGCCGCGCAGGTAGGGCAGCAGGTCGACCCCGTCGAGCGGCAGCGACGTGCCGGTGGGCACGCCGCAGGCCGCGGCCACCGTGGGCAGGATGTCGAGCGTGCTCACCGGCTGCTCGTAGACCTGGCCCGCGGCGATGCGCCCCGGCCACTTCATCATGAACGGCATCCGGATGCCGCCCTCCCAGGTGGTGAACTTGCCGCCCGAGAACGGCCCGTTGCTGCCCGGCCGGCTGGTCGAGTTGCCGTTGTCGCTGACGAACACCACGATGGTGTCGTCCTCCAGGCCCGCGGCGCGCAGCGCCTCGAGCACCGCGCCCACCACGTCGTCCTGCGCGAGCAGCATCGCGTTGTAGCCGCGCTGCGCGATGTTGGGGATGGAGCCGCGCAGCCGGTCGAAGTAGCGCGCGGGCACCTGCAGCGGCGGCACCGGCGAGTTCATCGCGAAGTACAGCAGGAAGGGCTCGTCGCGGTGGCGCTCGATGAACTTCACCGCCTCGTCGCGGAAGAAGAACATCAGGTACTCGTCGACGTCGATGATCTCGCCGTTGCGCCGCACCGCGTTCAGGCCCTCGCGGCTCCACGCGACGTCCTTCACCTCGTCGTGGAAGTCCACCTTGATGCTGACCAGCTCGGGGTCGTCCAGCCGCGTGGACTGCAGGCTGGTGTTGCCGTAGAAGACGACCGACTCCTCGAAGCCCTTGCTCTTCGGCAGGAACTGCGGCGCGTGGCCGAGGTGCCACTTGCCGACCACGCCGGTGCGGTAGCCCTGCGCGAGGAACAGCTCGCCGATCAGCTTCTCGGTGGCCGGGATGCCGCGGCGGAGGAACTCGGCCTCGCCCTGCAGCGGCGCCTTGCTGCCGTCGTCCAGCAGCACCTCGCGGCGCTCGGGGAAGGCGCCCGAGGACACCTGCTGCTCGAAGCCGAAGCGCTGCTGGTAGCGGCCGGTGACCAGCCCCGCGCGCGACGGGCTGCACAGCGGCGCCGAGCTGTAGCCCGAGGTGAAGCGGACCCCGTCGCGGCCGATGCTGTCCATGTTCCGGGTCTCGACCAGCGTGCTGCCGTAGGCCGACAGGTCGCCGTAGCCCATGTCGTCGGCCAGGATGATCACGACGTTCGGGCGGCGGGTGCGGGGAGCGCTCGTCATGGTGGCCGGCTGCCTCGGGTGGTTTCGGTGCGCGACGATGTTATCGTATCCGGATGCATATGCAAGCGGATGCGACGTGAGCGCGGGGGGTGCGGCGTGAGCGCGGGCACGCGGGCCGGCATGGTCGCGATCGCCGGGGGCAGCTTCACGATGGGGTCGGCACGGCACTATCCCGAGGAGCGCCCGGTGCGCGTCGTCCGCGTCGAGGCCTTCCTGATCGACGAGGCGCCCGTGACCAACGCGCAGTTCGCGCGCTTCGTCGCCGAGACCGGCCATGTGACGCTGGCCGAGCGGCCTGCGCCCGGCCTGCCGCGCGGCGGCTCCGCGGTGTTCCGGCCGCCGCCGGGGCCGGTGGACCTGTCGGACCCGTCGCAGTGGTGGGCGCAGGTCGAGGGCGCCTGCTGGCGCCGGCCGCTGGGGCCCGGCAGCGGGCTCGAGGGCTTGGACGAGCACCCGGTGGTGCACGTCGCGTGGAGCGATGCGCTCGCCTACGCGGCCTGGGCCGGCAAGCGGCTGCCGACCGAGGCGGAGTGGGAGTTCGCCGCGCGCGGCGGTCTGGATGGCGCGGAGTACGCGTGGGGCAACGCGCTGTCGCCCGACGGGCTGGTGCTGGCCAACACCTGGCAGGGGCCGTTCCCGCACGCGAACTCGCTGGCCGACGGCTGGGCGCGGACCTCGCCGGTGCGCACCTACCCGGGCAACGGCTACGGCCTGTTCGACGTGATCGGCAACGTGTGGGAGTGGACGGCCGACGACTGGGCGCTGCCGCCGCGGGCGCCGGGGCCGGGCGCGCCCGGGCGGCCGTGCTGCAGCGGTGGCGGTGGCGGTGGCGGTGGCGGTGGCGGTGGCGGTGGCGGTGGCGGTGGCGGTGGCGGTGGCGGTGGCCGCGGCGACGGTGCCGACGGTGCCGACGGTGCCGACGGTGGCGACGGTGGCCGCGGCGCCGCCGCGGCGCTCAAGGTGATGAAGGGCGGCTCGTACCTGTGCTCGCCCGAGTACTGCCAGCGCTACCGGCCGGCGGCCCGGCATCCGCAGCCGGCGGACGCGCCGACGGGGCACCTGGGGTTCCGCTGCGCGGCGACCTGAGGCCGGGACGGTGCCGTCGGGCTGCGACCGAGCCCGCGGTCGGATCCGCGGCCGTTCCGATCGAGGGGCGCGGGCGGCGCGGCGAAACACCGCTCCGACCTTAGGATGACGGGACGCCGCCGATCGGACGGCGTGCCACGGCACGGGGGACAGCCTTGAGGACGGTACCGCTGCGCGAGGTCGCCCATGCGCGATCCGGCGAGAAGGGGCGCGACAGCAACATCTCGGTCATCGCCTACGACGAGGCCGACTACGAGATCCTGCGGACGCAGGTCACGGTCGAGGCGGTGCGGGCGCTGTTCGGTCCGATCTCGCGGGGCGGCATCCAGCGGTACGAGGTCCCCGGCCTGGGCGCGCTGAACTTCGTCATCGCCGACGTGCTGGAGGGTGGACGCACGCGCACGCTCGCGTTCGACGAGTCGGGCAAGGCGCTGTCGTCGCTGATGCTCACGCTGCCGGTCAGCGTTCCGGACGCCTACGTCGAGCGGTCGCGCGCCGTGCGGGAGGGCCGGACATGAGGACGGTGCGCCTGGGTGCGGGCACCGGGTGGTCGCGCGATCGGTTCGAGCCCGCGGGCGAGATGGTGCGCAGCGGCGCGGTCGACTACCTCTGCTTCGACGCGATGTCCGAGGTGACGATGAGCATCGCGCAGGCCCAGCGCGAATCGAACCCGTCGCTGCCGGGCTACGACCCCTACCTGGTGCCCCGGATGGAGCCCATCCTGAAG
Organism: Burkholderiaceae bacterium; assembly: GCA_044359175.1. Taxonomy (GTDB): domain Bacteria; phylum Pseudomonadota; class Gammaproteobacteria; order Burkholderiales; family Burkholderiaceae_E; genus UBA4615. The sequence continues at coordinate 785 of JBIKMO010000245.1, read as the reverse complement.
GAGGCCAAGGCCCGGGGCGTCAGGCTGATCACGAACTCGGGCTGGCTCGATCCGGTCGGCGCCGCGCAGCGCGTCCGGCAGATCGCCCGGGAGCAGGGCATCGAGGGCCTCTCGGTCGCCGCGGTCGTCGGCGGTCTCCTGACCATCGACGCGATCGCCGGGATGGGGTTGCGGTTCCTCGAGGACGGGGAGCCGGTCGCCGACAGTCGCGACAGGATCGTCAGCGGCGAGGTGTATCTGGGCGCGGGCGGCATCGTCGACGCGCTCGCGGCCGGCGCCGACGTCGTCGTCACGTCCCGGGTCGCGGACGCGTGCCTCTACCTCGGACCGCTGGCGTACGAGTTCGGATGGGACCTCGACGATCCGCACCTGGCGGCGCAGGGGATGGTCATCGGGCACCTCGCCGAATGCGGCAGCCAGGTCTCCGGAGGATGCTTCGCCGATCCCGGATACAAGGAGGTGCCCGACCTCGCCAACGTCGGCAACCCGATCGTCGAGGTGTTCGAGGACGGGCGCATGACCGTCGGCAAGCTGCCCGGCACCGGCGGACGGGTGTCCGTCGCGACCTGCAAGGAGCAGCTGCTCTACGAGGTCCAGGACCCCGCGAACTACCTCTGCCCGGACGTGGTCGCCGACCTGGGCTCGGTCAGGTTCCGGCAGGTCGGGGACGACCTCGTCGAGGTGGGGGCTAGGAAATCCAAAGGCCCGAACCCTGGCCCGGCGCAAGCGGCGGATTGGATCGAAGGCGGCTGAACGGCGCGAAGCCGACCCGCTTCTCGCACCGG
>JBIKMO010000244.1:0-6729 GCA_044359175.1 Burkholderiaceae bacterium | reverse complement strand
CGGCCAGCCGGACTTCGGGCCGTCCAGCCCGTAGGGCGTCAGCGCCACCGCGCGCAGCCGCGGAAACCGCGCGAGCAGCGCCGGTGCGAGCGGCGCGCCGGCCGGCCAGCCGTCGGCGGGTCGCTCCTCGACCAGCAGCGCCGCGTGCGCGGCGACCGCGGCGACCGCCTCGAGCGCCCGCGGCGCGTGCGGGTCGAGCGGCACCACGCGCTTGCCCAGGTCCAGCCGCCGGGGGGGCGCGCCGGGCGCGCGCAGCACGACCACGTCCGCGCCCAGGTCGGCCAATGCGTGGCCGCAGTGCGCGCCCGCCAGCCCCGCGGACACCTCGAGCACGGTCAGGCCGCGCAGCACGTCGCCCAAGCCGACGGCCGGCGGCGGCTCGCCCACGGAAGCGGCGTCGCCCATCGCGCTCAGTCGGGCTGCACGTTCCCGTCCCGGATCACCTTCGCCCAGCGCGCGACGTCCCGCCGCACGAAGTCGGCGAACGCCTCCGGGGCCAGCGGCATCGGCTCGACGCCGAGGGCGGCGAGCCGCTCCCTCGTGTCGGGCGCGGCGATCGCGCGGCCGACCTCGGCCTGGAGCCGGTCGACCACTTCCTTCGGCAGGCCCGCCGGGCCGGCGATGCCATACCAGGACGACACCTCGAAGCCCGGGACCGCCTCGGCCATCGTCGGCAGGTCCGGCGCGAGCGAGACGCGCCGGGGCGAGGTCACCGCGAGCGCGCGCAGCCGGCCGGCCTTCACCTGCGTCATCGCCTGCGGCAGGCTCGCGAACATGAAGGTCACGCGACCGGCGATCACGTCGATCTCGGCCGGGCCGCCGCCCTTGTACGGCACGTGCAGCACGTCCAGTCCGGCCATCGACTTGAGCATCTCCGCGGCCAGGTGGTTGGCCCCGCCGCCGCCCGGCGACGCGTAGCTGAGCCTGCCGGGCTGCGACTTCGCGGTCGCGATCAGTTCCTGCAGCGAATGCACCGGCGTCGCCGTGCCGACGACCAGCGCCTGGGGCCCCGAGGCGATCGACGCGGCGAGCGTGAAGTCGCGCGGCGCCTGGTACGGCATCTTCGGGTAGAGCGTCTCGTGGATCGACAGCGGCGTCGTGCACAGCAGCAGCGTGTAGCCGTCGGGCGCCGAGCGCACGACGTGCTCGGTGCCGACCACGCCGTTGCCGCCAGGCCGGTTGTCGACGATCACGGTCTGGCCGAGCTGCTCGGTGAGCTTCGCGGCCATCGCGCGCGCGACCGTGTCCACGGGCCCGCCCGGCGGATACGCGACCACCAGCCGCACGGGCCGGGCGGGCCACGCGCCGGCCTGCGCGCGTGCCCGCGAGGCCGCGGTCGCGGCGAGCGCGCCGAGCGCGAGGGTCAGGCGGCGACGCGCGGGATCGGCTCGATGCATGTCAGTCCTCCTTCGGCACGGCGGCCGGCGGGGTGGGGTGGGCGGGCCGGCGGATGCGCCGGCCCACGGGAAAGCCGAGCTGGCCGTTCTGGCCGAACACGTAGCTGCTGGTGCGCAGCGGGTCGCCGGTGACCACGAGGTGGATGTGCGCGGGCTCCCACACGATCGGCACCAGCCGCTCGGGGTGGTCCGAGGCCGCGTAGAGCGCGGCGGGAATGCGCCCCGCGGCGGCCTCCTCGGTCAGGTTCCAGATCGGCTTGCGGGTCCAGTCGCGCAGCAGCCGTTCGAACTGCCACGCGGGCATCCGCGCGTGCTCGAACAGGAAGCGTCGGACGTCGTCCTTGCTCCAGCCGGCCTTCGCGATGGTCTCGGCGATGATCGGCGTCATCAGCACCATCGGGCGCAGCCTGCCGTAGCCCAGCCCGACGCTGAACGCGATCTGCCAGAACGTGTGCCGCACCAGGCCGTCGGCGAGATAGGGCAGCAGTTCCTCGGGCGTGCTGCCGGCCATCGACGAGGCCATGCCGCCGCCGGTGTACCGCGCGATGCCGACCACGTCCTCGCCGGGTGCGAAGCCCAGGTCGACGCAGTGGGGCGGCCAGCCGATGCGCGCGAGCGCGTCCTCGTTCTCGGCCACGACGACGCGCCAGGTGTTGCCGAAGGTCGCCTTGTCGGTCCGGTGCGGCAGGAAGCCGGCGAGATTGCGCAGCGCCAGCCGCCAGAAGCGGCCGACCGAGGTGTTCGGCTGGAAGCCGTCGCGCATCACGCCCTGCGTGAAGTTGAAGCCGAGGTCCTTCACGATCGGGCCGTTCAGCACGACGAGGGTCTCGCCGCCCGGCGTGTTGCCGCTGTGCTCCACACCGTACGCCGGATCGGCCATCGCCTCGACCAGCGCGACCAGGATCGGCATGGTCTCGGGCCGGCAGCCGGCCATCACGCCGTTGACCGCCACGCTCCACACGGTGGCCGCGCGGTTGTCCGGCAGCAGCACGCCGAGCACCTCGTCCGGGTCGCGGTCGACCTCGCGCAGGAACGCCTCGACGCGCGCGCGCGTGGGCGGCACGACCGGCAGTCCGTCGCTCCATTCGCGCTCGACGAACACGCGGTTGACCTCGTCGAAGCTGCCCGAGCAGACGACCTCGCGCGCGCCGGGCTCGGCGTCGGCCTCGCCGTCGGCGAGCGCCGCGGTGAGGTTCGCGACGACCTGCGGCAGCGTCGTCTCCAGCAGGTGCCTCCGGAAGCTCGCGTCGTCCTGCACCGCCGGGTGGCCGGGGATCATCGCGAGCCCGATGTTCGGCAGGCCCAGGCCGACCGCGGTCGCCTTCGCCTGGCGCACGAAGCCTTCGGTGACCAGCGACGACGTCGGGATGCCGACGCCCTCGCACACCGCACTCGCCCGCAACACGGCGGGCGTGCAGCTGCCTCAGGCAGCCATCGCGGAGATCGCCGCGTCCACCCCCATCGCCTTCAGGCGGGCGGGCAGGGCGGCGATCATCTCGCGCTCGTCGCTGCCGTGCGTGTTGCCGATCTCGCGCCAGCCCACGAAGCGCACGCCGGGGAAGCGGGCGCGCAGAGCCTCCTCGAGCACCGCGAACGCCTCGTCGCCGCGGAACAGGAAGTCCCACAGCTGCGCGACGGTGCGACCTTCGAGCGTCGCGAGCCGCGGCGCGAGCCGGCGGCCGCGGACCTGGCGGACCGCGCGGGGCCACAGCGCATCGTGCCGGTCGATCGGATGTGCGTTCATCGGGGGGGCTCCTCTTCGGGTTCGTCGGGGACGGGGATGCGGCCCGCGGCCAGCAGCCGGGTCGCGACCTCGGGCGGCACGTCGACCGGCAGCGTCAGCAGCAGCGCCGAGTACGACTTGCCGTGCGGGTCGAGCGACAGCGAGCGCGTGACGCCGCCGCCGAGGGCGCGCTCGAGCACCAGGTTGATCGCGGCGAGCCGCGGCAGCTCGTAGCGGGTGACCGGGCCGCGCACCAGCGCGCCGAAGTGGCGCGCGACGCGCGCGACCGTCACCTGCGCGAGCAGCAGCGGGTAGTCGTCGCGGCGGTAGGCGACGACGCCGATGTTGCAGGTGTCGCCCTTGTCGCCGGCACGCGCGTGCGCCAGCTCGCGCAGCCGGAATCGCGTCACGCGGGCACCTCGACGAACTGCACGCGTTCGCGCACCGCGTCGCGGGGCACGAGGCACGACCAGATGCCGAGCACCTCGCGCACGTGCTTGCGGGGCAGCGACGACGCGCACGGCCCCTTGCCGACCAGCGTCTCGATCTCGTCGCCGAGCCGCGTCGCGTCGCGTCGCGTCGCCGCGCGCCCGGCGAACCGCAGCCTGACCTCGTACGGCGGCTGCGCGGGCCTCAGCGACGCCGCACCGTGCAGCGAGTCGAGCCCGATGTAGTCGACCCGCAGCTCCTGCAGCGAGATGCCCGCGATCCGGATCCGCTCGCGCACGACCCGCTCGGCGAGCCGCGCGCGCTCGACGCAGCCGAGCCCCGCGTAGGTGATCTCGGCCTCGCCGATCCAGCCCTCCTTCACGCCGATCGACACCTTCAGCCGCTCGGGCCGCGGGCGGCCGCGCGCGCCCGAGATCCGCACGCGGTCCGGTCCCGCGGGCTGCAGGCTCGCCGTCGTGAAGTCGACCACGACGTCCGGCGTCACGTAGGCCGACGGATCGTGGATCTCGTAGAGCAGCTGCTCGGTGCAGATGGGCACGTCGATCACGCCGCCGGTGCCCGGCAGCTTGGAGACCGTGGCGCTGCCGTCGGACTCGACCTCGAGGATCGGGTAGCCGAGGTTCCACAGCTCGGGGACGTCCTTGTAGCCGGGGTCGGCGTAGAAGCCGCCGGAGGCGTTCGCGCCGCACTCCACCATGTCGGCCGCGGCCTGGCCGCGGGCGAGCGTGTCCCAGTCGTCGTCGCGCCAGCCGAACGCGTGGATCATCGGCGCGAGGAACAGCGAGCAGTCGGCGACGCGGCCGGTGATCACCACGTCGGCCCCCTGCGCGAGCGCCTCGACGATCGGCGCCGCGCCGAGGTACGCGTTGGCCGACACCATCGGCCCCGGCAGCGACGCGAGCGGCGCACCGGTCTCCATCACCTCGAGCGTGTCGCGGCGGGCCTCGCAGTAGGCGAGCACGTCGTCGCCCAGCACGGCCGCCACCCGCATCGGCCCGAGGCCGAGCTCGCGAACCAGCGTCGCCGCGTGCCGCGCGGCGCCGAGCGGATTGGCCGCGCCCATGCTCGTGATCACGGTCGTGCCGTGGCGGCGGCAGTGCGGCAGCGCCGCACGCAGCCGCGGCGCGAGCAGCGCGTTGTAGCCGCCGTCAGGGTCGCTCAGCCGCTCGAGCTGGGCCTGCGCGATCGTGCGCTCGGCGAGCGTCTCGTACACCAGCGCGTCGAGCCCGCCGCGTGCGGCGAGGTCGGTGGCCGGCTCGACGCGGTCGCCGGCATAGCTCGCACCGGCCCCGATGCGCAGCGGCCGCGACCGGCGTGCGGCGACGCTCATCGCGACGGCGCCGTGACGGCGTCGCTCCACGCAGTCGTGCGGCGGCCCAAGGTGTCCCCTCCTACGAGCGGCCGCCGGAGGCGGCCGGTGGGACGATTATCGGCAGGGGCCTCGCGTGCCGGGCGTGCGGGCGCCGGCCCGGCGATCCGATCCGTTCACAATGTGACCGGACTGCACCCCCTGCAACGACGCGGATCGCATCGGTTCGCGTCACCATCGGGCCGAGCCTGGTTGCCACGATGAGCCCGATCGACGCAAGCGCACGGTGGAGCGGCCCCCCCGCCGGCGGGGCGCGGCGTCCGCGCGCGAGCGCTCACTCGTCGGCGGGCGGCGTGCCACGCAGGTGCGCGGTGGCCTGCGCCTCGACCGCGTGCCAGATCTCCTGCGCCATCGGCCGGCGGGACTCCTCCAGGATGTGCCCGACGAGCCCGACCGCGCGCGCCATCACGCCCAGCCCGCGGCAGGCCTTCCACTCGAAGCCCATCTCGCAGCACAGCGCGCCGATCGCACCGGTCGCGTTGACCGGCATCGACCGGCCGCTGCGCGCCTCCGCGGCGGCGGCGACGGCCTGGATCAGCCTCACGTACGGTCCGTCGAAGCCGGTCTCGCGCGCGATGTCGAACAGCCGCGGCGTGCGCGGGTCGATCGGCTTGTGGAACGGGTGGCCGATGCCGGGCACCTGCTGCTTCGACGCGGCGAGCCGCGCCACGACGCCGGCCGCGATCGCGTCGACGTCGGCGGCCGGGTCGGGTGCGGGCATCGCCTCGTACAGCAGCCTGGCCGCGCCCTCGATGCTGCCGACGAACACCGTGCCCAGGCCGTTCAGCCCGGCGGCGACCGCGGCCTGCATCGACTCGGGCGCGCCGAGGTAGGTCATGCGGGCGACGATCGCACTGGGCGTCAGACCGTGCTCCACCAGCGTGACCGCCATCGCGTTGAACATCCGCGATTCGCGGGCATCCGGGACCCGTCCGGTCAGCTCGAGGAACCCCATGTCCCCCAGGTTCAGTCGTCCGATGACCTCGGACGGGAGGTCCAGCCCGAAGATCGTGATGCTGCTCGCGTCGCTCCAGCCGATGTCCGTCCGCATCGGCGCCCTGCGCTTCGACATGCCGTCCTCCCTGCGTCCCGCGACCGCCCGCCGGCCCGATGCCGGTCGGTGCCGCGCCGCGCCGGGCCCTTCTCGCACGAGCCGCGCGTGAACGTCAACTTCAGGCTGCTCGTCACGTTCCTCGCGGTCGCGGAGCACGGCAGCTTCCGGCGTGCGGCGTCGGACCTCAAGCGTTCGCTCCCCGCGGTGAGCATGCAGGTGAAGCAGCTCGAGGAGCAGCTCGGCGTGCCGCTCTTCCAGCGCACGACGCGACGCGTGATGCTGACCGCCGAGGGCGAGCAGCTGATGGTCACGGTCCGCGACGCGCTCGGCACGCTCGAGCGCGGCCTGGCCCGGATCCGGCAGACCGCGGAGCTGCGCCGCGGCCGCCTGGCGATCGCCTGCGTGCCGACCGTCGCGGGCAGCCGCCTGCCGGCGGTCCTGACCGAGTTCGCGAGGCGTCACCCGGACATCGCCGTCAGCGTGCGCGAGGTGCCGGCGCAGGCGGTGGCACAGGCCGTGCGGCGCCACGAGGTGGACTTCGGCATCGGTCCGATGCTGGACGACGGCGACGATCTCGACTTCGAAGCGGTGTTCACCGACGCGTACTGCGCGCTGCTGCCGGCCAAGGCCGGGGACGCCGCCGGTGACTCGGTCACGCTGCGCGAGCTCGCCGGCATGACCCTGCTGATGCTCTCGAGCGCGACCGCGTTCCGCGACCACATGGACCGCACGCTGC
>JBIKMO010000243.1:0-6732 GCA_044359175.1 Burkholderiaceae bacterium | reverse complement strand
CTGGACTACGGTGGGTTGCGGGCGCTGGTGGAGCGCACGCGGGAGCGGCTGAACGGGCTGGGGATCGGCCGGGGCGATCGGGTGGCGATCGTGCTGGACAACGGTGCGGAGATGGCGGCGTGCTTCGTGTCGTGTGCGTGTGCGGTGACGGCCGCGCCGCTGAATCCGGGGTATCGGGCCGAGGAGTTCGAGTTCTACCTGACGGACCTGAGGGCGGCGGCGCTGATCGTGGGGCGCGGGGCCGAGTCGGCGGCGATCGCGGTGGCGCAGCGTCTGGGGGTGAGGATCCTGGAGCTGGTGGCCGAGTCCGAGGGCGCGGCGGGTGGCTTCAGGCTGGAGCCGCGCGAGGCGGGCGGCGCCGGCGAGGCGGCCCGTCCGGGGCCGGCGCAGCCCGAGGACGTGTCGATGGTGCTGCACACCTCGGGCACGACCTCGCGCCCGAAGATCGTGCCGCTGTCGCAGCGCAATCTGGTGGCCTCGGCGCGGCACATCCGGGACACGCTGGGCCTGGGGCCCACCGACCGGGGGCTGAACATCATGCCGCTGTTCCACATCCACGGTCTGATCGCGGGGGTGCTGGCGCCGCTGTCGGGCGGCTCGATGGTGTTCTGCACGCCGGGCTTCAATGCGCTGAGGTTCTTTGCGTGGATGGACGAGGCGCGGCCCACCTGGTACACGGCGGTGCCCACGATGCACCAGGCGATCCTGTCGCGAGCCTCCAAGAACGCCGAGGTGATCGCGCGCAACCGGCTGCGGTTCCTGCGCTCGTCGTCCTCCTCGATCGCTCCGCAGGTGATCCACGAGCTCGAGCGGGTGTTCGGTGCGCCGCTGATCGAGTCCTACGGCATGACCGAGGCGACCCACCAGATGGCCTCCAACCCGCTGCCCCCGGGGGTGCGCAAGCCCGGCACGGTGGGCGTGGCCGCCGGCCCGCAGATCGCGGTCATGGACCCGCAGGGGCGGCTGCTGCAGCCCGGGCAGACCGGCGAGATCGTCATCCGCGGCCCCAACGTCACCGCCGGCTACGAGGCTAACCCCCAGGCCAACGCCGAGGCGTTCGTGCAGGGCTGGTTCCGCACCGGCGACCAGGGCGTGCTCGATGCCCAGGGCTACCTGACGATCACCGGCCGGCTCAAGGAGATCATCAACCGCGGCGGCGAGAAGATCAGCCCGCGCGAGATCGACGAGATCCTGATGGATCACCCCGCGGTCGCGCAGGCGGTGTGCTTCGCCATGCCCCACCCCAAACTGGGCGAGGAGCTCGCCGCCGCCGTCGTGCTGCGCGACGCCGCCCAGGCCGCCGAGCGCGAACTGCAGGAGTTCGTCGCACGGCGCGCCGCCGACTTCAAGGTCCCCAAGCGCATCCTCGTGCTCGACGAAATCCCCAAGGGCGCCACCGGCAAGCTGCAACGCATCGGGCTCGCTCAGAAGCTCGGCCTCGGTTGAGCCGCTCGCATCCCCGCGATTCGACGTGTCAGGAAGACACCGGTTCCACTCACCTCCCCTGGAGTTCCGATGACCACGACCCGACCCCAGCCTCGTCCAGCCCGCCGGATCGCGGCGATCGCCCTCGCGACCGCGGCCGCTCTCGTCTCGGCGTCCCAGTCCGCCGGAGCCCAGACCTGGGAACCGAGCAAGCCGATCGAGTTCGTCGTACCCGCCGGCACCGGCGGGGGCGCCGATCAGATGGCGCGGTTCATCCAGGGCGTCGTCGCCAAGCACGGCCTGTCCAAGCAACCGATCGTGGTCGTCAACCGCTCCGGCGGCGCGGGCGCCGAGGGCTTCCTGGCGATGAAGTCGGCCAACGCCGATCCGCACAAGATCGTCATCACCCTCTCGAACCTGTTCACCACGCCACTGGCCACCGGCGTGCCGTTCAACTGGCGCGACCTCACCCCGGTCACGATGCTCGCACTCGACCAGTTCGTGCTCTGGGTCAACGAGGAGTCGCCGCACACGACGCCCAAGGCGTTCCTGGACGCGCTGAAGTCCGGTGCCCCGAACAGCATCAAGATGGGCGGCACCGGTTCCAAGCAGGAGGATCAGATCATCACCGTGATGCTCGAGAAAGCGGGTGGCGGCAAGAAGATGACGTACGTGCCGTTCCGGGGCGGCGGCGACGTCGCGGTGCAGCTGGTGGGCAAGCACATCGACGCGACCGTCAACAACCCGATCGAGGCCGAGTCGCACTGGCGCGCCGGCAAGCTTCGGCCGCTGTGCGTGTTCGACAAGGACCGCATGCCGTACAAGATGAAGCTGACCGCGACCCAATCGTGGAACGACGTCCCCACCTGCAAGTCCGCGGGCATCGACGTCGAGTACCTGATGCTGCGCGGCATCTTCATGGCGCCGAGCGTCAAGCCCGAGCAGGTCGCCTGGTACAACGCGCTGTTCGACAAGGTGCGCGCGCTGCCGGAGTGGCGCGAGTTCATGGACAAGGGCGCGTTCAGGCCGGCCACGATGCGGGGCCAGGAGTTCTTCGACTGGCTCGGCCGCAACGAGCAGATGCACCGTGTCCTGATGCGGGAAGCCGGATTCCTCGCGCAGTGACCGGCTGCTGAGCGCGCCGCGCGCGGGCCCGCAGCCCGCGCCCCACCCCCCGGGCGCGACCCCGCGCCACCGGAGTCGACCGATGTCCGAGCCCCCCGGATCCGAAGCCCCCGCGATGCGCGCGCGCTGGCCCGAAGCCGCGGTCGCGGTGCTGCTGCAGGCGATCGCCACGCTCGTGATCCTCGACAGCCTGCGGGTGGGCGTCGGCTGGGCCGACGACGGTCCTCGCTCGGGCTACTTCCCGTTCATCGTCGGCGTGCTGTTGTTCGCGAGCGCCACGTGGATCCTGGTGGCGCAGTTGCGCCGCTGGCACACCGACCGCAGCGAGTTCGCCGAGCGCGCGCAGCTGCGTCAGGTGATGTCGATGGCGGTGCCGATCACGCTGTACGTGGGCGCGATCGCCGTGGTCGGGCTCTACCTCGCGTCGATCGCGCTCATCGCCTGGTTCATGCTGCGTCACGGCCGCTACCGGATTCTGCCCACGGCTGCGGTCTCGGTCGGCGTGCCGCTGCTCGCCTTCCTGGTCTTCGAGCGCTGGTTCCTCGTACCGCTGCCCAAAGGGCCGGTCGAGGCTCTGCTCGGCTTCTGATTCCCGGATGCGGCCATGCAGGAACTCGTCGATCTCGCGAACGGATTCTCGGTCGCGCTCACCCTGCCGAACCTCGGGTTCATGGCGATTGGGATCATCCTCGGCGTGCTGATCGGCGTGCTGCCCGGCCTGGGCGGCGCCAACGGCGTGGCGATCCTGCTGCCGCTCACGTTCTCGATGAACCCCACGTCGGCGATCATCATGCTGTCGTGCATCTACTGGGGCGCGCTGTTCGGCGGGGCGATCACCTCGATCCTGTTCAACATCCCGGGCGAGCCCTGGTCGGTGGCCACCACCTTCGACGGCCACCCGATGGCCCAGCAGGGGCGCGCAGCGCAGGCGCTCACCGCGGCGTTCACGTCGTCGTTCGTCGGCGCGCTGTTCGCCGTGGTGCTGATCACGTTCACCGCGCCGCTGCTTGCCCGGTTCGCGCTCAAGTTCGGTCCGGCCGAGTTCTTCGCGGTCCAGCTGCTCACCTTCTGCAGCTTCGTCGGCATGAGCAAGGAGCCCCCAGCCAAGACGCTCGCGGCGATGATGCTCGGCTTCGCGCTCGCCGCGGTCGGCATGGACACGGTCACTGGCCAGCTGCGGATGACCTACGGCGTGCCCGAGCTGCTCAAGGGGTTCGACTTCCTGATCGCGGTGATCGGCCTGTTCGGCATCGGCGAGATCCTGCTCACGATGGAGGAGGGGCTGGCGTTCAAGGGCCGCAGCGCGAAGATCACGCTCGGGGTCGTGCTCAGGACCTGGAAGGAGCTGCTCGCGCACTGGGTGCTGTTCCTGCGTTCGACGCTGATCGGCTGCTGGATGGGCATCACGCCCGGCGGGGCGACGCCCGCCTCGTTCATGAGCTACGGCATGGCGCGTCGCCTGTCCAAGCACCCCGAGGAGTTCGGCAAGGGGCGCCTCGAAGGCGTGGTGGCCCCCGAGACCGCGGCGCACGCGGCCGGAACCGCGGCGCTGCTGCCGATGCTCACGCTCGGGATCCCCGGCTCGCCGACCGCGGCGGTGCTGCTCGGCGGCCTGCTGATCTGGGGGCTGCAGCCAGGCCCGATGCTGTTCGTCGAGCAGAAGGACTTCGTCTGGGGGCTGATCGCCTCGATGTACCTGGGCAACGTCGTCGGCCTGATCGTCGTGCTGACCACCGTACCGTGGTGGGCGGCGATCCTGCGGATCCCGTTCGCGGTGATCGCGCCGGTGATCATCGTGATCTGCGCGATCGGTGCGTACACGGTGCACAGCTCGATGTTCGACGTCGTACTGATGCTGGTCTTCGGCGTCGTGGGCTATCTGTTCAAGAAGCTCAAGTACCCGCTCGCCCCGCTGGTGCTCGCGCTGGTGCTCGGGGACATGGCCGAGGCGAGCTTCCGGCAGGCGATGCTGCTGTCCTCGGGCAGCCTCGGCATCTTCTGGTCCAACCCGCTGGTGGGCTCACTCACCACGCTCGCGCTGGTGCTGCTCGTCTGGCCGCTGCTGGGCCGGGCGCGCGCGGCCTTCGGCAAGGGCAGCGGCCCGGGCGAGCGGCCGATCGGACACGGAGGCTGAGCGATGAGGATCGCGGTGATCGGTGCCGGGGCGATCGGCGGCTATCTGGGGGCCCGGCTCTCGCTCGCGGGCGAGCAGGTGGTGATGGTCGCCCGCAACCGCAACCTCGAGGCGATCACGGCTCACGGTCTGCGGCTGATCGAGGAGGACGGCACCGAGCGTCATGCCCCGGCGGTGCGCGCAGTCGCCGTACCCGCCGACGCGGGCCCGCAGGACGCGGTGCTGCTCGCGGTGAAGGCGCACCAGGTGGGCGACCTGCTTCCGGCGATCCGCGGCCTGTTCGGTCCGGAGACGATGGTGGTCACGCTGATGAACGGCGTTCCCTGGTGGTACTTCCAGGAACTGGCCGGACCGTGGTGCGGGCGCGTGCTCGAGAGCGTCGACCCGGGCGGTCGGATCGCCGCGCAGATCGAACCCGGGCGGATCGTCGGCAGCGTCGTCTACCCGGCGAGCGAACTCGTCGCGCCCGGCGTGATCAGGGTCATCGAGGGCAACCGCTTCACGCTCGGCGAGCCCGACGGTCGACGCAGCGAGCGGATCGACGCGCTGTCGCGGGCGATGATCGCCGCCGGATTCAAGGCGCCGGTGTCACGCGACATCCGCTCAGAGATCTGGGTGAAGCTGTGGGGCAACCTCAGCTTCAACCCGATCTCGGCCCTGACGCACGCGACGCTCGAGGAGATCTGCGGATTTGCTGCGACCCGCGCGCTGGCGGCGGCGATGATGACCGAAGCGCAGGCGATCGGCGAGAAACTCGGCGTCGAGTTCAAGGTATCGCTCGACAAGCGGATCGCCGGCGCGCAGGCGGTGGGTGCGCACAAGACCTCGATGCTGCAGGACGTCGAGCATGGCCGCGCGCTCGAGCTCGAGGCGCTGGTGGGCGCAGTGATCGAGCTCGGCCGCATCACGGGCACGCCCACGCCGACCATCGACGCGATCCACGCGCTCGCGAGCCTGCTCGCCCGGACGCTGTCGACCCGCCGCGGTCGGCTGGCGGTGCAGCCGGCCTGATCGGCGCACGGCCGGCGGACCGGGCCGGCAGGTCGGCTGGCACGGAGGGCGGCCGGCAGCGGGTGCGCGGCGCGAACCGCGCCGCTCAGCCGCGTCCCACGTGCGCGACGAACGCCTCGACCAGGCCCTGAGGTGCGGCGACCACGTGTTCTCGGCCAGGGAATACGCCGCTGCGCACATCGGCGACGAACTCGCCGAAGGCCGCGACGCGCTCGGCCTGCATCGCAGCCTTCATCTCGTGCAGCCGCCGGTACTGCTTCGAGTGGCGGGGGTACGGAGGCGGGTTGTTGCCCAGGATGTCGTCGGCGAACAGGAACTGGATGTCGCCGCCGCTGCCCGCGCCGATCGACGAGGTGAGCAGCGTGGTGCGCTTGGAGATCTCGGCGAGCAGCGCCTCGGGGATGACCTCGACCTCGACCGCGTACGCACCCGCCGACTCGAGCCGCTTGACCTGGTCGTGGACCCAGAGTGCCTCCTGCAGCGTCTTGCCGACCGCGCGCAGCCCGCCGGTCCAGGTGCTGCGTCGCGGTACGAGACCCGCGTGCCCCTGCACCGGGATGCCGGCCTCGGCCGCCGCCTCGATGAACCGCGGGCTCCACTGGCACATCACCGCGTCGAAGCCCGCCTTCATCGCTTCGTAGCCCAGCCGCACGGCCTCGTCGGCGGTCGCCGCGGCCACCAGCGGCACCGATGCGGCCATGAAGGTGCGCGGCGCGGCCTGCCGGATTGCCATCGCCGGCGCGGGGTTGCCCGGATCGAAGCGGCACTTCATCGTGTCGATGCCAGCCTGCTCGGCTGCCGCGGCCTCCTCGGCGGAAAAGGGCAACGTCTCGGTGAGCACCCGCACGCCCTTCGCATCGCGCAGGTCCTTGACCGTGTAGTTGCGCAGCCCGTACGACCCGCCGAGGGTCATGATCCGCTTCAGCCCCTGCCGGGCCGCGTCGCGCGGAGGAATGCCGCCGTCGCCGGTCGCGTGGCTCGCCATGTCCGCGGTCTCCCGCCGTACGCGCCACCCAGCGGGCGACCAGCGCAGGCGA
>JBIKMO010000241.1:0-6748 GCA_044359175.1 Burkholderiaceae bacterium | reverse complement strand
GGGGCACTGCCCGGCGCCTCAGCGGGGCCGACCTCGTGTCGTGCCGCCGCCGTACCTGCGACCTGCAGCTTGCGCCGGGCCAGGGTGAGAGCGTTTGAAATTCCTGGCCCCTGTGGTCGATCGGCTGAACGCCGAGACGCTGAAGGCGCTGCAAGACCCGTCGGTGCGGCAGACGCTCGCGGACATTGGCGGCGAGGCGCGTGGCAGCACGCCGGACGAGATGAAGGCGATGATCGCCGCGGAGAACGACAAGTGGACGAAGCTGGCCGTCGAGGCCAACATTCCGCGGGGATGACCGGGAGATCGCGATGAGCCTGATCGAGGTGCGCAAGCGCTTGCTGAGCGTCGAGACCACGTACCACGAGGGCGGCCCCGCGCCGGCGCTGCCGCTGCGCATCGCCTCGGCGTGCGCGGTGATCCGCAACCCCTACGCCGGCCGGTACGAGCCCGACCTGCTGCCCTGCATGGCCGAGTTGCGCACGCTGGGCCGCGCGATGGCCGAGGAGCTCGTGGCCACGCTCGGGCGCGGGTCGGTCGAGGTGTACGGCAAGGCCGCGATCGTCGGCGTGGACGGCGAGCTCGAGCACGGCGCGGTCTGGCACGAGACCGGCGACTGGGCGATGCGCACGGTGCTCGGCGAGCCCAAGGCGATCGTGCCCGCGGCCAAGGCCGTGGCGGGCGCCGGCTACCGGCTGATCATGCCGCTGCACTAGATCCACGCCTGCTACGTGCGCAGCCACTTCAACGGCGTCGAGGTGGGCGTGCAGGACGGTCCGTGGCCGCCCGAGATCCTGTTCGCGCTCGCGATGGGCACCGGCGGGCGCGTGCACGCGAGGCTCGGCGGGCTGACGAAGGAGAAGGTCTCGGTCCACGACGGGCAGCGCTGACGAGCGGCGGCATGAGCGCCTTCGCCCCGAACCTGTCGCACTGCGGCGTGTTCTGCCGCGACCTGGACCTGATGTCGCGCTTCTACCGCGAGGTCTTCGACATGCAGGAGACCGACCGCGGGCAGGGCATCACGTTCTCGATGCAGCGCGTGTTCCTGAGCGCGCGCGCCGACCCGCACCACCAGCTCGCGCTCGCCTCCGGCCGCGGCCCCGACGCTGCGCGGCCGTGAACCACGGCAACGCGTTGTCGATCCACTTCTCCGACACCGAGGACAACACCGTCGAGGTCTACCTCGACACCCCCTGGCAGGTCCGCCAGCCGCACGGCGTCCCGCTGGACCTCGAGCGGCCCGACGACGAGATCTGGGCCGAGACCGAGCGGATCTGCCGTGCCGATCCGACGTTCATGATGGCGGTGCAGTGGTCGGCGGAGTTCGAGGCGCGGCGGCGGGGCTGAGTCGCCCGGCGTCGTCGTCCGCCGCTCAATCCACCTTCGCCCCAGACGCCCTCACCACCTGCGCCCAGCGCTCGAGGTCCTCGCGAAGCAGCCGGCCGAGCGCCTCGGCGGTGCCGCCCACCGGGATCAACCCGTTGCCCAGGAGCTGCTGGCGCACGGCCGGGTCCTGCAGCACGCGGTTGACCTCGGCGTTGAGCCGCTCGATCACGGGCGCGGGCGTGCCCGCGGGTGCGAACAGCGCGAACCACACGGTGGACTCGAATCCGGGCAATCCGCTCTCGGCGATGGTCGGCAGCTCGACACCCTCGAAGCGCTCGGCGCTCGACACCGCGAGCGCGCGGACCTTGCCGGTGCGGTGGTGGGGCATCAGCGAGGACGGCGGGTTGAACATCAGCTGGATGTTTCCGGCCAGCAGGTCGGCGAGCGCGGGGCCGCCGCCCTTGTAGGGGATGTGCACGATCGCGAGCCGGGCCGCGACCTTCAGCTGCTCCATCGCCAGGTGGTTGGTTGCGCCGTTGCCGGAGGAGCCGTAGTTGAGCTTGCCGGGGTTCGCGCGCACGTAGGCGATCAGCTCCCGCACCGAGTTCGCGGGCACCGACGGATGCACCGCGAGCACGTTCGGCGCGCGGGTCAGCGTGACGATCGGCACGAGGTCCTTGACCGGGTCGTAGCCCAGCCGAGGGTACAGCGCGGGGTTGATCGCGAGGCTGGAGGTGCCGTTGAGCAGCGTGTAGCCGTCGGGCGCGGCGCGCACGACGGCCTCGTTGCCGATGTTCGAGCCGGCACCCGGGCGGTTGTCCACGATCACCGACTGCTTCAGCGACTCGGTCAGGCGCTGCGAGACGAGCCGCACGACGAGCTCGGTCGAGCCGCCGGGCGCGTACGGGTTGACCAGCCTGACGGTGCGGGCCGCCGGCCACTCCTGCGCGGCGGCGGGGACGGGCAGCGCGGCGAGCGCGGCGAGCTTCACGAGGGTCCTGCGACGGGCTTGCATGGGTCGATCCGGGGATGGGGGACGGAGGGGCGGGGCGAGTGACGGTGGGTCAGGCGCCACGCGGTCGCAGCGCACGCATCGCGCCGAGCAGCGTGGCAGGCGCGCCGTCGGGCGGCGCGTCGGCGTCGATCGCGCGCAGCGCGTCGAACACCGCCGCCGCGCCGTCGAACGCGCGCGTGCAGTCGTCGAACTTCGCGCGGATGCGCTCGGGCGGGAACCAGCGCTCGGGCTTGCCCTGCGCGAGCGGCACGAAGCGCTCGAGCCGCCGGCCGTCGGCGGCGCGCACCTCGACGATCGACGGGAACTCGGCGCCGTCGCCGACGCGCGGGTCGGCGACCATCGTCGTGCGCCGGATCAGCTCGCGGATGCGCGGATCGTCGATGCGCCGCTGCGTGAAGGTGGCGAGCGTCACGTCGCCCTCGAGCAGCGCGGCGGCCACGCAGAAGTGCAGGCTGAACTTGCCGGCGAGCGGCCGGTCGGGCATCACGTGGATCAGCGGCGCGAACGCGAGCCCGGACACGCCGGCGCGCACCGACTCCACGGGCGTGCCGGCGAGCTCGCGGTGGATCGCGGCGGCGGCCTCGATCGCGGTGTGGGTCGCGCCGCACGACGGGTAGGGCTTCAGCGCGAGCCCATACGGGGTCAGGATCTCGAGCGGCTCGCCCCAGGAGGCGAGCGGCGCGGGGTCGGCGGGCACGTCGCCTGCGAACAGGCGCAGGAAGCCGTAGTCGTGGTCGAACGCGGCCTCGCTGGCGTCGAGCCCGGCGCGCGCGAGCAGCGCGGCGAGCACGCCGTTGCGGGCCGCGCAGCCGGCGTGCAGCGGCTTGACCATCGTGCCGAAGTTGGCGCGCAGCCCGCCCGCGGTGGACGCGGCGATGCCGAGCGCGGCGCTCATCCGCGCCTCGTCCAGCCGCAGCAGCCGGCCGGCGGCCACGGCGGCGGCGATCGTGCCGAAGGTCGCGGTCGCGTGCCAGCCGCGCGTGTAGTGCGCGGTGTTCAGCGCGCGGCCGAGCTTACCGAACACCTCGAAGCCGAGCACGTACGCGGTGACCAGCTCGCGCCCGGTGAACCGCGCCAGCGGCGCGAGCGCGAGCATCGCGGGCACCAGCACCGCGCTCGGGTGCGCGTAGGCCGGATGGTTGGTGTCGTCGTAGTCCAACGCGTGCGCGAGCGCGCCGTTGAAGAGCGCGGCGTCGCCGGGCGAGGCGCGCTGCGAGCGCCCGGCCAGCAGCGCGTCGCCCGAGCCGCCCGCGATTGCGCCGGCGACGGCGTCCGCGATCGGCTCGCTGGCGCCGGCGAGCATGCAGCCGACGCAGTCGGTGATCGCGTCGACCGCCCGCCGGCGCGCGAGCGCCGGCAGGTCGCTGTCCGCGACCCCGGCCGCGTACGCGGCGAGCCGGCGCGATGTCGTGTCCATGATCGGCGTCTCCCTGCCGCGATGGTGACCCGCGCGCGTTCCGCGTACCAGCATCGGGCACCTCGCTCGGCGCCCGCGAGTCTTACAATGTGAGCAACCGACCCCCGGACCGCGCCCTGTGGCCACCACCCCCCGCCGAACCGGAACCCAGAGCCTCGAGCGCGCGGTGACGCTGCTGCGCGAGGTGGCCGCGCACGGCGCGTTCGGCTGGCGCGCGTCGGACCTCGCCGCGCACTGCGGGCTGGACCGCGCGACCACGCAGCGGATGCTCGCCTGCCTCGCCCGCGAGCGGCTGGTGCAGCAGCGCGGCCAGGACCGGCGCTACCTGCCCGGGCCCCTGCTGTTCGAGCTCGGGCTGTCGGTGCCCGGCTTGGCCGCGTTCCGCGACGCCTGCCACGCGCCGGTGGCGCGCACCGCGTCGCGGGTCGGCGGGGTGGCGTCGCTCTACCTGAGGAGCGGCGAGGAGTTCGTCTGCGCGGTGCGCGCCGGGAGCACGAAGATCCGCGCGCTGTCCAGCGAGGTGGGCACGCGCCGGCCGCTGGTGATGTCGGTGGGCGGCGTCGCGATCCTGGTCGCGCTGCCCGCGGCCGAGGCGCGGCTGCTGGCCGCGCGCGGGCTCGCGCGGATCGAGCGGCAGGGCGAGATCCGCGTGAAGTCGATCGAGCGGATGATCCGCGCGTCCACCGCGCGCGGCCACGGCGTGAACACCGGCGACGTGGTGCCCGGGGTCAACGCGTTCGGCGTCGCGGTGCGCGCGCCCTCGGGCGCGGTGGCCGGCTCGCTCGCGGTGGCCGGGTCGGTCGACGAGCTGCCGGCCGACTCGGCCGACGCGATCGTCGCGGAGCTCCGCGCGCAGGCGGCGGTCATCGAGGCTGAGGCGGCGCGGCTGCTCGCCACATGGCCGGCGACGGCCCGGATCTGACGCGCGGCACGCCGACCCGCAGGCACGCGGTCCGCACCCCCTGCCGCGCGGCGCGGGCCGGAGTAGTCAGCCGATGAACTCGCCGCCGTTCACGTGCAGCACCTGGCCGGTGACGAACCCGCCCGCCTCGGAGCACAGGTACAGGCAGGCCTGCGCGACGTCGTCGACGCGACCGAGGCGGCGTACCGGCATCGCCTGGCGTCGCGCCTCCTGCTCGCGCTCGAAGTCGGGGTAGTGCACCGGATCGCGCGTGGTCTCGATGATCCCGGGCGCGATCGTGTTGGCGGTCACGCCGTGCGGGCCGAATTCCACCGCGATCGCCTTGGCGAGCGCGAACAGGCCCGCCTTGCAGGTGACGTTGTGCGCACGGTTGGGCTTGGGGAAGAATCCGTCGCGCCCGGAGACGTGGATCACCCGGCCCCAGCCGCGCTCGACCATGCCGGGCAGCGCCGCGCGCGCCAGGTAGAACGCCGCGTGCAGGTTGCTGCCGAGGATCGCGTGCCAGTCGTCCACCGAGATGTCGAGGAACGGCTGGTGGTGGCGCACGCCGACGTTGGACACGACGATGTCGAGCGCGCCGTGCTCGTGCCGCGCCTGCCGGACCATCGCGGCCACCGCGTCCGCGTCCGCGACGTCGGTCAGCGAGACCGACGCGGCCGCACCCAGCGAACGCACCTCGGCCGCCACGGCCTCGAGCGCCGCGCGGTCGCGGTGGCCGTTGAGCACGACGTTCGCGCCCGCGGCCGCGAACGCGAGCGCGATCCCCCTGCCGATGTTCCTTCCCGATCCGGTGACCAGCGCGGTGCGCCCGGCCAGCGGCTTCGTCCCCGTCGTGTCCATGTCCCGACCCCCCCGGGCCAAGCGCCTCGCGCCGCGGTGGCGCCCGGCCGCGCGGTGATCCTCGCGCGTCCCCGGGGCACGAGCCAGCGTCACGTGCGGCCGCGGGGCGCGGCGATCTCACATGGTGAGCCGCCGGTCGGGGCGCCGCCGCATCCGCCGGGGCACGGTCGCGAATAATCGACTCCGACCATCGCAGGATCCGGGAGACCCGCATGGAGGACGACGCGGCCGGCAAGCCCGCGCCCGAGCTGCTCGACGAGGCGAAGCAGGCGCCGCCGCTGTCCGACGAGGCCGTCGACAGGGTGCGCGCGCTGATCGGCACCTGGCTGCGCCGCGACGTGCACGCGCCGGCGCTGTACGAGCCGATCGCGCTGCACGACATCCGCCGGTGGGCGCACTACAGCGTCGGCGACGACAACCCGCTGTGGAGTGACCAGGAGTACGCGAAGCGCACGATCTGGGGCCGGCCGATCGCACCGCCCACGTTCCTGTACACGATCGACACCGGCATCGTCGCGCCCGGCCTGCCCGGCATCCAGTGGATCTTCGGCGGCGGCCGCTTCGAGCACTGGCGCCCGGTGTGCGCCGGCGATACGGTCACCGCGCGCGCGCGCCTGATCGCGGTGAACGTCAAGGAGGGGCGCTCGGCGCCGCGCTCGGTCGTGCAGACCGGCGAGGTGCTGTTCGAGAACCAGAACGGCGATCGCGTCGCGCGCTACGAGGGCGACATCCTGCGCATCCCGCGCGCGCGAAGCGGCCAGGGCCTGAAGTACAGCGAGCGCGAGGCTCGCGAGCCGCAGGCGCCGTACCGCTGGAGCCGTGAGGAGATCGCGCAGATCGCCGCGGCCTACCGCGACGAGGTGCGGCGCGGCCGCGAGGTGCGCTACTGGGAGGACTGCGCGCCCGGCGACCCGCTGCCGCCGATCGTGAAGGGTCCGCTGACGCTGGTCGACATCGTCGGCTTCTACGCGGGCCGCCGCACCGTGTACCCGGTGCTCAAGCTCGCGTTCGCCGAGCGCGACGCGCATCCGCGCAACGTCTACTACTCGCCGTCCACCGGCGTGCCGATGCACCCGGCCGCCGGTCACTTCGACGCCGAGATCGGCCGCGAGATCGGCATGCCCGGCGCGTACGACCAGGGCTGGCAGCGGATGAACTGGGCCGGTCACCTGGTCACCAACTGGTGCGGCGACGCGGGCTTCGTGCGCCGCATCGGCGGGCGCGTGACCCA
>JBIKMO010000242.1:0-6748 GCA_044359175.1 Burkholderiaceae bacterium | reverse complement strand
CTGCGGCTCGCCGCCGCGCTCGCGAGTCCCGACTTCATGAGGCGATGAACGTGACCACCGACGACGACACGGTCGCGGGCCGCGACTCGAACCTGCCGCCGCAGCGACCCGGTCGGCGCCGCGCGATCGCCGCCGGGCTTGCGCTCGCCGGGGCGCCGGCGGTGCACGCCTCGTCCGACCCCGGCGCACCGGGCACGCTGGTCGTGGTGATGCTGCGCGGCGCGGTCGACGGGCTCAGCGTGGTCGTGCCGCACGCGGATCCCGAGTACGCCCGGGTGCGTCGCGAGATCGCGATCGCGCCGCCGGGCGGCGACGAGGGGGTACTGCCGCTGGACCGAACCTTCGGCCTGCACCCGGCGCTCGCACCGCTGTCGCCGCTGTGGGCGTCCGGCCGGCTCGCGTTCGTTCACGCGAGCGGCTCGCCCGATCCGACCCGCTCGCACTTCGATGCGCAGGACTTCATGGAATCGGCCACGCCCGGGCGTCGCAGCACGCCGGACGGCTGGCTCAACCGGCTGCTCACCGAACTCGATCCGGCCGACGGCCGCTCGGTGCGCGGTATCGCCGTGGGCCCGACCACGCCGCGCATCCTGGTTGGCCCGGCGCAGGTCGCGTCGATGCCGGGCGGCGGTGGTTCGGCCAGGCGTGCCGGCGTGCCCGGCGGCCCGATCGGCGACACGCTCGATCGCATCTATGCGGCCGATCCGCAGGCGGCCGCTTCGTGGGCGGCGCTGCGCGAGTCCGGCACGATGCTCGCCGCAGCCGACGATCTGCCCGCGATGGACGTGGCGGTCTCGCAGGGCGCGCTGCCGTTCGCCGCGCTCGCCGGCGATGCGCTGCGCCTGGGTCGGCTGCTCGCCCGGGAGCCGTCGATCCGGGCGGCGTCGTTCTCGCTCGGGGGCTGGGACACCCACGTCAACCAGGGTGGCGCGCGCGGGCAGCTCGCGACCCGGCTGCGGGCGCTCGGCCTGGGGCTGGATGCGCTGATCCGCGGGCTCGGGACGCGGTTCGACGACACGGTGGTGCTCGTGATGTCCGAATTCGGACGGACGGTCGCGCAGAACGGCACGCAGGGCACGGACCACGGTCACGGCAACGCGATGTGGCTGCTCGGCGGTCGCGTGCGCGGCGCTCGGGTGCTCGGCCGCTGGCCCGGACTCGAGCCGGCCGCGCTGCACGACGGGCGGGACCTCGCGATCACGACCGACTTCAGGCAGGTGATCGCCGAGGTGCTCGAGCGGCTCCTGCGGCTGGACGACTCGCGTATCGCCCGGGTGCTCCCCGAGGGCGCCGGCCGCGGCGCCCGGATCGACGCGCTCAGGGGCTGACCGCTCGGGCTGGGGGTGTGGTGCCGGTGAGAGGAGTCGAACCCCCGACCTTCGCATTACGAATGCGCTGCTCTACCAACTGAGCTACACCGGCGCGCGCGCGGACCATCGGCGCGCAGCCTTCGATGCTAGCACGACTGGGCGAGGGCGGCCTCGGCACGGCGGGCGAGGAACGTACCGACGGTCGGGTACTCGAGCCGTACCCGCAACTCGCGCTCGAGACGACGCGAGATCAGTCGGCGCGATTCCGACATGAAGCTCAGCATCATCGGCGACACCGCGCGGGCCAGCGCCGCTCGGGGCAGGCGGGGGGGGCGAGGCAGTCCGAAGGCGTCGGCGACCGCGTCGAGGTAGGCGCCCATCCTCAGCTCGCTGCGGTCGACCGCGTGGATGGTGCGTTGAGACCGGCCGCGCATCAGCGCGGCGAAGGCGATCCGCGCGAGGTCGTCCGCGTGGACGTGGTTGGTGAAGACGTCTTCGTCATCGATCGCCGTGGGGGTGCCGCGAGCCAGACGCTCCAGGGGGAGCCGCTCGGCGGCGTAGATGCCCGGGACCCTGAGCACGGTCGATCGGATCGCTCCGCGCGCGGCGCGGGCGCGCAGCAGCCGCTCGGCCGCGAGGCGCCGCTCGGCGCGATCGGTGGCGGGGGCCGCCGGCCGGGTCTCGTCGAACCGGGCGCCGCCGCAGTCGCCGTAGACGCCGGTGGTGCTCAGGTACACCCAGCGGCGCGCAGCGTGCAGCGCCGCGAGCGCCCGACCCGTCCGCGGATCGCCCCGACCGCTGCCGGGCGGCGGCGCCGAGTGCAGCACGTTCGGTGCCAGCCCGGACAGCCGGCGCAGCGAGGCCCGATCGTCCAGGTCGGCGAGCATCGGCCGCGCGCCGGCGGCGCGTACCGCCTCGCGCGCGTCGGGTCGCCGCACGACGCCCAAGATCGCGAATCGTCCGCCGTAGCGGCGGCAGAACCGCAGGCCGACGTCGCCGCATCCGAGCAGCAGCAGGCGAGGCCGGCGCATCCGTCGCGGGGTCGTGAATCGCGGTGCGCGCGCGGCGTCGCCGAGGTTGCGACCGGCGGCGGGGGCTGAGCGATAATCGCCGGCTGTCGAACGCATCGAGCGATTCTACGCAATGACCTTCACCGTCACCGTGATGCCCAGCGGCAGGCAGTTCGGCGCCGCCCCCGACGAGACCGTGCTCGAGGCCGGGCTGCGCCAGGGCGTCGTACTGCCCTACGGTTGCAAGAACGGCGCGTGCGGGTCGTGCAAGGCCCGCGTGACGCAGGGACGGATCGAGCAGGGACCGCACCAGGCGAACGCGCTCAAGCCCGACGAGGCGGCCCAGGGCTGGGCGCTGCTGTGCTGTTCGACCGCCGGCTCCGATCTGGTTGTCGAGGCTCGGGTGATCGCGGCTGCGGGCGACATTCCGATCCGCAAGATGCCGTGCCGCGTCGCTTCGATCGAACGTGCCGCGCCGGACGTGGTGATCCTCGGTCTGCAGTTGCCCGCGAACGAGCGCCTGCAGTACCTCGCCGGACAGTACGTGGAGCTGATCCTGCGCGACGGCACGCGCCGCAGCTACTCGATGGCCTGCGCGCCCCACGCCGCAGAGCGCATCGAGCTGCATGTGCGCCACATGCCCGGAGGGCGGTTTACCGACGCCCTGTTCGCTGCGACCCAGCCGGCGATCAAGGAGCGCGACATCCTGCGCTTCGAGGGACCGATGGGTACGTTCTTCCTACGCGAGGACAGCGCCAAGCCGATCGTGATGGTCGCGAGCGGCACCGGGTTCGCGCCGATCAAGGCGATCGTCGAGCACACGATCCACAAGGGCATGACGCGGCCGATCACGCTGTACTGGGGCGGTCGTCGTCCCCGCGACCTGTACCTGAACGCCCTGTGCGAGCGCTGGGCTGCCGAGCTGCCGCACGTGCGCTACGTGCCGGTGGTGTCTGACGCGCTGCCCGAGGACGGCTGGACCGGCCGCACGGGCTTCGTGCACCGCGCGGTGATGGCGGACTTCGCCGATCTGTCGCCGTTTCAGGTCTACGCGTGCGGTGCGCCGATCGTGGTCGACTCCGCGCGGGCCGACTTCACTCGCGAGCGCGGCCTGCCCGAGGACGAATTCTTCGCCGACGCGTTCACCACGGCGGCGGACCTGGCGGGCGCACCGGGCGCGGGCCCTGGGGCGACGCCCGCCTGAGCCAGGCTCGCGCTGCGCGACCGCTTCGGCGCGCCGGGGATCGGCCGCGTCAGGCGGCTTCGCCGAGGTAGGCGGCCCGCACCCGCGGGTCGTCGAGCAGCCGTTTCGCGTCGTCGGCCATCGTGATCTGGCCCGAATCCATCACGTAGGCGCGGTTCGCGGCCTCGAGCGCGAGCTTCGCGTTCTGCTCGACCAGCAGCAGCGTCATGCCCTGCGCCGACACCGCGCGGATCACCTCGAACACCTTCTCGACCATGATCGGCGACAAGCCCATGCTCGGTTCGTCGAGCAGCAGCAGCCGGGGCCGGCTCATCAGCGCGCGCGCCATCGCGAGCATCTGCTGCTCCCCCCCGGACATCGTGCCCGCGAGCTGCTGCGCGCGCTCCTTCAGCCGCGGGAAGGTGTCGAACATCCGATCCATGTCCTGCGCCACCCCCGCCTTGTCGTCGCGGGTGTAGGCGCCCATCAGCAGATTCTCGACGATCGTCATCCGCGCGAACACGCCGCGCCCCTCGGGCACCATCGCCAGGCCCTGGCCGACCAGTTCGTAGGCGCCGCGGCCACGGATCGACCGGCCCCGATACACGATGTCCCCGGCCGAAGGCTGGAGCGTGCCGGTGATCGCCTTCAGCGTGGTGGTCTTGCCCGCGCCGTTGGCACCGATCAGCGCGATCAGTTCGCCGGAGCGCACCTCGAGGTCCACGCCCTTGACCGCCTGGATCCCGCCATAGGCGACCTGCAGACCGTGCACGGACAGCACCGTTTCAGCCATGACCGGCCCCGAGGTACGCCTCGATCACCGCCTTGTCGCGCTGCACTTCGGCCGGTAGACCCTGCGCGATCACCCGACCGTAGTCGAGTACGGTCACGCGATCGCATAGCCCCATCACCAGCTTCACGTCGTGCTCGATCAGCAGGATCGTCCGGCCGTCCGAGCGGATGTGCTCGAGCAGCGAACGCAGCGCGAGCTTCTCGGTCGCGTTCATTCCGGCCGCCGGTTCGTCGAGTGCGAGCAGCTTCGGTTCGGTGGCGAGCGCGCGCGCGATCTCCAGCCGCCGCTGATCGCCGTAGGACAGGGTGCGCGACGGAAAGTCGGCATAGCGTGCGATGCCGACGTACTCGAGCAGCGCAGTCGCGCGTTCCCGGATCGCCGCCTCCTCGCGCCGCTGCGCAGGCAGCCGCAGCATCGCGGCCCATGCGCCGCAGCGCGTGCGCACGTGGCGGCCGACCATCACGTTCTCGAGCACGGTCATCTCGGCGAACAGCCGAATGTTCTGGAACGTCCGTGCGATCCCGGCCTCCGCGACCTGATGGACCGCGGTCGGCTCGTACGGGCGGCCGTCGAGCTCGAAGCGGCCGGAATCGGGCGTGTACAGCCCGGTGATCACGTTGAAGAACGTGGTCTTGCCAGCGCCATTCGGACCGATCAGGCCGTAGATCTGGCCGGGTTCGATCCGCAGTCCGACGTCGGCCAGCGCCTGCAGTCCGCCGAAGCGCTTGTTCGCGCCCTCGACGCTGAGCATCGGTGGCGTGCCGCCTGCAGCCGCGGGCGCAGCCGCGTTCACCGGGCGTCCCGCGCCGCGGCCGCACCGGCGGCGGCCGTGCCCGCGGGCATGGCGCCGACCGAGGCCGCGACCTCAGCGGGCGATCCGGGCGCGCCGCCGTCGCCCGCGCCGGGGCCGCCGGGGTCGCCCGACCCCGGACGTCGGCGACCGTGCTGCGACGCGGGCCACAGTCCTGCGGGCCGGTACAGCATGATGCCCACCATCGCCAGCCCGAACAGCAGCATCCGAAGCGCCTCGGGTGCGACCAGCTCGGTACCGAAGATCGCCTCCTGCACCGGCTTGGCCACGAAGCGCAGCACTTCCGGGATCGCGTAGAGCAGGATCGCGCCCAGGATCACCCCGGGCACGTGGCCCATGCCGCCCAGCACGACCATCGCCACGATCACGATCGATTCATGCAGCACGAAGCTCTCGGGCGAGACGAAGCCCTGGAACGCCGAGAACATCGCGCCGGCGATGCCGCCGAAGGACGCGCCCATCGCGAACGCGAGCAGCTTGACGTCCCGGGTGTTGATGCCCATCGCCTTGGCGGCGGTCTCGTCCTCGCGGATCGCCATCCACGCGCGGCCGAGCCGCGAGTCCTGAAGGCGGATGGTCAGCACGATCACCGCGATCGCGAGCGCGAGGAACAGGTAGTAGTACAGGTACACGGAGGGCACGTCGAAACCGAACACGGTCTGCGGCCGCCCCAGGTTCACGCCGCCGATCGTGATCGGATCGATGTTGCTGATGCCCTGCGGGCCGTTGGTCAGGTTGATCGGCGAATTCAGGTTGTTGAGGAAGATCCGCACGATCTCCCCGAAGCCGAGGGTGACGATCGCCAGGTAATCCCCGCGCAGCCTGAGCGTGGGCGCGCCGAGCAGCACGCCGAACAGCGCGGCCAGCGCCGCACCCAGCGGCACGACCAGCCAGATCGAGTTGTGGAGCCCGTCGGGGAACATCTGCTGGATGAACTCGAAGTTCTCCGACAGGTGTGGCGAAGCGAGCAGCGCGTACATGTACGCGCCTACCGCGTAGAACGCGACATAGCCCAGGTCGAGCAGCCCCGCGTAGCCGACCACGATGTTCAGCCCGAGCGCGAGCATCACGTAGAGGAGCGCGAAGTCGACGATCCTCACCCACGCGTTGCCCTGGGTGCCGATCACGAACGGCAGCGCGGCGAGCGCGATCGCGATCGCGACCGTCGCCGCGTAGGCCGCCGCCGGGTTGTCCTGGAAGGACGGGAAGAACGATCGCGAGGACGAGGCGGCCATGGGTCGGGCTCCCCGGCAGGGTTCAGGCGCGGTCGGCGACGCGCTCGCCCATGATGCCGGACGGGCGGAACACCAGCACGACGATCAGAACGACGAAGGCGAAGATGTCCTGATAGTGGCTGCCGAGGAATCCACCGGTCAGATCGCCGATGTATCCCGCCCCCAGGCTCTCGATGATGCCCAGCAGCAGCCCGCCGACGACCGCGCCGGGAAGGTTGCCGATGCCCCCGAGCACGGCCGCCGTGAACGCCTTCAGCCCGGGGATGAACCCCATGCTGAACTGCGCGATGTTGTAGTTCATCGCCACCAGCACGCCGGCCACCGCGGCCAGCGCGGCGCCGATCGCGAAGGTGGCCGCGATGACCTGGTTCGAATTCACCCCCATCAGGCCTGCGATGCGCGGATT
>JBIKMO010000050.1:0-21771 GCA_044359175.1 Burkholderiaceae bacterium | reverse complement strand
GTAGAATTGCTGCATTGCACCAACGCGTCGGCGCACGGCGCCTGCCCAGCGACCCATGTCCTCCTTCAACACCGAGACCGTCCTGGACGTCCACCACTGGAACGGCTCCCTGTTCAGTTTCCGGACTACCCGCGATCCGTCGCTGCGCTTTCGCAACGGACATTTCGTGATGCTCGGCCTGGAGGTCGAGGGCCGGCCGCTGATGCGCGCCTACAGCGTGGCGAGCGCCAATCACGAGGACACCCTCGAGTTCCTCAGCATCAAGGTTCCGGACGGACCGCTCACCTCGCGCCTGCAGCACCTGAAGCCAGGCGACTCGGTGCTGGTCAGCCGCAAGCCGACCGGCACGCTGGTGATCGACGATCTGCGCCCCGGCCGGCGGCTCTACCTGTTCGGCACCGGTACCGGGCTCGCGCCGTTCATGGCGATCGTCAAGGATCCGGAGACTTACGAGCGCTTCGAGAAGGTGGTGCTCGTGCACGGAGTGCGCGAGGTGAGCGAACTCGCGTACTCCGAGGTCCTGCAGAACGAGTTGCCGGGCAACGAGTTCTTCGGCGAGCTCGTGCAGCAGCGGCTGGTCTACTATCCGACGGTCACCCGCGAGCCGTTCCGTCATCGCGGCCGCATCACCGACCTGGTCCGCAGCGACGCGCTCACCGAGGCGATCGGACTGCCGCCGCTGTCGCCCGAGTCGGACCGGGCGATGATCTGCGGCAGCCCGGCGATGCTCGCGGAGATGCGCACGATCCTCGATGCGCGCGGATTCGCGATCTCCCCATCGCTCGGCGCGGCGGGCGACTACGTGATCGAGCGCGCGTTCGTCGAGCGCTAGCGCGTTCAGCCGGGTGCGCTCGGCTGGGCGGCCGACCGCCGCGCGGAGCGCAGCGCGACCAGCTCGTTGAGCAGCAGCGCGCACAGCACCAGCGCGCCTCCGATCAGCGTCGCGCGCCCGGGCGCCTCGCCCGCGCCCACCCACACCCACAGCGGGCCGAGCACGACCTCGAGCAGCCCGATCAGCGCGATCTCGTGGGGCGCGAGATGCCGCGCGGCGCGGACCATCAGCATGCACGGCACGGCGAGCTGCAAGACGCCGAGCCCAGCGAGGATGAGCAGGTCGTGTGCGCTCGCCGACAGCGGCCAGGCGAGCGGCAAGGTCACCGCCGCACTGATCAGCGCACCGACCAGCACGGCGGGCACCAGGTCGACGCGAGCGCCGGTTCGCTTGAGCAGCACGATGTTGATCGCCGAGGCGATCGGCACGAAGGACGCGATCGCCATGCCGCGCAGTCCATCGGTCGTCAGCCCGTCGGCGACCATCCACACGATGCCGGCGGCCGCGATCGCGATCGCCGCCCAGGTCCGCGGCAGGACCGGCTCGCGCAGCACCACCCAGCCGAGCAGCGCCGCGAGCAGCGGCGCGGCTGCCATCACGACCAGCACGTTGGCGACGCTGCCGTATGCGAGCGCGACCATGAAGCAGGTGAACATCACCGCCCACATCGCGCCCGACGCGAGCCCCACCGGTCCGATCGCACGCACCTGAGCGAGCCAGCGTGCGCGGTGCACGACCAGCATCGAGACGACGACGAAGACCGCACAGAAGGCGGACCTCCAGAAGGTCATCTCGAAGCCCTCGGCGCGCTCGAGGCGTCGGGTGGCCAGGCCGGCGACGCTCCACAGCACCGCGCAGCCGACCAGGGTCAGCAGGGCGCGGCGATGGGCTCGCTCGAACGCCGCGGGGTCACTGCCGTGGGGACGCATGTCAGGTCGCGGAGTATAGCGGGCCGGCGCGTCGTGGCGGTCTCGCCGGGGTGGCGGCGGTAGAATTGACAAATGGCCGTGCCCCGCTTCGTCCACCTGAGAGTCCGGTCGGAGTACTCGATCACCGACTCGATCGTGCGCATCGACGCGCTGGTGGAGGCGGCTGCGGCCGACGGCCAGGCGGCGCTCGCGCTGACCGACGGCGCCAACGTGTTCGGCTGGATCAAGTTCTACCGGGCCGCGCGGGCCCGGGGGATCCAGCCCATCCTGGGCGTCGACGCGTGGATCACCAACGACGCCGACCGCGACCGCCCGGTCCGCGTGCTGCTGCTGGTACGCGACCGGACCGGGTACCTGAACCTGTGCGAACTGCTGTCGCGCGCCTGGCTCGACAACGAGTGGCGCGGTCGCGGCGAGATGCGTCGGGAGTGGTTCGACGGGCTGCACGTCGGGTCGGACGGTCACCACGGGCTGCTCGCGTTGTCCGGCGCGCAGCACGGCGACGTCGGTCAGGCGCTGCTGGCGGGCAACGAGGCGGCGGCCGAGGCGCTCGCCCGAGACTGGGCGCGCCGCTTCCCGGACGCGTACTACGTCGAACTGCAGCGCAGCGGCCATCCCGAAGCCGAGACGCACGTGCGCGCGGCAGCGGCGCTCGCCGCGCGGCTCGGGCTGCCGGTGGTCGCCACCCACCCGGTCCAGTACCTCGCGCCGGCGGACCACCGGGCGCACGAGGCGAGGGTGTGCATCGCCGACGGCGAGATCCTCGCCAACCCGCGACGGACGCGGCGCTTCACCGAATCGCAGTGGTTCCTGCCGCAGCGCGCGATGCTCGAGCGGTTCGCCGATCTTCCGCAGGCGATCGCCAACTCGGTCGAGATCGCGCGGCGCTGCAGCCTGACGATGACGCTGGGCCGCTCGCGGCTGCCCGAGTTTCCGACCCCCGAGGGCCTGTCGGTCGACGACGCGCTGCGTCGCCTCGCGGCCGAGGGGCTCGAGCGCCGGCTCGCCCGCGCCTTCCCCGACGAGGCCGTCCGCGCGCGCGAGCGGCCGCGCTACGACTCCCGCCTGCGCACCGAGTGCGACACCATCCTGCAGATGGGGTTCCCGGGCTACTTCCTGATCGTCGCCGACTTCATCAACTGGGCGAAGTCGAACCGCGTGCCGGTCGGTCCGGGGAGAGGCTCGGGTGCGGGCTCGCTGGTCGCGTGGGCACTGGGCATCACCGACCTGGACCCGCTGCCGTACGCGCTGCTGTTCGAGCGGTTCCTGAACCCGGAGCGGGTGTCGATGCCCGACTTCGACATCGATTTCTGCCAGGACCTCCGCGGCAAGGTGATCGAATACGTGCGAAGCCGCTACGGTGCGCAGGCGGTCTCGCAAATCGTCACGTTCGGCACGATGGCCTCGAAGGCCGTGATCCGCGACGCCGGGCGGGTGCTGGACATGCCCTACACGTTCTGCGATCAGCTCTCCAAGCTGATTCCGGTCGTGCAGGCTAAGCCGCTGTCGCTCGCGAAGGCGCGCGAGGCCGAGCCGCTGCTGCGCGAGCGCGAACTGAAGGAGGAGGAGGTCCGCGAACTGCTCGCGGTCGCCGAGCCGCTGGAGGACCTGACGCGCAACGTCGGCATGCACGCCGGCGGGGTGCTGATCGCGCCGGGCAGGCTCACGGACTTCTGCCCGCTGTACCAGGCGCCGGGCACCGACTCGGTCGTGTCGATGTACGACAAGGACGACGTCGAGGCGGTGGGCCTGGTCAAGTTCGACTTCCTCGGCCTGCGCAACCTCACGATCATCCAGCTCGCGGTCGACTTCATCGGTCGCAACCACCCCGAGCGCCAACTCGACCTGTCGACGCTCTCGTTCGACGATCCCGCCGCATACCGCATCCTGAAGGACGCGAACACCACCGCGATCTTCCAGGTCGAGGGCGACGGAATGAAGAAGCTGCTGCGCAAGCTGCAGCCGGACCGCTTCGAGGACATCATCGCGGTGCTCGCGCTCTACCGGCCCGGGCCGCTGGGCTCGGGCATGGTCGATGACTTCATCCTGCGCAAGAAGGGCCAGCAGCGCATCGACTACTTCCACCCCGACCTGCAGCAGTGCCTGGAGCCCACCTACGGGGTCATCGTCTACCAGGAGCAGGTGATGCAGATCGCGCAGATCATCGCCGGCTACACGCTGGGCGGCGCCGATCTGCTGCGCCGCGCGATGGGCAAGAAGAAGCCCGAGGAGATGGCCCGGCAGCGCTCCACCTTCGTCGAAGGGGCCAAGGCGCGCGGGCATGCCCCGGAGCTGGCCACCCAGCTGTTCGACCTGATGGAGAAGTTCGCCGAGTACGGGTTCAACAAGTCGCACACCGCCGCCTACGCGGTGGTCACTTACCACACCGCGTGGCTGAAGGCGCACCATCCCGCGGAGTTCATGGCGGCGACGCTGTCCTCCGACATGGACGACACCGACAAGGTGCAGCTGTTCGTCAAGGACGCGCAGGACAACGGCGTGACCGTCCTGGGTCCGGACGTCAACCGCTCGGGCCACCGGTTCGATCCGATCGACGCGCGCACGATCCGCTACGGGTTGTGCGCGGTGAAGGGGACCGGCGAGGCGGCGGTGACCGAGGTCGTGCGCGCGCGCGAGGCCGGCCCCTTCACCGATCTGTTCGACTTCTGCGCGCGCGTCGACCGGCGCGTGGTCAACCGTCGCACGATCGAGGCGCTGGTGCGCGCCGGTGCGTTCGACGCGCTCGACGCCGACCGGGCGAAGCTGCTCGCCAACGTCGGCCAGGCGATGGAGGCGGCCGAACAGCGCGACGCCGCGGCCGGACAGTCGAGCCTGTTCGGGGTCGAGGACGACGCGGGGCTCGCCTCATCGCAGTGGCTGCGGGCCCCGCCGTGGGACGAGCGGCGCCGGCTTCAGGAGGAGAAGCTCGCGCTGGGCTTCTATCTGAGCGGGCACCTCTTCAAGGGCCACGAGGCCGAGGTACGGCGCTTCGTGCGCACCCGGCTCGCCGACCTGCCGCGGATTGCCGAGCAGAGCTCGGGCCCGGCGCCGGTGGTGATCGCCGGTATCGTCACCTCGCTGGCCACCGGCATGACCCGGCGCGGCAAGATGGTGCGGCTGGGGCTCGACGACGCGACCGCCTCGGTCGAGATCGCGATCTTCAGCGAGACCTACGATGCGCACCGGAACCTGCTCAAGGAAGACGAGCTGCTGGTGATCCACGGCCGGGTCTCGCGGGACGACTATAGCGGCGGCTGGCGGATCGGCGCAGAGCGCGTGCTCGACCTGTCGCGGGCGCGTCAGGAGCACGCGCGGGCGCTGCTGCTGCGGATGAACGGCGGCTCGGATGGCGAGCGGCTGCGTGCGATGCTCGAGCCCTTCCGGGCGCGTGCCGAGCCGCCGGTCGACCGCGTGTTCACCGAGGACGACGCCGAGCCGCTCGCCCCGCGCGGCTGCCCGGTCGAGGTCCACTACCACAACGGCGTGGCGCGCTGCGCGGTTCGACTGGGCGATGCGTGGCGGGTTCGGCCCGAGGAGGCGCTGCTCGCGCAGCTGCGCGATTGGCTGTCGCCCGACGGAGTCGAGCTGCGCTATGGCTGAGCGCTTCGCTGCTCGGCGGCGGCGCTGAGGATGCAGCCGCGCGATCGCGAACTGATTCGGCGCGTCCTCGCCCGCGTGCGGCCGCACTGGCGCGTGCTGGCGCTCGGGGTGGCGGGTATGGTGCTCACCGCGGCCACCGAGCCGGCGCTGCCGGCGCTCTTCAAGGTGCTGCTCGACCAGGGCTTCGGCTCGAAGGGGGCGGACTGGCTGCTGTGGGCGCTGCCGCTGTCGCTGATCCTGCTGTTCGCGCTGCGCGGCGCGTTTACGTTCACGATGAGCTACGCGATGTCGTGGGTCGGCCAGCGTGTCCTCACCGACCTGCGTCGCGACATGTTCGCGCGGCTGGCGGCGATGCCGGCATCGTTCTTCGCACGCGAGTCCGCGGGTCAGCTGATCTCGCGGATGGTCGTCGACGTGAACTCGGTCACCAGCACGCTCGCGAGCGTACTGGTGGTGCTGGTGCGCGACAGCGCGGTGATCGTCGGGCTGCTCGCCTGGCTGCTGTATCTGAACTGGCGGCTGACGCTGATCGCCGCGGTGCTGATCCCGATCGTCGCGCTGATGGTGCGGTCGTTCTCGCGACGGATGCGGCGGCTGTCGACCGAGCAGATGCGTTACACCGGCGAGCTCACCGGGGTGATCGAGGAGGCGATCCGCTGCAACCCGGTCATCAAGGTCTACGGCGGACAGACCTGGGAGAACGCCCGCTTCGCACGCGCCAACGAGAAGCTGCGCAACTTCGCGCGGCGCATGACCGTGGCGAGCGCCACGATCGTGCCGACCACCCAGCTGGTCGCCTCGCTCGCGGTCGCGGTGGTGGTGGCGATCGCGCTGGTGCAGTCGCGCGCCGACCAGACCACGGTCGGCGGCTTCGTCTCGTTCCTGACCGCGATGCTGATGCTGCTCGCGCCGCTCAAGCACCTCGCGAACGTCAACGCCGACCTGCAGCGCGCGCTCGCGGCCGCCGACGTGGTGTTCCGATTCATCGACGAGCCGATCGAGCCGGACGCGGGCACGCGCCGCATCGAGCGGGCGCGTGGCGAGATCGTGTTCGAGGACGTCGGGTTCGTGTATCCGGGCGGCGAACGCGCGGCGCTGTCGGGCATCGACCTGAGGATCGCCCCCGGGGAGACCGTCGCGCTGGTCGGTCCCTCCGGCGGCGGCAAGACCACACTCGCCAACCTCGTGCCGCGCTTCCACTCTGCGAGTCACGGCCGAGTGCTGCTCGACGGCGTTCCGATCGAGGCGCTGACGCTCGACAGCCTGCGCGCGCAGATCGCCTGGGTGAGCCAGCAGGTGATGCTGTTCAACGACACGATCGCCGCCAACGTCGCCTACGGTGCGCAGCGCGATGCGCCGCGGGAACGGATCGAGGCGGCGATCCGTGCGGCCTACCTGCACGAATTCGTCGCGACGCTGCCCGAGGGGCTGGACACGGTGATCGGCGACAACGGGATCCGGCTCTCGGGCGGGCAGCGGCAGCGACTGTCGATCGCCCGGGCGATCCTGAAGGACGCGCCGGTGCTGATCCTGGACGAGGCCACCTCCGCGCTGGACAACGAGTCGGAGCGCTGGGTGCAGGACGCCCTCGAGCGGCTGATGCGCGAGCGCACGACGCTGGTGATCGCCCACCGGCTGTCGACCGTCGCCAGCGCCGATCGCATCGTCGTGGTCGCCGACGGCCGCATCGTCGAGACCGGCCGGCACGAGACGCTGATCGCGCGCGGCGGGCTCTACGCGCGCCTGCACCAGGCCGGCGTAGTGGGCGCCGGCGATTGAGCCGCGCGGCCGTGCGGTCGCGGCGCTGCGAGCGCTCGATCGCACGCCGCTTCACGCGCGACGCCGAGCTAGGCCAAGCGCGCCGGCGCCGCGACCGGATCGCGGGCGATCGAGGTCTGCCGCGGCCACACCAGGCGTCGGCGCTTGACCTCGCGGTTCCAGTCCAGGTTCGCCTGCTTGCGCGCCGGGTCGACATAGCCGCGCCGGTGGTCCAGGTGCAGCCACACCAGACTGTGCCGCAGGCGCACGCCTCGGATGCCCGAATTGTTCATCCGATAGCCGAAGTTGCGGTCCTCGCCGCCGTAGCCCATCGTCTCGTCGTAGCCGCCCACTGCGAGCACGTCTGAGCGCCATGCGCCGGTGTTCGCGCCGTTCAGCGCGTTGCGCGGGGTCAGCCGGTCCAGCATGCGGGCGAGGGGTCGCGATCGGGTCAGCCGCCAGCGCGACAGCACGACGCCTTGCGCCCGCAGCCAATCGGGGTCGAACACCCGCTGCGAAACCACGTCGTCGTCGGTCAGGCGCTCGCGGTGCAGCGACTCGGGGATCGACAGGTGGCTGCCCCCGGCGAGGAAGATGCCCGGTCGGGCGTGCCGCGCGTAGGTCTCGAGCAGGTCCGACCGGGGCAGGCAGTCAGCGTCGGTGAACACCACGAATTCGCCACGGGCGGCGGCGAACGCACGGTTCATCATCACGGGCTTGCGGTAGCCGCGGTTCACCTGCGTGAAGTGATGGATCGGCCAGGGGGCCTTCGTTCGCCAGCGGGCGATCACCGCGGCGACCTCGTCGAACTCGCTGTCCTCGGCGATCAGCACCTCGAGGGGCGGCAGCGTCTGGCAACCGAAGCCGAGCAGCGTCCTCTCGAGCGCGTCCCAGTTGCTGTAGGCCGAGATGACCACCGAGATCCTCATGGCGGCCGGATGATAGCCGAGCGGACGCGGGCGACCCGCGGGGTCGAGTTGTAACCGTTTGCGATCCGAGTCGGCGCGCCCCGCGCGCCGGGCGTTGGGCGACACAGGGGTTCCGGCGGCATGCCGGGACGGCAGCGGCGCGGTACGCCCGCGCGATGGAGCGAGGCATGAAGCGGATGGTCGGGTTGGGGCTCGCGTTGGTGGCGGCGGCGGTCCAGGCCCAGGGCCGGGTCGATTCGACCTCGGGAGCGACCCCGGTCGAGAAGCCCGCCCCGAGCCGGTTCTACGGCACCGCCCGGCCGCCCGGGCCGGTCGGCGGGCCGCCGCCGCCGACGGTGCTCGCCCCGCCCGCCGTCGTCCCCGCTCCGCGGCCGCTGCCGCCCGGCCCGCCCGCGTTCGCGCCGCCGGCGCACGGGTACGTGCCGCCGCCGGTCTATCTGCGGCCGCCGCCGCCGCGCCCGCACGTCGACGTGGTGATCGGTGCGCCGGTGTACCGCCCGTGGTACGCACCGCGACCGATCTACCCGGGCTGGGGGCCGCCGCCGGTGGTCTATCCGTCGCCCTTCCTGGTGCCTGCCCCGATCGTGATCCCCGCACCGCCGCCGCCGGTGGTCTACATCGAGCGGCCGGTGCCGTTCGAGGAGGCCGCGCCACCGCCCGGGTTCTGGTACTGGTGCGGCGAACCGCAGGGCTGGTATCCGCAGGTGGTCGAGTGCCCGCAGGGCTGGCTGCCGGTGCCTCCCCGCGCCGAGCGATGAGTCTGCGGTCCGCTGCCCGAGGAGGTGTGCGGCGTCTCGCCGGGGGGCTTGCGCTGCTCGTCGGCGCGGGCTGCGCATCGATTCCGTCCGGCCCGAGCGTCCTCGCCCTGCCGGGCACGGGACGGACCTACGAGCAGTTCCGCACCGACGACGCGCTGTGCCGTCGCGATGCGAGCCTGCAGGCCGACCCGGCCGGTTTGAAGCGGGCCGCGCAGGACGGCGTCGCCGCCGGCGCGATCGCCGGTGCGGCGATCGGCGGGCTCGCGGGCGCCGCGATCGGCGGCTCGCAGGGCGCCGGGGTCGGGGCGGGCACCGGGCTGCTGGTCGGCGCCGCCGCGGG
This sequence comes from Burkholderiaceae bacterium, assembly GCA_044359175.1. Classification (GTDB taxonomy): domain Bacteria; phylum Pseudomonadota; class Gammaproteobacteria; order Burkholderiales; family Burkholderiaceae_E; genus UBA4615. The sequence continues at coordinate 12,625 of JBIKMO010000050.1, read as the reverse complement.
CAGCAGCGCCGCCGGCGCGTCAGCTCGGGCCGCCCAGCGCCGCTACCACGACGTGTACGTGCAGTGCATGTACGCGCGGGGCCACCGGGTACCGGTATTCGCCGGAGCCTGGCGATCGCCGCCCGCTGCCGCGTCGGCCCCGGTCGCCGCCTCGCCGCTGCCCCCCGGGGTGCCGGTGCCCCCCGCGGGCGTACCGCCGCCGCCGCCGCCCGGGGTGGTCTCGCCCCCGGCTGGGGGGGCAGTCCCGGCTCCCGCGCCGCGCGCACTGCCCGTGCCGCCGCCCGGCGTGCCGCCGCCGCCGCCGGCGACCTGGCGCTCGGGCTGACCGCGCTGGTATCGTCCGAGGAGCCGGCGCCGTGCGTGCGCCGCAGGAGCGTCGATGAACGAGGACCGTTACCCGCCCGCCTCGCTGGAGCAGCTGCCGGACGACATCCGCGAGCGGCTGCTCGCGGTCCAGCAGAAGGCGGGGTTCGTGCCGAACGTGTTCCTGAAGCTCGCTCGGCGCCCAGCCGAGTTCCGTGCGTTCGTCGCGTACCACGACGCACTGATGCTCGGCGAGGGAGCGCTCACCCAGGCCGAGCGCGAGATGATCGTGGTCGCCACCAGCGCGGCCAACGACTGCCTGTACTGCGTGATCGCCCACGGCGCGATCCTGCGGATCGTCGCCAAGCGCCCGCTGCTGGCCGACCAGCTCGCGGTCAACTGGCGCAAGGCCGACCTCACGCCGCGCCAGCGCGCGATGATCGGCTTCGCGCTGAAGGTGGCGACCGATTCGCGCGCGATCGGCGATGCCGACTTCCGCGAGCTCCACGCACACGGATTCGACGACGAGGACGCGTGGGACATCGCGGCGATCGCCGCCTTCTTCGCGATGTCCAACCGACTGGCGAACGCGGTCGGCATGATGCCCAACCCCGAGTTCCACCTGATGGGGCGGGTGCCGCGCGAGCGCGCAGGCTGACGCCCCGGGCAGGGGTCCGCCCGGAGCGGTCGCGGGCCCCGTCAGTCGCGGCCGGCGTCCACCGGGGTCGCCACGCCGGTGCGCACCGCGCTGAACGTCCCCGCGGTGCCGTCGCCGGCGCGGGTCGCGCCCTCGATCCGATCGCCGGAGACCCGACCCTCGTAAGCTCGGAGCACGCCGCGCTCGTCCATCATCTCGAAGGCCAGGCGATCGCCGTCCAGGCGCGGCGCGCGCAGTCGGCCTTCGATCGGGCCGATTCGCATCGAGCCGCTGACCTGCTGGAACGTCTGCGTGAACTGGACCTGCGTGTCGCTGCGGCCGATCGCATCGGTGCTGGTCATCCGCCAGCCGCCGCCCACCGACGCGGGCACCACCCACAGGTAGCCCGGCCGGCCGTCGACCGTGCTGCTGTCGTCCGGTTCCCAGGAACCGAAGGTGAACTGGTGGGTGACCAGTCGCGTGCCCGGGCGCATCTTCAGCAACGTCGGGCGCAGCCGCATGTTCAGCCCGGGCAGCAGGTACATGGTGACCACCGATGCGCCGCTGAAATCGAACTGGAAGATGTCGCCGCGCTCGAATCGCACGCGCTCGCCGAGGTTGGCGCTTGCGGCGTTGCGCCGCGACAGCGCGACCATGTCCGGGTTGTACTCGACCCCGAGCGCGCGCGCCCGGAAGTCGCGCGCAGCTGCGATCACGATCTTGCCGTCGCCGGAGCCGAGGTCGACCACGAAGTCGTCCGGACCGACCCGTGCCATTCTCAGCATGCGATCGACCAGCGCGTCGGGCGTGGGCACCCAGATCACGTCCTTGCCGGCCTGTCCGACCTGGGGCGTGAACTCCGGCCTGGGCGCCGCGGGCTGGGCACCGGCGAACGAGGGCAGCGCGAGCGCGGGGGCGGCGAGCGCGGCCTGGAGCAGCGCGCGACGCGTCGGACGGATCTCGGGGGTGTCGGGCAGGGTCGGGTTCATCGGTGGCCTGGCGGGTGGCGAAGGGTTGGCGGTCGGGGTGCCCGCGCGAGCGGGCGGGTGGGAGCGGCCGGTTCAGTCCGGACGCGGTTCGATCGTGATGCCGGCCTCGACCAGCCGGCGGGCGAGCGGGTCGCCGAGGGCGGTCGCGGGCGTGAGCACGCCCCCGCGGGCGGCCCCTCCCGGCAGCGCGGCAGGGTCGCCGGCGAGCGTGATCGCCGACTCGCAGACGAACACCGTGGTCGCGCGGTTGCCCGGGTCGCCTCGGCCCGCGATCACGCCGCGCGCAACGTGGCCGCCGGTGCCGGTGCCGACCAGCTCGCAGCGGAAGGCGCCGCGGTCCATCGCACGTTCCGACGGACCGCGGCCCGGGGCCGGCGCGATCCGGCGCGCGAGCGCGCGCACCGGCGCGAGGCGCAGCGAGGCGCGCGCGGCCGCCAGTCCCGCGCCGAGTCCGGCAGCGGCGACCGCGGCGGCAGGCCCGCGGCCGACGCGCTGGTACTCCTGGTAGCGGAAGTCGGGGGCGTAGGGCCCGTCCGGGTCGCCGGCAAGCAGCGCGGCGCTGCGTCGCACGACCCGGGTGTTGACCGGACCCATGAAGAACGGGCCCACCCAGCCGCCGAAGTCCGCGTCGCGATGGGGGACGACCGGGTCGGCGTGGACCGCACCGCCGCGGGGTGCGCTGCCCGGCGGGTTCAGCAGGAACGGGTCGGCCATCCGTGCTGCTTCGCCGCTGTCGAACAGGTTGAGTGCGGAGGCGAGCGTGCCGCCGTTGACGCCGCCGCGCAGCATGAAGCACGCCCTGACCGATGCGCAGCGCTCGCCGTGCCGCCGACGCAGCGCGCGGGCGACCCGCCACGCGCCCAGATCCGACGGCACCGAGTCGAAGCCGCAGCAGGGCACGATCCGCGTGCCCTCGGCGGCCGCGCGCCCGTGGTGACGGTCGATCAGCGACCGGACCCACGGGGTCTCGCCGGTCACGTCGACGTAGTGGGTGCGGTGGGCGACGCAGGCGTCCACCAGCGCGTTACCGTGCAGTGCGAACGGTCCGGCGGTGCTCAGCACCACCCGCGTGCGCGCGGCGAGCGCATCCAGCGCGCGCGGGTCGTGCGCGTCGGCGACGATCAGCACGGCGTCCGGGGCGCCGAACCGAGCCCGGACCTGCTCGAGGCGCGCCGCCGAGCGGCCGGCGAGCGCCCAGCGCAGCCCGCCGGCGCGCGCGGCGAAGTGCGCGACCGTCTGCCGGCCCACGAAGCCGGTCGCCCCGAACAGGACCACGTCCAGGTCGCGGCGCGCGGTGGGGCGGCGCGGGCTCACATCAGGATCACGTCGTACTGTTCCTGCACGTACAGCGTCTCGACCTGCAGCGAGATCGGTTTGCCCACCGCGTCGCCGAGGGCCGCGAGATGCTGGGACTCTTCTTCGAGGAACAGGTCGATCACCGACTGGGAGGCGAGGATGCGGAACTCGCGCGGATTGAATTGCCGCGACTCGCGCTGGATCTCCCGCATGATGTCGTAGGCCACCGTGCGCGCGGTGCGCTGAACGCCCCGGCCACCGCAGGTGCCACACGGCTCGCACAGCAGGTGCGCGAGCGACTCGCGCGTGCGCTTGCGCGTCATCTCGACCAGCCCGAGCGAGGTGAACCCGTTGACCGAGGCCTTGGTGCGGTCGCGCGCCAGCGCCCGCTTCAGTTCGGCGAGCACCTGATCGCGGTGGTCGGCACTGTTCATATCGATGAAGTCGATGATGATGATGCCGCCCAGGTTGCGCAGGCGCAGCTGCCGCGCGATCGCGTGCGCGGCCTCGAGGTTGGTGCGGAAGATCGTGTCGTCGAAGTTGCGCCCGCCGACGAAGCCGCCGGTATTCACGTCGATCGTGGTCATCGCCTCGGTCTGGTCGATGATCAGGTAGCCGCCGGACTTCAGGTCGACCCGCCGGGCGAGTGCGCGCGCGATCTCCTCCTCGACGCCGTGCAGGTCGAACAGCGGCCGCTCCCCGGTGTGCCGACGCAGCTTGTCGGCGAGCTGGGGCATGTAGGTCAAGGCGAACGCGTGAAGCGCCTCGAGGGCGGTCTGGGAATCGACCACGATCGCCGCGGTCTGTTCGCTCGCGATGTCGCGCAGCACTCGCTGCGGCAGGTCGAGCTCGTGGTAGAGCAGCGACGGCGCCGGCTGCGACTTGCTGCCGTCCAGGATCTGCCGCCAGCGCGTGCGCAGGTAGTCGACGTCCGCCGCCAGCGCATCGTCGGTCGCATCCTCGGCCATCGTCCGGATGATGAAGCCGCCCTTCTCTTCGGGGGGCATCAGCCGGTGGATCCGCTCGCGCAGCGCTGCCCGCTCGGTCTCGTTCTCGATGCGCTGGGACACGCCGATGTGCGGGTCCTGGGGCAGATGGACGAGCAGTCGTCCGGCGATGCTGATCTGGGTCGACAGCCGTGCCCCCTTGGTGCCGATCGGATCCTTGATCACCTGCACCAGCAGCGGCTGGCTCTCGTACAGCAGCTTCTCGATCGGCGTCGCGTGGCCGTGGGCGCGCGACTGCCAGAGGTCGGCCACGTGAAGGAACGCCGCGCGTTCCAGGCCGATGTCGATGAAGGCCGACTGCATCCCCGGCAGCACGCGCGACACGCGCCCCAGGTACACGTTGCCGACCAGCCCGCGGCTCGCGCCGCGCTCGACGTGGAGCTCCTGCACGGCGCCCTGCTGGATCAGCGCGACCCGAGCCTCGAACGGCGTCACGTTCACGAGGATGTCTTCGGTCATCGCGGCGGGGGTTCGGGGCGCAGGCCGGCACGACGCAGCAGCGTCGTGGTCTCGTGCAGCGGCAGGCCCATGATACCGGAGTAGCTTCCCTCGATCCGGCGCACGAAGGCCGCGGCACGACCCTGGATCGCGTAGGCGCCCGCCTTGCCGTACGGTTCGCCGGTCGCGACGTAGGCGGCGATCGCGCCGGGGGTGAGCCGCGAGAACCGTACGCGCGACGTGCTGGTGACGCGCAGCGTGTGCTCGCCGCGAACGACCGCCACCGCGGTCAGCACGCGGTGCGTGCGCCCCGCGAGCCGCTCCAGCATCCGGGTCGCGTCCGCCGCGTCGGCGGGCTTGCCGAGGATCGAGCCGCCCAGGGCGACCGTCGTGTCGGCAACCAGGATCGGTGCCGGAGCGCCGCCGCGCGCTGCGAGCCGAGCGCGCGCTGCATCGGCCTTGGCGAGTGCCACGCGTGCCACGTACGCCGCGGGCGTCTCGCGATCGTGCGGACGTTCCAGCGCCTCGACGTCCTCGTGTGGATCGGGCTCGAGCAGCCGGAACGCGATGCCGACCTGTCGCAGCAACTCCTGCCGGCGCGGGCTCTGCGAGGCGAGCCACACGAAGCGCGCGGGTTCGATCGGTGCCGTCATTCGCGGTGATAGGGGTGGCCGCCGGCGATCGACCAGGCGCGGTACCACTGCTCGGCGAGTACCACGCGGACCAGCGCGTGCGGCAGCGTCAGCGCCGACAGCCGCAGGGTCTCGGCGGCCTGCGCCCGGAGTGCCGGGTCGAGTCCGTCGGGCCCGCCGATCACCATCGCGACCGGGGTGCCGGCGCGGCGCCACGCGCCCGCGCGTGCGGCCAGTCCGGGGCTGTCGAGCTCGGTGCCGCGCGGGTCCAGGACCACCAGACGTGCGCCGGCGGGGAGGGCTTCGCGCAGCCGCGCACCCTCGCGAGCGGTCCACTGCGCCGGGCTGCCGCCGGCTGCGCGCGGCTCGGCCTTGACCGGTTTCCAGTCGATCCGCCAGTCGGCGGGCAGCCGGCGGTCGTAGTCCGCGACCGCCGCATCCACCCAGGCGGGCACCTTCGTGCCGACCGCAACCACGCGGATGCGCACCGAGGCTGGAGCCTACGCGGCCGCCGGACGACCCGCGCCGCCGAGCTTCACGCGCACCGGCCGGCCGCCCCAGAGCTCTTCGAGGTTGTAGTACGCGCGGATGGTCGGCTGCATGATGTGCACGACCACGTCGCCGAGGTCCACCAGCACCCACTCTCCGGCGTCCTCGCCCTCGATCGACACGACCTGGCCGCCGCGCTCCTTGACCTTGTCCCGAACGCTCGCCGCGAGCGCTCGCGTCTGCCGGTTCGACGTCCCGCTTGCGATCACCACGCGGTCGAACACGCTGGTGAGCCGGGTGGTGTCGAACACCTTGATGTCCTGTGCCTTGACGTCCTCAAGGGCGTCGATGACCACGCGTTGCAGCTTCTGGAGGATCATGCTCGGCGGTGAGAGGGCTCGCGGTACAGGCGGTGCGAGCCAATATAGTCGAGAACCGCGGGGGGCGACAGCCCGTCGGCGGGCTCGCCGCGCGCCAGCTGGGCGCGCAGCGCAGTGGCCGAGACCGGCACCGGCGGCATCCGGAACGTGACGATGCTGCCGGCGGGCGCGTCCGGCAGCGCGTCCCGACCGCGCGTGCGCAGCGCGCTCTCGATCGGCTCCGGCAGCGCATCGAGCGCGTCCGGGCCGCGGGCGGTCGCGGCCACGTGCGCGTGGTCGAACAGCTCGGTCCAGCGGTGCCAGGTGTGCAGGTTGCGAAGCTGGTCGGCGCCCAGCACCCAGACCAGCGCGATCTCGGGTCCGAGCTCGGCTCGCAGCGATGCGAGGGTATCGACCGTGTACGACGGCCCGCCGCGCTCGACCTCGCGCGGGTCCACGGTCAGCCCCTCGGCCGGGTCGATGCCGGCGATCAGCAGCTGCGTCATTTCCAGGCGCTGCCGGGGGTCTGCACCGGCTGGGCCCTTCTGCCACGAGCGCCCGGTCGGCAAGAACCGTACGCCGTCCAGACAGAGCGCGTCGCGGGCCGCGCGCGCGAGCGCGAGGTGGCCGACGTGGGGCGGGTCGAAGGTGCCGCCCACCAGACCGAGGCGGGGGCGACGGGTCCCGCTATGCTCGCGGCCTGAGGCCGCTGCGCCGTTCGCGGGACGGCCGGAGCTGCGCTCCGTCCTGCCGTGGAACCGGGCGTCTTCGCCGCCCTCTCCACGGGTCCCGCTTTGCTCGCGGCCTGAGGCCGCTGCGCCGTTCGCGGGACGGCCGGAGCTGTGCTCCGTCCTGCCGTGGAACCGGGCGTCTTCGCCGCCCTCTCCACGGGTCCCGCTCACACCCATTCCCTGGGTTTTAGGAAGTGGTCGGTGAGCTGTGCCTCGGGTGAGCCGGGCTCGGGGGTCCACGCATAGCGCCACTGCGCGCGCGGCGGCATCGACACCAGGATCGACTCGGTTCGGCCGCCGGACTGCAGACCGAACAGCGTGCCGCGGTCGTAGACCAGGTTGAACTCGACGTAGCGGCCCCGCCGCACCGCCTGGAACTCGCGTTCGCGCTCGCCGAACGGCTGGTCGCGCCGCGCGCGGACGATCGGCGCATAGGCCTCGAGGAATGCATCGCCGACGGAACGGATCAGCGCGAACGAGCGCTCGAACCCGAGCTCGGAGAAGTCGTCGAAGAAGATCCCGCCGACCCCGCGCGGCTCGCCGCGATGGCGCAGGAAGAAGTACTCGTCGCACCAGCGCTTGAAGCGCGCGTGCAGACCGTCGCCGAAAGGCGCAATCGCCCGCCGACAGGTCGCGTGGAAGTGGATCACGTCCTCCTCGCGCGCGTAGTACGGCGTGAGGTCCATGCCGCCGCCGAACCACCACACCGGCTCGGCCTGAGCGGTGCCGGGGGCGGCATCTTCCTGCGCAGCCGCGACGAAGCAGCGTACGTTCAGGTGCACCGTGGGCACGTGGGGATTGAACGGATGAAGCACGAGCGACACGCCCATCGCGTCGAACGCGCGTCCGGCGAGTTGCGGCCGCGCCGCCGAGGCCGACGGCGGCAGCCGCGTGCCCGACACCTGCGAGAACAGCACGCCGCCGCGTTCGAACACGTCGCCGCCCTCGATCACCCGACTCAGCCCGCCGCCCCCCTCGGGCCGGGTCCACGCATCGGAGGCGAAGCTGCGCCCGTCGAGCGCCTCCAGGCCCTCGACGATGCGCTGCTGTAGTCCGCGAAGCCAGGTTGCGACGGCGGCCGTGTCGACCGCCTGCCCTGCGCCCGTGCCGGTCGCCGTCCCGATCGCGTTCGTCTGCTGCTCCACCGCCGTCTCCTCCGAAGGCCGCGTCATCCGCCCTTGGACCGTGCCGCGCTCGCCCGTCGTCCGATCGCGCGGTGTCCGATGTCGCGCCGATACTGCATCCCTTCGAAGCGGATGCCCTCCACGGTCGCGTAAGCCCGCTGCTGGGCGATCTTCACCGAATCGCCCAGCGCGGTCACGCACAGCACGCGGCCGCCGCAGGTGCGCAGCGCGCCGTCGGCGACGTTGGTGCCGGCGTGGAAGACCAGGCAGTCGTCGGACACCGCGGTGCGAGGGCCCACGCCCTCGACCACATCGCCCGAGCGCGGTGCTTCCGGATAGCCGTGGGCCGCCAGCACGACGCCCAGCGCAGTACGCCGGTCCCACTCGATCTCCACCTGGTCGAGCGTGCCCGCGATCGCGTGCTCGAAGACCTCGGTCAGGTCGCTCTTGATCCGCGCCATGATCGGCTGGGTCTCGGGATCGCCCATCCGGCAGTTGAACTCGAGCGTGCGCACGCGGCCCGCGCCGTCGATCATCAGGCCCGCGTACAGGAACCCGGTGTAGGGGATGCCGTCGGCGGCCATTCCGGTGACCGTAGGCATCACGATCTCGCGCAGCACCCGAGCGTGCACCTCGGGGGTGACGACTGGCGCGGGCGAGTACGCGCCCATGCCGCCGGTGTTCGGCCCGGCGTCGCCATCGCGCAGCCGCTTGTGGTCCTGGCTCGAGGCGAGCGCCAGCACGTGCCGGCCGTCGCACAGCACGATGAAGCTCGCTTCCTCGCCCTGCAGGAAGTCCTCGATCACCACACGTGCGCCGGCCTCGCCCATCCGGTTGTCGCGCAGCATCGAGTCGATCGCCGCGTGGGCTTGCGCTGCGGTTTGTGCGACCACCACGCCCTTGCCGGCGGCCAGTCCGTCGGCCTTGACCACGATCGGCGCGCCGCGCGATTCGACATATGCGTGAGCTGCGTCCGCCTCGGTGAAGGTCTGGTAGTCGGCGGTCGGGATGCCGTGGCGCTTCATGAACGCCTTGGCGAAGTCCTTGGAGGATTCGAGCTGCGCGGCGGCCCGGGTCGGACCGAAGATCCGCAGACCGCGCGCGCGGAACAGGTCGACGATGCCCGCGGCGAGCGGCGCCTCCGGTCCGACGACCGTGAAGGCGACCCGCTCGCGTTCGGCGAATGCAGCCAGCGTCTCGAGCCGGGTGATCGGAACGTTGCGCAGGTTGCGCTCGCGCGCGGTGCCGCCGTTGCCGGGCGCCACGTAGACCACCTGCACACGCCCCGACTGGGCGAGCCGCCATGCGAGCGCGTGCTCGCGTCCGCCGGAGCCGACGACCAGGATCTTCACGAGGCGAAGACCGCGTTCGTGTAGACCTGCTGGACGTCGTCCAGGTTCTCGATCGCGTCGAGCAGCTTCTGCATCCGGGCCGCGTCTTCGCCCGCGAACACCACTTCGTTCAGAGGCTTCATCGTGATCTCCGCCACCTCGGCCTTCAGCCCCGCCCGCTCGAGCGCGGCGCGCACCGACCCGAAGTCGGGGGGGGCGCAGACCATTTCGACCGATCCGTCATCGGCGGTGACCACGTCCTCGGCGCCGGCCTCGATCGACGCCTCCATGACCGCGTCCTCCGAGGTGCCGGGGGCGAACAGGAACTGACCGCAGTGCTTGAACAGGAACGCGACCGACCCATCGGTGCCGAGGTTGCCGCCGTGCTTGGAGAACGCGTGCCTCACCTCCGCGACCGTGCGGGTGCGGTTGTCGGTGAGCACGTCCACGATCACCGCCGCGCCCGCGATGCCGTAGCCCTCGTAGCGGATCTCTTCGTAGTTGGAGCCCTCGGCGCCGCCGACGCCCTTCTGGATGGCGCGCTGCACCGTGTCCTTGGACATGTTCGCATCCGCGGCCTTTTCCATCGCCAGCCGCAGTCTCGGATTCGAGCCGCTGTCACCCCCGCCGAGCTTGGCGGCGACTGTGATCTCCTTGATCAGCCGCGTGAACAGCTTGCCGCGCTTCTCGTCCTGGCGGCCCTTGCGGTGCTGGATGTTGGCCCACTTGGAATGCCCGGCCATGTGCGGATCGACCCCGTGCTCGAACCCCCGGGCCAGGATGGCGCCGCCTCGCGGTGCGGCGACTGGGGCCGCTCTTGCCGCGTCGTCGGCAAACGTGATGCAATGCCGGGGAAAGACCGCGGATTCTAGCACCGGCTCCGGTCGCGCCGACCACGCTCCGCGGGCTGCCCGGCGGCCGTCCCACTCCCCCACGCGCCATGCCCGAACCGCTGCTCGTCGCCCGTCACGCCGACACCGACCTGTGCCTGCTGCCCGCGCTCGCCAACCGTCACGGGCTGATCACCGGTGCGACCGGCACGGGCAAGACCGTGACCCTGCAGGTGCTCGCCGAGCGCTTCTCGTCGATCGGCGTGCCGGTCTTCATGGCCGACGTCAAGGGCGACCTGACCGGGATCTCCCAGCCCGGCCGGATGAACCCGAAGCTCAAGGAGCGGCTCGAGCGGCTCGGTCTGCCCGAGCCCGAGTTCTCCGGCGCGCCGACCACGCTGTGGGACGTGTTCGGCGACAAGGGGCACCCGATGCGCGCGACGGTCTCCGACATGGGACCGATGCTCCTCGGCCGGATGCTGAGCCTGAACGAGACCCAGGAGGGCGTGCTCAACATCGTCTTCAAGATCGCCGACGACAACAAGCTGCTGCTGCTCGACAGCAAGGACCTTCGCGCGATGCTGCAGCACGTGGGCGACAACGCGAAGCAGTTCACCACCGAGTACGGCAACATCTCGTCGGCGTCGATCGGCGCGATCCAGCGCGGGCTGCTCACCCTCGAGCAGCAGGGCGCCGACCGGTTCTTCGGCGAGCCGATGCTGAACTTCGACGACCTGATGCAGACCGATCCGAAGGGTCGCGGGATCGTCAACATCCTTGCGGCCGACCGGCTGCTGAACGCGCCGCGGCTGTACGCGTCGTTCCTGCTGTGGCTGCTGTCCGAGCTGTTCGAGACGCTGCCCGAAGTCGGCGACCGCGACCGTCCGAAGCTGGTGTTCTTCTTCGACGAAGCGCACCTGCTGTTCAACGACGCGCCCCAGCCGCTGCTCGAGAAGATCGAGCAGGTCGTGCGCCTGGTCCGCTCCAAGGGCGTCGGCGTGTACTTCGTCACGCAGAACCCGCTGGACATTCCGGACACCGTGCTCGGCCAGCTCGGCAACCGCGTGCAGCATGCGCTGCGCGCGTTCACCCCTCGCGACCAGAAGGCGGTCAAGTCGGCGGCGCAGACCATGCGCGCGAACCCGAAGTTCGACGCCGAGAAGGCGATTTCCGAGCTCGGCGTGGGCGAGGCGCTGGTGTCGTTCCTCGACGAGAAGGGCCGGCCGAACATCGTCGAGCGTGCGTTCGTGGTGCCGCCGGGCTCGCGGATCGGGCCGGTCGACGACGCCGAGCGCTCGGCGCTGATCAAGTCGTCGGTGGTCGCCGGCGTCTACGACACCGCGATCGACCGCGAGTCGGCCTACGAGCTGCTGCGAGGGCGCGCGGCCTCGGCAGCGGAGGGCGGCGCCCCGGCGCGAGGCGGCGCGGCCGGCGGCGCGGCACGGCCTGCGGGTGGCGCGGGCGCGGCCGGCGGCGCGGGCGGCGCCGCTGACGCGGCCACCGGCGGCGGCTGGTCCGACATGCTCGGCGGGCTGCTCGGTGGCGGCAGCCGCAGCAGCCGCAGCGACTCGGTGCTGACCGCGGCCGCCAAGAGCGCCGCGCGATCGATGGCCACCACCGCCGGTCGCGAACTGGTGCGCGGCGTGCTGGGCACCCTGCTCGGTTCGGGCTCCGGGCGCCGGCGCTGAGCGCGGCCCCGGCGGCAGCGGTCACGCGGTCCGCGTGGGCCGCGGGCATCACGCTTGCGCTGACCGGCTCCATCCTGTTCGCGGGCAAGGCGGTCATCGTCAAGCTCGCGTATCGGCACGGGGTGGACGCCGCGACGCTGATCGCGCTGCGGATGGCGTTCTCGCTGCCGTTCTTCGTGGTGGTCGCCTGGTGGGTCGAGCGCCGCACCGCGCCCGGGGCCTCGCCCTGGCGCCGGGGTGACGCGCTGCGCGTGGCGGGGCTGGGGCTGCTCGGCTACTACCTGTCGAGCTACCTCGACTTCCTCGGCCTGCAGTACGTGAGCGCCGGGCTCGAGCGCGTGATCCTGTATCTCAACCCCGCGCTGGTGCTGCTGATCACCGCGCTGTGGCTGCGCCGACCGGTGCGTCCGCGCCAGTGGCTCGCGATGGGCCTGGCCTACTCGGGCGTGGCGCTGGTGTTCGCGCACGACGTCTCCTCGACCGGGCCGGACGTGCCGCTGGGCGCCGCGCTCGTGTTCGCCAGCGCGGCGCTGTACGCGATCTATCTGGTCGCCAGCGGGGAGATGGTGCGGCGCCTGGGGTCGCTGCGGCTGACCGCCTGGGCGATGATCGTCTCGTGCTTCGCGTGCATCGTGCAGGCGTTACTGATCGCACCCGAGGGGCTCGCGTCAACGACGGCGCCGGTGATCTGGCTGTCGGTGCTGAACGCGATCGCCGCCACCGTGCTGCCGGTATTCCTGGTGATGATGGCGATCGAGCGGGTCGGGCCAG
>JBIKMO010000049.1:0-21808 GCA_044359175.1 Burkholderiaceae bacterium | reverse complement strand
GTGCTCGACGCGTCCTATTCGCCGGTGCGCCGGGTGAGCTATGCGGTCGAGAGCGCCCGGGTGGAGAACCGCACCGACCTCGACAAGCTGCTGATCGACGTCGAGACCAACGGCGTGATCTCGCCCGAGGAGGCGGTGCGCCAGGCGGCACGCATCCTGGTCGAGCAGCTGTCGGTGTTCGCGGCGCTCGAAGGGGCGGAGCCGGTGATGGATCTCGGCGGCGCGCCGGTCGGGCTGTCCACTGGCCGCGGCCCGACGATCGACCCGATCCTGCTGCGCCCGGTCGACGACCTTGAGCTGACGGTGCGCTCGGCCAATTGCCTGAAGGCCGAGAACATCTACTACATCGGCGACCTGATCCAGCGCACCGAGAACGAGCTGCTGAAGACGCCGAACCTGGGCCGAAAGTCGCTGAACGAGATCAAGGAAGTGCTCGCCTCGCGCGGGCTGACGCTCGGCATGCGGCTCGAGAACTGGCCGCCGGCCGGGCTCGAGCGGCCCTGATCGGCGTGCCTGCCGAAGGAATCGAACCATGCGTCACCGTCACGGACTCCGCAAGCTCAATCGCACCAGCGCCCATCGCGAGGCGATGCTGCGCAACATGACCGTCTCGCTGCTGCGGCACGAGATGATCAAGACCACGCTGCCCAAGGCCAAGGAGCTGCGCCGCGTCGTCGAGCCGATCATCACCCTCGGCAAGTCGCCGTCGCTCGCCAACCGACGGCTCGCGTTCAGCCGGCTTCGCGACCGCGACCTGGTGGTCAAGGTGTTCGACGAACTCGGCCCACGCTACGCCAAGCGCAATGGCGGCTATCTGCGCATCCTGAAGTTCGGTTTTCGCGTCGGCGACAACGCGCCGATGGCGCTGGTCGAGCTGATGGACCGGCCGGAGGTCGCCGAGGCGCCGGCCGCCTCGGGTACCGCGCCCTGACCGCGCGCCGCCCGCGGGTCCGTCGCGGCGCCCCGGGGGCGCCGCGTCCGTTTCGCGGGGGGGCATCGCGATGAGCGCCGACCCGGTGCTCACGGTCGAGGGGCTGGTGAAGTCGTTCGGCATCCAGCGGGCGGTCGACGGTCTCGGGTTCTCCGTGCGGCGGGGTGAGTGCTTCGGTCTGCTCGGCCCCAACGGCGCGGGCAAGAGCACGACGCTCAAGCTGGTGCTGGGCCTGCTCGAGCCGACCGCCGGACGCATCGAGCTGCTCGGTCTGCCGGTGCCTCGGCGGGCGCGCGAGGCCCGGGCGCAGGTGGGCGTGGTCCCGCAGAACGATCCGCTCGACCCGGACTTCACGGTCGCGGAGAACCTGCGCGTCTTCGGGCGCTACTTCGGCCAGCCCGACCCGGTCACCGAGTCGCGGATCGAGCCGCTGCTCGAGTTCGCGCAGCTGACGGCCAAGCGCGATGCGCGCATCCAGGAGCTGTCCGGCGGCATGAAGCGGCGGCTGACGATCGCGCGTGCGCTGATCAACGACCCGCAGGTGCTGTTCCTCGACGAACCGACCACCGGGCTCGACCCGCAGGCGCGCCACCTGATCTGGGAGCGTCTGAAGCGGCTGCTCGCGATGGGCAAGACCATCGTGCTCACCACCCACTTCATGGACGAGGCCGAGCGGCTGTGCGACCGTCTGGCGATCATCGACCACGGTCGTCTGATCGCCGAGGCCAGCCCCGGCGAGCTGATCCGCCGCGAGATCGAGCCGCACGTGATCGAGGTGCACGGACCGGGCCGGGCGGCATGGGCCGAGAGCGCCGCGGCGCTGTGCGACCGGCTGGAGACCGTCGGCGAGACCGCGTTCGCGTACTGCACCGATCCGGGCCCGCTGCTCGCAACGCTTCGCGACGGCGCGCTGCGCTCGCTGCATCGGCCGGCGAACCTGGAGGACGTGTTCCTGAAGCTCACCGGACGCGACCTGCGCGACTGAGGGAACCGCGATGTCCACGCTCGCCCCACCTCGGCTGACCGTGCGCCTGCTGCCGGTGATGCGCCGCCACGGGCTGGTCTGGCGCAAGCTCGCCGCGCCGAGCCTGCTCGCCAACGTCGCCGATCCGCTGATCACGTTGGTCGCGTTCGGCTACGGGCTCGGTGCGCTGCTGCCCCGGGTCGAGGGCGTGCCCTACGTCACCTTCCTCGCGGCCGGCTCGATCTGCATGAGCACGATGATGGCCGCGAGCTTCGAGAGCCTGTACTCGGCGTTCTCGCGGATGCACGTGCAGCGCACCTGGGAGTCGCAGATGCACGCGCCGCTGCTGCTGGACGACGTGCTCGCCGGCGAATGGCTGTGGGCGGCGGTGAAGGGCTGCATCTCCGGGCTGGCGATCATCCTGGTCGCGCTCGCACTGGGGGTAACGCGGTCCCCCATGCTGGTGCTCGTGCTGCCGGTGGTGGCGCTCACCGCGCTCGCGTTCTCCGCCCTCGGGCTGTGCTGCAACGCCCGCGCCCAGGGCTACGACTTTTTCTCGTACTACTTCACGCTGGTGCTGACGCCGATGACCTTCGTCTCCGGCGTGTTCTTTCCGGTGTCGCAGCTGCCGCAATGGCTGCAGGCGGTGTCGGCCGTGCTGCCGCTCACCGCGGCGATCGAGCTCGCGCGGCCGTTGGTGCTCGGCGAGTGGCCGCCCGCGGTGCTGCGGCCGGTGGCGGTGCTGCTCGCCTACGCGCTCGGCGGATTCTGGCTCGCCGCGGTGCTCACCCGTCGGCGGTTCTCGGTCTGAGCCGCGGCGCCCGGGCCCGACTGCGCGACCGGGTTGCGGATCCGGCCTTGGCGGCGACCAGCGCGCGGCGGCGGCAGAATCGGGCTGAGGCCCGTATCCCGGACCCCGTACCCCGTACCCCGGACTCGACCCGATGGACGACGACGACCTGCTGATCATCCTCACCACGGTGGCTACGCCGGCCGATGCCGAGCGCATCGCGCGGGCGCTGGTCGACGAGCGGCTGGCCGCGTGCGTGACCGAGCTCGGGCCGGCGCGCTCGACCTACCGATGGCAGGGGGCGGTGGAGCGCGCCGACGAGGTGCCGCTGTTGGCGAAGACCACGGCCGCGCGCTGGCCGGCGCTGCGCGAGCGGCTGCGCGCGCTCCACCCGTACGACGTTCCCGAGATGCTGGTGCTGCGCCCGGCCGACGGCTGGCCGGCCTACCTGGACTGGGTGCGCGTGTCGACGCGCGACTGAACGCTCGCTCGCGCCGCGGCCAGCCGCACCCGGCGCCGCTGCGGCCGCACGGCGCCGCGCGCCGGCGTCGCGCTGGCTGCCGCGCGACGGCGTCGCCGGACCGTACCCGGCTCGCGCAGCCCGGTCTCCTCGAGGTAGCGGCGCCAGCGGAAGAAACCCACCAGCGCGGCCGCGATTGTCGCCATCGCGCCGATCGTCCACCAGAAGCCGCTGGCCGAGTGGATGCCTGGGATGAACTCGAAGTTCATCCCGAACACACCGGTGATCAGCGTGAGCGGCATGAAGGTCGCGGTGAGCACGGTGAGCGTGCGCATGATCTGGTTCGTGCGGTGCGCGGTGGCCGAGAAGTGCAGCTGCACCGCGGACTCGACCGAATCCTCGAGCCGCCGGGCGTGCGCGCGGACGCGCTCGATGTGCTCGACCAGGTCGTTGACGCGCACCTCGAGCACGTCGGTGAGCCCGGGCAGCTCCGCTGGCTGGGCACGCACCGGCATGCTGCCGGCGGCGAGGTCGGGCGCGGGCGTGTCACCGCCCGCGAGGTCGGGCGCCGGCGCGTCGGCCGGGTCCTCGCGGTGCTCGAGCCGCTCGTCGCGCCACTCCTGCAGTGCGTCGAGCTGTTCCTCCGACAGGTTCTCCAGCTTGCGCAGCTGCCGGCGCGCCTCGAGCAGCGCCACCCAGTCTCGGAACGGCACCCGCGGGTCGAGCAGGTCGCGCTGCCACTCGTCGAGTTGGCGGGTCAGCGGTTCGCGCAGTTCCAGGTATTGGTCGACCATCCCGTTGAGGATGCGCAGCATCAGCTCCTCGGGCGACGTCGGCAGACGCTGTGAGCGCGTCGCGTCGAGCAGCCGGTGGCGCAGCGCGGGCACCTGCCGGCTGTCGGCGGGCCGCACCGTGACCAGACAGCGCGGGAACACGAAGAAGACCGTCGGCTGCGTCCGGATGCGGATCGGCTGGCTGGGGTCGACTTCGTGGGGCATCGCCAGGCCGCGGAATACGACCATCTCGTAATCGCGGGTCGAGTCGAAGTACGACGGGTGCTTCGCGTTCTCGGCGTCGGCCAGGTGTTCGTCGAGCACGGTCACGCCGGTGATCCGCTCGGCGGACCGCACCCATGCCCGCGGCAGGTCGGCTCGGGCGTCGATCCACGTGAAGCCGCCCGCGGCGGGCGGATCGGTCTGCGGATCGGACTCGATGCAGCGCCCTAAACCGATCCAGACCGCCTGCCAGGCGGGTTCGCCCGGCTCGGCGGGCGTCTCGCCCTCCGGCACCGCGCCGGGCGCCGCGGACCCCGGGGTCAGCCGGCCTTCAGCCACCGCGCGGCATCCAGCGCGAAGTAGGTCAGCACGCCGTCGGCGCCGGCCCGCTTCATCGACAGCAGCGCCTCGAGGGCGACCGTGCGCTCGTCGAGCCAACCGTTGGCTGCGGCCGCCTTGATCATCGCGTACTCGCCGCTCACCTGGTAGACGAAGGTCGGCACGCGGAAGGTCTCCTTCACGCGCCGCACGATGTCCAGGTACGGCAGGCCGGGCTTGACCATCACCATGTCGGCACCCTCCTGCAGATCGAGCGCGACCTCCCGCAGCGCCTCGTCGCTGTTGCCCGGGTCCATCTGGTACGTCTTCTTGTCGCCCCGGCCCAGGTTGGCCGCCGAGCCCACCGCATCGCGGAACGGGCCGTAGAAGCCGGACGCGTACTTCGCCGAGTAGGCCATGATCCGCGTGTGCACGTGGCCGGCGCCCTCGAGCGCACCCCGGATCGCGCCGACCCGCCCGTCCATCATGTCGGACGGCGCGAGGATGTCGACGCCCGCCTGGGCCTGGACCAGCGCCTGATCGCGCAGGATCTCGACCGTGCGATCGTTGAGCACGTAGCCGGACTCGTCGATGACGCCGTCCTGCCCGTGGCTGGTGAACGGGTCGAGCGCGACGTCGGTCAGGATGCCCAGCCCGGGGAACCGGGCCTTGACCGCCCGAACCGCGCGCGGCACCAGCCCGTCGGGGTCGGTCGCGATCCGGCCGTCAGGCGTCTTGAGCCCCGGCTCGATCACCGGGAACACCGCCATCACCGGCACGCCGAGCGCAGCGCACCGCTCGGCCAGTCCCAGCAGCCCGTCCACGGTCACGCGCGACACCCCGGGCATCGATGGAACCCGATGCTCGTCCCCCGATCCGTCCTGGACAAAACACGGGTAGATGAGATCGTCAACGGTCAGCGAGTGCTCACGTACGAGGCGGCGGGTGAAGGCGTCCCGCCTCAGCCGGCGAGGGCGTTGCGTCGGAAATCCTTGATGCAATTGGGGAAAATCGCTCATCTGGGTCGTCCTTGAACTGATCGGTCAGACTGCGAAACGCCGGGTCGACGAAACGCTTGCAATTTCTTGTGCAGGCTTTATCATGGACAACAGATGGTCATCCGACTGTCTCCCGCTTCTCCTCCCTGAGCGGGTGCCTGCGAAGCATTCAAAGGCGTTCCAACCCCGGGGCTCGATGCCGCCGGGGTTTTTTTTACCGCGTCGGCACACCACCGGATTGCGCGCCGGCGTCCAGCCAATTCTCTACCATCCTCGCGAGCTCGTCGCCACCGGCACGGCTGAGCGCCGAGAAGGTCAGCACGGTATCCGCCGGCTGGCCGCGCAGGGAGGTGAGCGCCTCGCGCACCGAACGCAGCGCGTGCAGCTGCCCCTGTCGTCCGAGCTTGTCCGCCTTGGTCAGCGTCACCGCGAGCCGCACCCGGCCGGGAACCCAGCCGATCAGCGTCTCGTCCAGCGCCGTGATTCCGCGCCGGATGTCGAGCAGCAGTACGACGCCGGCCAGCGCAGCCCGATCGCGCAGGTACGCCCCGGCCAGTCCGTCCCAGCGGCGCTTGGTCTCCAGCGGCGCGCTGGCGTAGCCGTAGCCGGGCGTGTCGACCAGGAAGCCGATCGGGCGATCCGGCGGTCCGACGGCGAAATAGTTGAGCGCCTGCGTCCGGCCCGGGGTCCGGCTGGCGAACGCCAGTCGGCGGCGCTGACACAGCACGTTGATCGCCGACGACTTGCCGGCGTTCGAGCGGCCGACGAAGGCGACCTCGGGCAGGCCGTCGCGCGGCAACTGCTGCACCGCGGCGACGGTCGTGTGGAACCTGGCGGTGGCGAGCAGCGGCATCGTGCCGACGCATTGTACAATTCGGGGTTTGCTCGCCCCGACTCGCGCCAGGTGTCACCGATGATTCATCGTGCAGTTCCCCTCGTGCTCGCCCGCGCGGCGATCGCCTTCGCCAGCCTGGTGGCGGGTGCGGCTGCATTCGCCCAGGCCGGCGGCGCGCCGAAGGTGGACATCGCACGGGGCCAGAAGATCGCCGGCGAAGTGTGCGCCGCCTGCCACGGCGCCGACGGGAATTCGCCCACACCGGCGAACCCCAAGCTCGCGGCCCAGCACGCCGACTACCTGTCCAAGCAGTTGCGCAACTTCGTGCCGCAGCCTCCGGCGAAGGTCGCCGAACGCCAGAACGCGGTGATGGCGGGCTTCGCGCAGTTGCTGTCCGAGGAGGACCGCCGCAACGTTGCCGCGTTCTACGCCGCGCAGGCGTTGAAGCCCGCGGCTGCGCGCGAGCGGCAGCTGGTCGAGCTCGGCCAGCGGATCTACCGCTCCGGCATACCCGAGAAGCAGGTGCCGTCGTGCGCGGGATGCCACGGCCCGGCCGGCGCCGGCATCCCGGCCCAGTACCCTCGGCTGCACGGCCAGTGGGCCGAGTACACCGAGTCGCAGCTCGTGCAGTTCCGCGGCGGCCAGCGCAACAACAGCGCGATGATGACCCGGATCGCGTCGCGCCTGTCCGACCGCGAGATGAAGGCGGTGTCCGACTACATCGCCGGGCTGCGCTGACCGAGCGCGGCGCGCCCGCGATCCGGGCAGGGTCGAGCGGGGGTCGCGGCGTGGGATGACCCCACAATCCGGCGTGGGGCCGCGCCCCGGAGGAGTCTGTACGTGCCCATCGTCCGAACGTCCGACCGACACGACCCGCTGCCCTCCGAGATCACGCCTCGCGGCGTCTGGCAGGACCGTCGCCGCCTCGTTCAGGCGATGAGCGCGGCCGGCCTGCTGCCGGCGGCCGCTGCGGTGCAGGCGCAGACGCAGCGGCCCGAACTGCGGCTGCCCGCGCGTCCCAGCCCGCTCTCCACGATCGAGAAGCCGACCTCGTACAAGGAGGTCACGACCTACAACAACTTCTACGAGTTCGGGCTCGAGAAGGACGATCCGGTCAAGCACGCGGGACGCTTGCGCACTCGCCCCTGGACGGTCGAGGTCGACGGGCAGGTGGCCCGGCCGCGGACCTTCGACGTGGACGACCTGCTCAAGATGGCGCCGATGGAAGAGCGCATCTATCGGATGCGCTGCGTCGAGGGCTGGTCGATGGTCATCCCCTGGGTCGGCTTCCCGCTCGCCGAACTGATCCGACGGGTCGAGCCGACCGGCAACGCGAAGTTCGTCGAGTTCGTCACGCTGGCCGATCCGAAGCAGATGCCGGGGCTGCGCTCGTCGGTGATCCAGTGGCCCTACCTCGAGGGGCTGCGGCTGGACGAGGCGAACCACCCGCTCACGCTGCTGACGTTCGGACTGTACGGCGAGGTGCTGCCCAACCAGAACGGCGCGCCGGTGAGGCTGGTGGTGCCCTGGAAGTACGGCTTCAAGAGCAGCAAGTCGCTGGTTCGGATCCGATTCGTCGAGAAGCAGCCGGTCACCAGCTGGAACCGCTCCGCGCCCCAGGAGTACGGTTTCTACTCGAACGTGAACCCGGAGGTCGACCACCCGCGCTGGTCGCAGGCCAGCGAACGGCGCATCGGCGAGGACGGTTTCCTCGCGCGCAAGCGGCCGACCCTGATGTTCAACGGCTATGCCGAGCAGGTGGCGAGCCTGTACGCCGGCATGGACCTGAAGCGCCTCTACTAGGCGCACCGGCCGATCCGCCGATCGGAACCGCTCGATGCCGCCGGTCGCGCCGCGCGCCGCCGCAGCAGCAGGCGGTGCGCCTTCGCAGCACCGCCTCGGCGCGGTGAAGGCCTTCGTGTTCGTGTTGTCGCTTGCGCCGCTCGCACGCCTAGTGCTCGCCGGCACGCTCGGCTGGTTCGGCGGTCTGGGCGTCAACCCGGTCGAACTGGTCACGCGCTCGACCGGCACCTGGACGCTGGTGTTCCTGTGCGCGACGCTCGCCGTGACCCCGCTGCGTCGGCTGACCGGCGTCGCAGCGCTGATGCGGCTGCGGCGGATGCTCGGGCTGTTCGCGTTCTTCTACGGCGTGCTGCACTTCACGACCTACCTGTGGTTCGACCAGTGGTTCGATCTGCAGGCGATCGTGAAGGACGTGATCCGCCGCCCGTTCGTCACGATGGGGGCGCTCGCGTTCCTGCTGATGGTGCCGCTCGCGCTCACCTCGACCGACGCGATGATGCGCCGGCTGGGCCGTGCGTGGGGCCGGCTGCACCGGCTGGTCTATCCGGCGGCGGTCGCGTCGATCCTGCACTACGCGTGGCACAAGGCCGGCAAGAACGACTACTCGGAGGTGGTCTGGTACGCGCTCGCGGTGGCGCTGCTGCTCGGCTGGCGGCTGTGGGACCGCGGGCGTCCCCGCCCGGCGCGGCCTGCGCGCTGACACGTGCGCGCGGGCGTGCGCGTCGATGCCGATCAGTCCGCCGGCAGACGGTGCTCGCCGGCGATCAGCTGCGCGACCGTCTCGCGCTCGCGCACCAGGTGGACCGCGTCGCCGTCGACGATCACCTCCGCGCCGCGCGGCCGCGTGTTGTAGTTCGAACTCATCGACATGCCGTAGGCACCTGCCGACATCACCGCGAGCAGGTCGCCCTCGCGGACCGCGAGCAGCCGGTCGCGGCCGAGCCAGTCGCCGGATTCGCACACCGGCCCGACCACGTCGTAGGTCGCCGACGCGACCGCCGCGGGCGCCACCGGCAGGATCTCGTGCCAGGCCTCGTAGAGTGCCGGGCGCATCAGGTCGTTCATCGCCGCGTCGACCACCGCGAAGCGCTTGTCGCCGTTGGCCTTCAGCACCTCGACCCGCGTGAGCAGCAGCCCCGCGTTGCCGACGACCGAGCGGCCGAACTCGAACACCAGCTCCGGGGCCTCGCGCCGGCGCGCCCGGGCCCAGGCGTCCACCCGCGCGAACACCGCGCCGAGCAGCGCCGACCGCGACGGCGGCTGCTCGTCGCGGTAGGCGATGCCGAGCCCGCCGCCGAGATCGACATGCTCGATCGCGATGCCGATCGCATCGAGCGCGTCGACCAGATCGAGCACGCGGTCGAGCGCCGCGACGAACGGCTCGAGCTCGGTGATCTGAGAGCCGATGTGGCAATCGATGCCGATCACCCGCAGCCCGGGCAGCGACGCCGCCCGACGGTAGGCGTGGAGCGCGCGCTCGTGCGCGATGCCGAACTTGTTCTCGCGCAGCCCGGTGGAGATGTACGGATGGGTCCGGGCGTCCACGTCCGGGTTCACCCGCAGCGACACCGGCGCGCGAGCGCCCGCGGCGCGCGCGACCGAGTCCAGCCGCTCGAGCTCGCTGTCGGACTCGACGTTGAAGCACCGCACGCCCGCCCGAAGCGCGGCGTGCATCTCGGCGGCGGTCTTGCCCACGCCCGAGAAGACGATCGATCCGGGCGATGCGCCCGCGGCCAGCGCGCGCGCGAGTTCGCCGCCCGAGACGATGTCGAACCCGGCGCCACGCCGGCGCAGCAGGTCGAGTACCGCGAGGTTGGCGTTGGCCTTCATCGCGTAGCAGATCAGCGCCCGGCGGCCCCGCGCGGCGTCGGCGAACTCGTCCCACGCCGATTCGATCGCCGCGCGCGAATAGACCCAGGTCGGCGTGCCGAAGCGCTCGGCGATGGTGTCCAGCGGCACGCCCTCGGCGTGCAGCCGGCCGGCGACGAAGGGGAAACCGGGCGTTTGCATCGCGGGGGTCACCCGGTTCAGCGCGCCGGGCGCGCCGGATCCGGGGCGTCGCTCGCCCCGGGACGGCTGGCGGACGGACCGGGGGCGGGCGTCGCGGCCGTGGCCGGTACGACCGCGCGGGGGGCGGGCGGCTGCGGCGGCTGGGGCAGCACCAGCGGGCCCCGCTGGCCGCAGGCGACGAGCGTGCTTGCGGCTAGAATGCCCGCCGCGAGCGCCGCCCCGCGGCGTGACCGGTGACCCCCCATCGATCGAGGATAGCATGAGCGATCCTGACCGCCTGCGCGCCGCCGAAGCCACGCTGAACGCGATCGAGGCCGCGCTCGAACGCGCGATCGACACCGCCGACCTCGACCTGGACCTGACCCGCCAGGCCAACGTGATCACCCTGGATTTCGGCGACGGCTCGAAGGTGGTGGTCAACAGCCACGGGGTGGCCGGCGAGATCTGGGTGGCCGCGCGCTCAGGCGGCTTCCACTACCGCCTCGAGGACGAGCGCTGGGTCGACGGACGCAGCGGCGACGAACTCTGGGCGGCTCTGTCGCGGCTGGTCAGCCAGCAGTCGGGGCAGCCGGTGGTGCTGGCGCGCGGATGAGCCCCCCGGCGGGCCGCGACCGCGGGCCGCGTTCAGCCGCCGGCGCCTGCGCTCCGCCGCGCCAGCGCGAGTGCGTCCTTCAGCAGGTCGACGTCGCCGATCTGGTTGGCGAGGACCAGGATCAGCCGGCAGTTCAGCGCGAGGCTCTGCGCATCGGTGAGGTCGCGGTGGGCGGCGATCAGCGCCTCGTAGAAGTCGTCGGGGCGGTCGATCGCGGGCTCGACCTTCAGTCGCGCGCTCATGGGCGCGCTCCGGCGGTGGCTGCGGCGGTATCCACAGCGCCGGGTCGGGCGACGGGTGCGACCGCGGGGTAGGCGGTGACCCCGGCGCCCCCGGCGGCGCCTTCTCCGTCCCCGCCCGCTGCGGTCGCGGTCCCTTCGTTGCCCCCACCTGGGGTCCCGGGGCCCGCGGCGCAGCGCGCGATCGCGGCCGCCACTGCCGCCGGCCGTGCGAGCCGCCAGCGCGCGCACACGTGCTGGTCCGGGCGCAGCAGCACCGCGGTCCCCGGCTGCGCGTCGCAGCGGCGCGCGAGCAGGCCCTCGCGGTCGATCCAGACCCGCGCGGCGCCCGGTCGCCGGGCCTCGAGCCGATCGGCGAGCGAGGCCGCCTGCGGGGCGGGGGCGGGCAGCACCGCGTGCACGACGCCGCCCTCGGGTGCGAGCGCATCCATCAGCGCGAGTGCTTGTGCGGTGCTCGACGCGGCGTCGTCGGCCGTGGCGAACAGAAGCAGGTCGAAGCGGCCGCCGACCTGCTGCAGCCACCAGACCGGCTCGCCCGCAGGGCTGGCGAGCGGCGCGTCCACCGACGGCGCTCCGGGGCGCATCGCGGGGGCCGCGAACGCGTCGGTATCGGCGGTGTTGGCCGCGCTCGCATCCAGCGTCGCGGGCGTCGACAGACGGCCGCTGTTGACCAGGCGGCGCGCGAACGGCAGGTGTTCGGCGAGCTCGAGGGTCGCGTCGCGGAACGCGCGCGCGACGTCGGACTTCGGCGTGATGAAGTCGGTGCTGCGCGTGCTGTTCAGGATGTTCTCGTCGGCGGCGGCTTCGCGCTCGGCCGACCAGACGTCGATCACCGACGGCTCGGCCCGACCCCGGACCACCGCGGCGAGCCGCCAGCCGAGCGCGTCCGCATCCTGGATCCCCGAGTTCGCGCCGCGCGCGCCGAACGGCGAGACCTGATGCGCGGCGTCGCCGGTGAAGATCACGCGCCCGTGCCGGAAGCGGTCCATCCGCCGGCACTGGAACGTGTAGACGCTGACCCATTCGAGCTCGAACTCGCGATCGCCGAGCATCTGCCGCAGCCGCGGCAGCACGCGCTCGGGCTGGCGTTCGGCCTCGGGGTCCGCGTCCCAGCCGAGCTGGAAGTCCACACGCCAGACGTTGTCCGCCTGCCGATGCAGCAGCACCGACTGGCCGGGGTGAAACGGCGGATCGAACCAGAACCACCGCTCGGTCGGGTGATCGAGCTTCATCAGCACGTCGGCGATCAGGAACCGGTCCTGGAAGACCTGGCCGCGGCTCTCGAGCCCGAGCATGTGACGCACCGGGCTGCGCGCGCCGTCGGCGACCACCAGCCAGTCGGCGCGCAGCGCGTAGGGCCCGTCCGGCGTGTCCACCCGAAGCATCACACCCTCTTGCTGCGGCTCCACCGCGGTCACGCGGTTGCGCCAGCGCAGCTGCAGCAGCGGCAGTTGCCCGGCGCGCGCGACCAGGATCTCCTCGAGGTGGTACTGCTGCAGGTTCACGAACGCCGGGCGGGCGTGCCCGGACTCGGGCAGCAGATCGAATCCGTAGACTTCGCGGTCGCGCAGGAACACGCGGCCGCGGTTCCACGAGATGCCGCGCTCGACCACCGGCTGTCCGCAGCCCAGCCGGTCGAGGATCTCCAGCGTGCGCTTGGCGTAGCACACCGCCCGCGAGCCGACGCTGACGGTCTGGTCGTCGTCCAGCACCACCACCGGCGTGCCCTGCATCGCCAGGTCGATCGCCGTGCACAGCCCGACCGGGCCGGCGCCGACCACGACCACCGGATGGCGCGCGGCCTCGCCCGGACGCTGGTCGGCGCTGCGGCGGTATCCGAACACCGGGTTCGTGTAGGTCTTCATCTGCGACTCCGGCGGCACGGGCGGCCGCCCGTCCGGGATCATGGAGGAGTCGGCCGGCGATGCAAAGATCGCCCGCTTCGGCGAGCCGGCGGATTCGTCCGCGCCGCGCTCCGACGATGCCGGCGCGGGGGCGATGTGGTTCAATCGGGCGTGAGCCCACGGCATCGGCCCGACCCCGGTGCGCCGCAGGACGGCGCGCGATCGCTGACCGGCGACGAATTCGCGGCGCTGGTCGCCCACGAGCTGCGCAGCCCGCTCAACGCCCTCGCGGGCTGGCTGCATCTGCTCGGCGCCGATCCCGCGCTGCGCGCGGGTGCGTCGGCCCGTGCGCTCGATGGCGCGCGCCGCGCGCTCTCGCAGCAGTGCGCGACGATCGACCTGCTGGCGCGGGTGCTGCGCCTGCGCGCCGGCGACGGACTGCTGCAGCGCGCGCCGACCGACCTGGCCGCGGTGCTCGACGAGGCGGTGGCCGCGCTCGGGCCGGCCGCAGCCGCGGCCGGTCGCGCGATCGAATCGCGGCAGCACGGCGCTCCGGCCACGATTCCGGGCGACGGTGCGCTGCTGCGCGACGCGCTGGTGGCGCTCGGCATCCATGCGATCCGCAACGGCGCGCCGGGCGCGCCGGTGTGCCTGGCGCTGCACGCGGCGCCCGGGTCAGCGATGCTGTCCATCCACGTCGACGAGGGCGAGCCCGGGCGCACGTCGATCTGGCACGCGTTCGGCCACGCGCCCGCCGGTCTGCCGCTGGAGCTGCTGCACGCCGCGCTCGCGGTCCAGGCCCACGGCGGATGGCTGGGGCCGGAGGGCACGGGACGGACCGGGGACGCCCTGCAGATCCGGTTCGCGAGCGCGGCGGCGCCCGGCGTCCTGCCCACCGGCGACGCGCCGACGCTCCCGTGACGCGCGCATCCGCCCCGGCGTGCGGCGAGCGTGCCGCGCCGCACTCCGCCGCGCCGCCGGCCGAGCGCTGCCGCGTGCTCGTGGTCGACGACAACGTCGATTCGGCGCAGAGCCTGAGCCTGCTGCTCGGTCTGGAGGGCTATCGGGTGGAGTGCGCGTACGACGGCGAGGACGGACTGTGCGTCGCCGCGCGGTTCCGGCCGCAGGTCGTGCTGATGGACCTGGGCCTGCCGGGCGTCTCGGGCTACGAGGTTGCACGCCGTCTGCGCGGCGCCGGCGGGGCCGCGGCCGATCCCGCGGTGCTGCTGGTGGCAGTGAGCGGTTACGGGCGCGACTGCGACCGACGGGAGGCACGCGAGGCGGGGTTCGACCTGCACCTGACCAAGCCCGCGGATCCGGACGCCGTGCTGCGCGTGCTGGCCGAGTGGCGGATGGCGCGGGCCGCCGAGCCGATCGACGCGGGCGGTCGGCCGCGGGCCGAGCCGAACGGCCCCGCCGCGGGCGGTCGGCCGCGGGCCGAGCCGAACGGCCCCGCCGCGGGCGCGTGATCAGAAGACCTGCTCGCGCACCTGCTCGCCGCGCTCGCCGACGCCCAGCCCGTCCTCGACGACCCCGAGCGACGCGATGCCGTGGCCCGGTCGGGTCTCGGCGAGGTACCACTCGCCGGCCTCCTGGACCACGCCGTTGGGCGGCACCGCGGGCCGGTCGGGAACGCCCTTGAGCGCGGTCGCCATGTAGCCGATCCAGATCGGCAGCGCGAGCCCACCGCCGGTCTCCCGGTCGCCGAGCTTGCGAGGCTGATCGAAGCCGACCCACGCGACCGCCGCGACCTTGGGCTGGTAGCCGGCGAACCACGCGTCGTGCGAATCGTTGGTCGTGCCGGTCTTGCCGGCCAGATCGGTGCGCTTCAGGCGCAGCGCGCTGGTCGCCGTGCCCTTGCGGACCACGTCGCGCAGCAGGCTGTCCATCAGGAATGCGTTGCGGGCGTCGATCGCGCGGACCGACTCGTCGCCCGCCCGAACCGGCCGGGCCTGCGCGAGCACCGTGCCGTTGGCGTCGGTGATCCGCGAGATCAGGTGCGGCTCGACCCGGAAGCCGCCGTTGGCGAACACCGCGATCCCGCCGACCATCTGCCACGGCGTGACCGACCCCGCGCCCAGCGCCATCGTGAGGTAAGGCGGGTGCCGCTCGGCGTCGAACCCGAAGCGGGTGACGTAATCCTGCGCGTACTGCGGCCCGATCGCCTGCAGCACGCGGATCGACACCATGTTCTTCGACCGTGCGAGCGCCGCGCGCATCGTCATCGGGCCTTCGAACTTGCCGTCGTAGTTCTTCGGCTCCCAGACCTGACCGCCGGTGACCGCCGGATCGACGATCACCGGCGCGTCGTTGATCATCGTGCTCGCCATGAAGCCCTTCTCGAGCGATGCCGAATAGATGAACGGCTTGAAGCTCGAGCCGGGCTGGCGCCAGGCCTGCGTGACCCGGTTGAACTTGTTGCGGCTGAAGTCGAAGCCGCCGACCAGCGCGCGCACCGCCCCGTCCTCGGTGCTGGCCGCGACGAACGCGGCCTGGACTTCGGGCACCTGGGTGACCTCCCAGCCCTTGGGCCCATCGTCGACGCGGATCACCGCACCCGGCCGAAGCCGACGGCTGGTGGGCGCCTTCTCGGAGATCCACGAGGCGACCAGGCGCAGCCCGTCGCCGGTGACCTCGATGCTTTGACCGCGGCTGCGCGCGGCGCGGATCGCCGTGGGCGTGACCTCGGTGACCACCGCCGGCAGGAAGTCGTCGATGTCGCCGGCTTCCAGCAGCGCCTCCTCGATCTTCTCGGCGCGCCGCTGCGGGTCGGCCGGCAGGTCGATCTGGGCCTCAGGACCGCGAAAGCCGTAGCGGCGGTCGTAGGCGATCACACCCTGGCGGACCGCCAGGTTGGCCGCGCGCTGCTCCTCGGCGATCACCGTGGTGATCACGTTCAAACCGGCGACGTAGGTCTCGTCGCGGAACTGCTCGAACGCGAGCATGCGCGCCAGCTCGGCGACGTACGGCGCGCGCACCGCGTAGTCGCCGCGGTCCGGCTGCAGCTTGAGCTCCTGCTGCAGCGCCGCCTGGTGCTGCGCGTCGGTCAGGTGCCCCAGCGATCGCATGCGACCCAGCACGTACTGCTGGCGGACCTTCGCGCGTCGCGGGTTGACCACCGGGTTGTACGCCGACGGCGCCTTCGGCAGACCGGCCAGCATCGCCGCCTCGGCGGCGGTGATCTGCGACAGCGGCTTGCCGAAGTAGATCTGCGAGGCCGACGCGAATCCGTAGGCGCGCTGACCGAGGAAGATCTGGTTCAGATAGATCTCCAGGATCTGCTCCTTGGACAGCGTGCGTTCGATCCGGAACGCGAGCAGCACCTCGTAGATCTTGCGGGTGTACGTGCGCTCGTTGGACAGGAAGAAGTTGCGCGCGAGCTGCATCGTGATCGTGCTCGCCCCCTGCCCGCGGCTGCCGGAGACCAGATTGCTGATCGCGGCGCGCGCCATGCCGGTGAGATCGATGCCCGAGTGTTCGAAGAACCGGTCGTCCTCGGCGGCGAGGATCGCCTGCTTCATCACCTCGGGCACGTCCTCGATGCGGACCACGCTGCGCCGCTCCTCGCCGAACTCGCCGATCAGCACGCCGTCGGCGGTCCAGACGCGAAGCGGCACCTTGGGCCGGTAGTCGGTCAGCACGTCGAGCGAGGGCAGCCGGTCGTTGGCGAGGATCGCCGCGAACGCGAGCGTGAGGCCGGCGGCCGCTGCGAGCACGACCGGCACCCCGATGAGCGCGAGCAGCAGGCTCACCAGGCCGAACCCCCGACCGCCGCCCGACGGGCCGCGGATCGTCGCGGGGCGCGCGCGCGGGTGGGACATGGGCTGCAGCTTCAGTGCGTCGAACGGGTGTCGATGATAGCAGCGGGTCGGGCCACCGCTCCGGGCGACGCGCCGAGCGCGTCGTTCGCCCGATGCACGGGCCGCGGACGCGACCGCGCACCGGTCTGCAACCGCCGGCGACCCTGCGCTGCGACGAATGGGGTGAGCGGGTCGACGGGTGGCCGTTGCCCCCCGGTTCCAGCGCTGTCGAAAACCTTTACAGTGTTTCAAGGGTTCGCGCCGATTTGAAGTAGATTTTAAGAAAACGGTGTAACCTGCTGGTCTGAAACGAAATTTATCCGACTTCTCAGAGGCGATATTGGCTCTTGCCCTTCCAAGCCTGTTTCGGCGCCGCACCCAGCCGATGCTGGGGGTGGATGTCAGCGCGTCCAGCATCAAGCTGGTCGAACTGGTGCCGGGCGGCAAGGCGGCGCTGCGACTGGAGCGTTACGCGATCGAGCCGATCGAGCGCGGCGCGATCTCCGACGGCAACGTCGAGAAGCCCGAGGCGGTCGCCGACGCGCTGAACCGGGCGATCCGACGCGCCGGCGCGCGCACCAAGCTCGCCGCGATCGCGCTGCCCTCCCGGGCGGTGATCTCCAAGCGGATCACGCTGCCGGCCGACCTGCCTGAGGACGACTACGAGCTGCAGGTCGAGACCGAGGCGAGCCAGTACATCCCGTTCCCGATCGACGAGGTCAACCTCGACTTCCAGATCCTGGGCCCGAGCACGCAGACCGAGGACGAGGTCGACGTGCTGCTCGCCGCGTCACGCAAGGAGAAGGTCGAGGATCGGATCGCGATCGCCGAGATGGCGGGGCTGCGCCCGATGGTGATCGACGTCGAGCCGTACGCGGCCCGCGCGGCGATCGACCACGTGACCGGCTACCTGCCGAATCACGGCAACGGGATGATCATCGCGGTGTTCGACGTCGGCCAGTCGACGACCAACCTCACGGTCGTGCTCGACGGCCAGACCGTGTTCGAGCGCGAGCAGACGTTCGGCGGTGCGCAGCTCACCCAGGACATCGTGCGGCTGTACGGCCTGACGGTCGAGGAGGCCGAGCTCAAGAAGAAGTCCGGGGACCTGCCCGACAACTACGCGACCGAACTGCTCGCCCCGTTCGTCGAGCAGGGCGCGAGCGAGGTCGCACGATCGCTGCAGTTCTTCTTCACGTCCACGCCCTACACGCGGGTCGATCGATTGTTCCTCGCCGGCGGCTGCGCGGTGACCGCGGGGCTCGCCGAGGCGGTCGCAGAGCGCACGCAGGTGCCCACCGAGATCATGAGTCCGTTCCAGGGCATGGAGCTCGCGCCGACGATCCGCGAGCGGCAACTGCGGCTGGACGCCCCCGCGCTGATGGTCGGCTGCGGGCTGGCGATGCGCCGCTTCGACACCTGAGCCGAACGACATGGCCACATCGCGTCCGATGAGCAGCCCGGTCGGCCTGATGCCCGACACCGCGCTGGACGGCGGCGGCGCGCGCGCGTTCGCGCCGATCCGGATCAACCTGCTGCCGCACCGCGAGATGAAGCGCGAGCGGCGCAAGAAGGACTTCGTCGCCGCGGCGGTGCTGGTGGCCGTGGCCGGCGCGGCGACCGTGTTCGCCGGCGGCGTGGCGATCAACCATCAGATCACCGCGCAGCTCGACCGCAACGCCTTCATCAAGAACGAGAACGCCCAGCTCGACAAGCAGATCGCCGAGATCAAGAACCTGCGCGAGGAGATCGCCGCGCTGCGTGCGCGCCAGCAGGCGGTCGAGAACCTGCAGAGCGACCGTACGCTGCCGGTGCGTCTGTTCGACGAGCTGGTCCGGGTGACCCCCGAGGGCGTGTACCTGCGCCTGCTCAAGCAGGACGATCTGCGGGTCACGCTCGGCGGGCATGCGCAGACCAACGAGCGCGTCGCCGAGCTGCTGCGCAACCTGGTCGAGCGCAGCCCGTGGCTCGAGCGCCCCGAGCTGTCCGAGATCAAGGAGATCACGCTGCCCCCGCTGTCCGGGCAGAAGGAGCCGCGCAAGCTGTTCGAGTTCTCCCTGAACGCGCTGGTCAAACGCCAGACCGTGCCCACCACCGACGCGCGGCCGGGTGCGCCGCGCACCACCGGCACCGAATCGGGCGCCGCGCCGCAGGCCGCTGCGACGCCGGTGCAGGTCGGTGCGGCGAACCGCTGACCATGGCCGCGCTGCGCTCGTTCTCGATCGACACCACCCGGCTGGTCCGGCAGTTCTCCGGCCTGCAGGGACGGCACCCCGGTCTGTGG
Organism: Burkholderiaceae bacterium; assembly: GCA_044359175.1. Taxonomy (GTDB): domain Bacteria; phylum Pseudomonadota; class Gammaproteobacteria; order Burkholderiales; family Burkholderiaceae_E; genus UBA4615. Next base: position 2,945 of record JBIKMO010000049.1, on the reverse strand, counting down.
CCGGCGCTGCCGCGCGGTCTGCTGTTCGCGTTGCTGTTCTGCGCACTCGTGACCGTCGGCTGGCTGCTGTACTGGCAGTCGCTGTTCCAGGAGCTGGAGGCGGGGCGACTCGAGGAGGAGACCCTGAAGGCGCAGTTCAACGACAAGATCAAGCAGGCGGTCAACCTCGAGGCGCTGCGCACGCAGCGCGAGCAGGTCTTCCAGTACGTGAGCCAGCTCGAGAAGCAGCTGCCGAGCAAGGCCGAGATGGACGCGCTGCTGTCGGACATCAACAAGGGCAGCGTGGGGCGCGGCGCCCAGCTGCAGCTGTTCAAGCCGGGTGCGGTCGTCGCGAAGGAGTACTACGCGGAGCTGCCGATCGCCGTGAAGGTGGTCGGCAACTATCACGACCTGGGCGCGTTCGCGAGCGACATCTCGAACCTGCCGCGGATCGTGACGCTGAACAACCTGTCGATCGTGCCGCAGGAGAAGTCGCAGATGCTGGTGATGGATGCGACCGCGAAGACCTTCCGGTACCTCGACGCCGAGGAGATCCAGCGCCAGCGTGCCGCCGCGCAGACCGCCCGGCCGGGAGCGAAGCCATGACCTCGGGCGCGATCCGCCGGGCCGCGCTCGTGATCGCCGTGCCGTGCACGCTGCTGGTGACGGGCTGCGAGACCGATCAGTCCGAGCTTCAGGCCTGGATGGACCAGACGCGCCGCAACACGCCGGTGCGGGTCGAGCGGCTGCCGGCGCCCAAGTCGTTCGAGCCGTACCTCTACCAGGGCCGCGACGAGACCGACCCGTTCAGCCAGGCCAAGCTGCGGGTCAGCGCGGTCGAGGCCGAGCGCGCCGGCGGCCGACTCAGCCCAGACCTGACCCGGCGTCGCGAGGCGCTCGAGGCGTTCCCGCTCGACAACCTGAAGCTGGTCGGCAACCTGCGCCAGGGCAGCGCGAACGTCGCGCTGCTGCAGGCCGACACCGCGGTCCACCAGGTGCGGGTCGGCAACTACGTCGGCCAGAACTTCGGCCGGATCACCCAGATCTCCGAGACCGAGGTGTCGGTGAAGGAGCTGGTCCAGGACGCCGCGGGCGACTGGGTCGAGCGGACCACCGCGCTGCGCCTGCAGGAGACCACCAAGTGAGGACGAACGTGCGATCGATCGATGCCGGCGCAGGTCGCACCGGGCGGCTCGCAGGGGCCTGGTTCGCCGCGCTCGCGGTCGCGGCCGCCTGCGCGACGTGGAGCGGGGCGGTCCGGGCCCAGGGCAACGCGATCCAGTCGCTCACCGCTCAGCAGGACGGCGACGCCACGGTGCTGCGCGTGACGATGCGCTCCCCGCTCGCCGCGGTGCCGCCGAGCTTCTCGGTGGCCAACCCGCCGCGGATCGCGCTCGATCTGGCCGACACCGGCAACGGCACCGGTCAGAACCTGGTCGAGCTCGCACAGGGCGACGTGCGCAGCGTCAACGTCGTGCAGGCGGGCACCCGGTCGAGGATGGTGCTGAACCTGCGCCGTGCGGTCACCCATCAGACCCGGATCGAGGGCAACGCGCTGCTGATCACGGTGGCCCCGGTGGCCGCGGTGGCACCGGTGCCGACCCCGGTGTCCGGCATCGGCACGTTCAACTTCGCGCGCGGCGACGACCGCGTCGGCCACGCGCTGCGCGATATCGACTTCCGGCGCGGCAAGGACGGCGAGGGGCGGGTGGTGGTCGAGCTGTCGGACTCGAACACCGGCGTCGACATCCGCCAGCAGGGGCAGACCGTCGTGGTCGACTTCCTGAAGACGCGGCTGCCGGACAACCTGCGCCGCCGGCTTGACGTGGCCGACTTCGGCACGCCGGTGCGCTCGGTGCGCACCTTCCAGCAGGGCGAGAACACCCGGATGGTGATCGAGCCGGGCGGCGGTCTTTGGGAGCACAACGCCTACCAGAGCGACACCCAGTTCGTGGTCGAGGTCAAGGGCCTGCGCGAGGATCCCAACCGGCTCGTGCAGGGCACGCGGCAGGGCTACCGCGGCGAGAAGCTGTCGCTGAACTTCCAGAACGTCGACATCCGCGCGCTGCTTCAGGTGATCGCGGACTTCACCAACCTGAACATCGTCGTGCGCGATTCGGTGGCCGGCAGCCTCACGCTGCGGCTCAAGGACGTGCCCTGGGATCAAGCGCTGGACATCGTTCTGCAGTCGAAGAATCTCGACATGCGCAAGAACGGCAACGTGATCCTGATCGCGCCTCGCGACGAGCTCGCCACGCAGGAGAAGCTCGAGCTCGAGAGCCGCCAGCAGATCGCCGAGATCGAGCCGACCCGCGTCGAGGTGTTCCAGCTGAACTACCAGAAGGCCGACGCGGTCCTGAAGATGATCTCCGACGACAAGCAGCGCGTGTTGTCGAAGAGCGGCAGCGCGGTGGCCGACGCCCGCACGAACAAGCTGTTCGTACGCGAGACCGGTTCGCGGCTCGACGAGATCCGTCGGATCATCTCGCAGCTCGACATCCCGGTGCGGCAGGTGCTGATCGAGGCGCGCATCGTCGAGGCCGACGACCGGTTCTCGCGCAACCTCGGGGTCAAGTTCGGCTTCAACGACCTGCGCAGCACGGTCTACCGAACCGCCAGCCAGATCGATCCGGTCACCGGCCAGGCGGTGGCGGTCAACGTGCCCGTGTACGGCGCGGGCACGCCGCTGGGCGGCAGCAACCTGTACTCGACGCTGGCGGGCAACCTCACCGGCGTGAGTGCGCTGTCCTCGCAGCTCGGCAGCAACCTGCAGGGCACGAACCTGCAGGGGCTGGGCCAGCCCACGCCGATCGCCAACACGAACTTCGTCAACCTGCCGGCCGGACCCATCTCGGGCGCCGACGCGGCGAGCTTCGCGATCAGCCTGTTCAGTTCGTCGCTGACCCGGTTCGTCAACCTGGAGATCTCCGCGCTCGAGGCCGAACAGCGGGGCAAGGTGGTCTCCA
>JBIKMO010000240.1:0-6782 GCA_044359175.1 Burkholderiaceae bacterium | reverse complement strand
CGATGCCGAGCGCACCCTGCCCGGGCGCCGGCAGGCTCGTGGCCGGCGGCAGCACCTCGCGGATCCGGTGACCCAGGCCCAGCCGCTTGAGCCCGGCGGCGGCGAGCACGATCGCGTCGTACTCCCCGCGATCGAGCTTGGCCAACCGTGTGTCCAGGTTGCCGCGCAGCGGCTCGATCCGCAGGTCCGGACGACGCTCGCCCAGCTGCGCCGCGCGGCGCAGGCTGGAGGTCCCGACGCGCGCACCGCGGGGCAGCACGTCGACGCCGGCGTGCGCCTGCGAGACGAATGCGTCGCGCGGGTCCTCGCGCCGCATCACCGCCGCCAGCTCGAAGCCCTCTGGCAGGTGCATCGGCACGTCCTTCAGCGAGTGCACCGCGATGTCCGCCCGCCCGTCGGCCAGCGCAACCTCGAGTTCCTTCGTGAACAGGCCCTTGCCGCCGATCTCGTTGAGCGACCGGTCGAGGATCTGGTCGCCGGTCGTCGTCATCCCGAGCAGCTCGACCGAGCACGACGGATAGAGCGCCCTCAGGCGGTCGCGAACATGATTCGCCTGCCAGAGCGCGAGCCGGCTTTCCCGCGTGGCGATCACCAGCCGCTCGGGCGGCGACGCGGCCTGCGCCGCGCGATGCGTCCCGGGGTTCAGCTGACGAGGCCCTTGACGATCGACCACTGCCGGCGACTGACCGGAAGCTTCTCGGTCACCTCGCGCAGCACCACCTGCCAGTACGGATCGCCGGCCTCACCCTCGCCGGTGGGCGTCACGCGCTCGAAGCCTGCGATCGACGGGCGAGCGACCAGCGCGTTGCGGTGGATCCTCACGAACCGATCCTTGAACTCGTCCTCGAGCGACGTGAGCGACTCCTCGATCAAGTACTCGCGCTCGCGGGTGCGAACCGTGATGTACTTGAGCTCGGCCTTCAGATACAACACCTGTTCGAGCGGCACCAGAATGACGCGGCCGCGCTCGTGCACCGACAGGTGACGGCGCCGGGTGTTGGTCGCCTTGACCAGCTGGTCGATCGCTTCGAGATGCTCGGCAGGCAGCAGCGTCTGCGCACGCTTCAACGCCCCCAGCAGCCGCTGCGCCCGTACGGGCTTGAGCAGGTAGTCGAGCGCGTTCACCTCGAAGGCCTCGACCGCGAACTCGTCGAAGGCGGTGACGAAGATCACCAGCGGCATCGGCTTGGGCGCGTCGTGATCGGCCTCTGCCGCCCGGGCGGAGATGTGGCGTGCGAGCTCGATCCCCGTCATCCCGGGCATCTGCACGTCCATGAGCACGATCTGCGGGCGCTGAGACTCGATCTGTGCGAGCGCTTCGGGCGCGTTGCCGGCCTCCCCGACGATCCGGTGCAGGAACTCCGGGGCGAGATCCGCGAGCACCTCGCGCAGCCGAGCCCGAGCCGGCGCCTCGTCATCAACGATCAGGATCGAAGTAGCGTCGGACATCTCGGCGTCTTCTTTCTTTTCGGTAGGGAAATTCGAGCTGGAGCCTGAACCGACCGTTCTCGACGCCGGTCTTGAGTTCGGCCTCCATATCGTACAGCAGCATCAGGCGCTCCCGCACGTTGGACAGTGCCATCTGGTTACCCCCGCGGATGGGGGGCAGCGGCGCGAGCGGGTTGGAGATCTCCACACGGACCCGCTCGCCCGGCTGGGTGATCGCGATCTCGATCGTCCCGCTCTCGGCGCTCGGCTCGATCCCGTGATGGACCGCGTTCTCGATCAGCGGCTGCAGCAGCAGCGAGGGGAGCAGCGCGTCGCCCGGCATCCCGTCGAGCGACCACTGCACGCGCAACCGGTCGCCGAGCCGGATCTGCTCGATCGCCAAGTACTCCTTGCAGGTCACCACCTCGTCGTCCAGCGGCACCAGTTCGCGCGCATCGCGCATGAACACGCGGAACAGATCGGCCAGATTCTCCAGCGTGGCCTCGGCGCGGCGCGGGTCGCTGCGCATCAGCCCGAGCACCGCGTTCAGGCTGTTGAACAGGAAGTGCGGGCGGATCCGCGCCTGCAGCGCCTGCAGGCGGGCCTCGGAGAACGACGGGGAGAACGCGCGATCGCGGAGACGGAAATACACCGCGAACAGTCCGGCGGTCATCGCGGCGAGGATGCCGCGCCCCAGCACCCACCACACGGTGGCACCGCCCGCATCCGGCTGGGCAAAGCTCGGCACGATCAGCACGGTCGCCACCGCGAGCGCCGCGGGTACCCCGAGTGCGACGGCCCACTGCAGCCACTGCGCGGCGCCGTTGACCCCCTTGCGCAGCGCGCACAGCAGCCCGAGCGACCCGAGCGCGACCGGTTCGAGCACGACCGCGATGTCCAGAAACCGCAACCCAGCCTCGAGCGGCCCCGAGCTGAGCGCGATCGCCCCCACGACTGCGAGCACGTTGAGCGGCACCAACGTGCGCAGCAGGATGCCCAGGTTGCAGGTGTCCGGGATGACCGGTGCCTGGCCGCCTTCGGATTGCCTGCGCGCCTTTTGAGCCGGCCCGCCGGACCCGGGGTCCGACTTATAATTCGCGGCTTTTCCGTCGCTGGGCGCCATGGGCGTTGGATTATGACAGATCAGTTCGGCAGGAAGGCGCAGGCTTGGTCGGCCCGGTTCTCCGAGCCGGTGGCCGAACTGGTCAAGCGCTACACCGCGTCGGTGGACTTCGATCGCCGGCTGGCGCTGCAGGACATCGCCGGCTCCCTCGCGCATGCGGAGATGCTGCACGCGGTCGGCGTGCTGTCGGAGCCGGACCTCGAGGCCATCCGCTCCGGCATGGCGGCCATCCGTGGCGAGATCGAGGGCGGCACCTTCGAGTGGTCGATCGAGTTCGAGGACGTTCACCTGAACGTCGAACGGCGGTTGGTCGAACTCGTGGGCGACGCGGGAAAGCGGCTGCACACCGCGCGCTCGCGCAATGACCAGGTGGCTACCGACGTCAGGCTGTGGCTGCGCGAGACGATCGACGAGAGCCGCGTTCTGCTGACGGCGCTGCAGTCGGCGCTCGTGGATCTGGCCGAGCGCCATGCGGACACGATCATGCCGGGGTTCACGCACCTGCAGGTCGCGCAACCGGTCACGTTCGGACATCACCTGATGGCGTACGTCGAGATGTTCGCGCGCGACGACGAGCGCATGGGCGACTGCCGGCGCCGGGTGAACCGGCTTCCGCTGGGCGCCGCGGCGCTCGCCGGCACCTCGTACCCGATCGACCGCGAACGCGTCGCGCGCACGCTCGGTTTCGACGGGGTGTGCGCGAACTCGCTCGACGCGGTCTCGGACCGCGACTTCGCGATCGAGTTCTGTGCCGCCGCCGCCCTGGCGATGACGCACGTCTCGCGCCTCTCGGAGGAACTGGTGCTCTGGAGCAGCCCTCGCGTGGGCTTCGTCGATCTGGCGGACCGCTTCTGCACCGGCAGTTCGATCATGCCGCAGAAGAAGAACCCCGACGTGCCCGAGCTCGCCCGCGGCAAGACCGGGCGCGTGACCGGCCACCTGGTCGCGCTGCTCATGCTGATGAAGGCTCAGCCGCTGGCGTACAACAAGGACAATCAGGAGGACAAGGAGCCGTTGTTCGATACCGCGGACACGCTGCGCGACACGTTGCGGATCTTCGTCGATCTGGTCGGCGGAATCCAAGTCGACGCGCGCCGGATGCGCGAGGCCGCCGCCGAGGGCTTCGCCACCGCGACCGATCTGGCCGACTACCTGGTTCGCAAGGGGCTGCCGTTTCGCGACGCGCACGAGGCGGTCGCGCACGCGGTGCGCGCGGCGGCCGCCGGCGGCAACGATCTCGCCGAGTTCTCGCTCGAGCAGTTGCGGGCGTTCAGCCCGCTGGTGACCGAGGACGTGTACGCGTTGCTGACGCCCGAGGGCTCGGTGGCGTCGCGCGACCACGTCGGCGGCACCGCGCCGTCCCAGGTGCGGCGCGCGATCGCGGCCGCGCGCGCGCGCCTGGCCAGCCCTCGCTGAGACGCCGGCGGCGCGTCGCCGCGCAGCCGCCGACCCAGCGATCGGTCGGCACGGACAGTCGATGACCTGGCGGTCGACACGCGCGCCGCCCCCCACGCACCAGCCCAGGACGCGCGGGTACGTAGTTTCACCGTACTGGTTGCGCAATCTCCGACCGTCATGGCGGAAGGTTCCGAATCCGGCCGCTGGGGTATTGACGGATATCGATTGCCCCTTTCGAGACGGCTGACATAGAATCCGCCGTCCTTCGGACAGCGCCGTCCCAGGAACGCACCGGCTGCACCGGCCGGAAGTACGTGCGGGCGCAACCAAACCACCACGGAGAACCATCGATGCAACGTCGTTCCTTCCTCACGAAAGCCGGCACGGGCGCAGCCGTAGGCGGCACGATCCTGGGCGCGCCGGCGATCGTACGTGCGCAGCCCCAGGTGCGCTGGCGCCTCGCCTCGAGCTTTCCGAAGAGCCTGGATACGATCTACGGCACTGCGGAGACGGTGAGCAAGCGGGTCGCGGCGATCACGAACGGGCGCTTCCAGATCAGCGTTCACCCGGGCGGCGAGCTGGTACCGGCCCTGTCGGTGCTGGACGGCGTGCAGAACGGGACGGTCGAGCTCGGCCACACCGCGATGTACTACTACTTCGGCAAGGACCCGACGTATGCATTCGGTACCGCGGTGCCCTTCGGTCTTAACTTCCGCCAGTTCAATGCCTGGTGGCATCACGGCGGCGGCAACGCGCTGTACAACGAGTTCTGCCGCAAGGCGGGGGTGGTCGCGATCCTGTGCGGCAACACCGGTGCGCAGATGGGGGGCTGGTTCCGCAAGGAGATCAACACGGTCGACGACCTGAAGGGGCTGAAGTTCCGGGTCGGCGGCTTTGCGGGCGTGGTGCTGTCGCGCCTGGGCGTCGTGCCGCAGCAGATTGCGGGCGGCGACATCTATCCGTCGCTGGAAAAGGGCACGATCGATGCGGCCGAGTGGATCGGGCCGTACGACGACGAGAAGCTCGGCTTCCAGAAGGTTGCGAAGTTCTACTACTACCCGGGGTGGTGGGAAGGCGGCCCGGCGCTGCACACGATCGTCAACCAGAAGGCCTGGGATGCGCTGCCGCCGGACTACAAGGCCGCCCTCGAGGCCGCCTGCGAGGAAGGCAACAGCTGGATGATGGCCAAGTACGACGCCGGCAACCCGCTCGCACTGCGCCGGCTGGTGGCGAGCGGCACGCAGCTCAAGGCGTTCCCGCGCCCGGTGATGGAGGCCTGCTTCAAGGTGGCCCAGGAGGTCTACGCCGAGACCGGCGGCAAGAACGCCGAGTTCAAGAAGATCCACGACGCGTACTTCGGCTTCCAGCGCGACCAGATCAGCTGGTTCCGGGTGACCGAGAACACGTTCGACGACTTCATGGCAGCCGCAAGGCGCTGACCCCGCACCGCGTGCCGCGGAGCCCCGCAACCCGCGGGGCGGATCGTTTCGGTGCCGCCGCGCCCATGGCGCGGCGGCCAAAGCCCGGCGCCTCGCCCGTACGCCCGGCCGGCTCCAGTGAGAGGGATCGATGAAAGAATTGCTGAAGGGTTGCCACGCGATCGATGCGTTGAGCGACCGGATCGGCCGAGCCGTGATGTGGCTCGTGCTCGCCGCGACGTTGATCAGCGCCGGCAACGCCATCGTGCGTAAGGCGTTCTCCACCAGCTCGAACGCCTGGCTGGAGATCCAGTGGTACCTGTTCTCCGCGGTGTTCCTCCTGGCGGCCGGCTACACCCTTCTGAAGAACGAACACGTGCGGATCGACGTGCTCGCCCAGCGCTTCTCCCGACGCACCCAGGTGTGGGTCGACGTGATCGGACTCGTGGTGTTCGTGCTCCCGCTGTGCGCCTGGGTGATCACGATCTCGTGGCCGCTGCTGACGCGCGCGTACGCTGGCGGCGAGATGTCGAGCAACGCCGGCGGTCTGATCCGCTGGCCGGCCTACGCGCTGATGCCCCTGGGCTTCGCGCTGCTGGCGATGCAGTCGATCTCCGAGCTGATCAAGCGGATTGCGTTCCTGCGCGGGCTGGGGCCGGACCCTGCGCTCGCAGCCAAGGAGAAGAGCGACGAGGAACGTCTTCTCGAGGAACTTCGGGCGCAGGCCGAGGCGGAGCAGAAACGATGACCTGGATCGCAACGAACCTCGCGCCGATCATGTTCGGCTCGCTGGTGCTCTTCCTGCTGACCGGCTTCCCGGTGGCGTTCAGCCTGGCGGCCTGCGGCATGTTCTTCGGCTTCGTCGGCATCGAGCTCGGTCTGATGCCGGCCGCGCTGCTGCAGGCCCTGCCGCTGCGCCTGTTCGGGATCATGCAGAACGACACGCTGCTCGCGATCCCGTTCTTCACCTTCATGGGGCTGCTGCTCGAGCGCAGCGGCATGGCCGAGGACCTGCTGGAGACCGTGGGCCAGGTGTTCGGTCCGGTCCGCGGCGGGCTCGCGCTCGCCGTCGTCCTGGTGGGCGCGATGCTCGCGGCGACCACCGGCGTGGTGGCCGCCTCCGTGATCTCGATGGGTCTGATCTCGCTGCCAATCATGATGCGGTACGGCTACAACCGGCCGCTCGCCGCAGGCGTGATCACCGCGTCGGGCACGCTCGCGCAGATCATCCCGCCGTCTCTCGTGCTGATCGTAATCGCCGACCAGCTCGGCCGCAGCGTCGGCGACCTGTACCAGGCGGCGTTCCTGCCCGGGTTCATGCTGGTTGGACTGTACTGCCTGGTGATCGTCGCGGCCGCGTTTCTCAAGCCCGATTGGGTGCCGGCGCTGCCGATGGAAGCCCGCACCTACCGCGA
>JBIKMO010000239.1:0-6785 GCA_044359175.1 Burkholderiaceae bacterium | reverse complement strand
GTCCGGCCCGGTGATCGTGCGGCGGGGCGACACCGCGACCGCGGTCGCGCGCCGCGTCAAGCCGGCGGACGTATCCGACGAGCAGGCCGTGATCGCGCTGTACCAGGCGAACGAGCCCGCGTTCGCGGGCAGCGTGCATCGGTTGCCCGAGGGGGCCGTGCTGACGGTGCCGGAGGCCGCCCGGATGCGCGAGTGGACGCCGGCCCGGGCGCGGGCGGCGCTGCGTGCGCCGCCGCACGGCGCGATGCCGGCCACCGCGGCGGTCGACGGTCCCGCGGGCGACCGGCTGCGGCTCGAGCCCGGCGGCACGGGTCGCGGTGTGTCCGCGCGAGGCGACCGCGGCGTGGGCGGCGAACCGGTCCGCATCGCCCGCGCTGCCGCGATGAGCGAGCTGCAAGCCCGGCAGAGGGACCTCGAGTCGAACGTAACCGAACTGCGCCGGCTGCTCGCGCTTCGCGATGCGCAGATCGGCGCCGCGCGGCGCGAGCTGGACGCGCTCGCGGGCGGGACGCACGGGGCCCTCGCGGCAGAACCTTCGCGCGTGGCGCAGCCGCTCGGCGCAGCGAGCGCCACGCTGGTGCGTGCGCCGGCCTCGTCGCAGGGGCCGGTGGCGGCCGCCCGGTCACCGGCGCAGCCGGCGACGGTCGGGCCGATCGATCCTCTGACCGCGGCCGGCGTGGTCGCCGCCCTCGCGCTGGCCGTGGGACTGCTGTGGCGGCGGCGCCGGGCCTCGGCGGCGGGCGCGTCTGCCGACCCCTGAACGCGTGCTGCGGCGGGCCGAGGCCGAGCTGCGCCGACCGCGGGCACCGTGCCGCCTTCGCCGATGAGGCGGCCGACGGCCTCTGCTCAGGCGGTCCGGATCGGGCCGGTGTGGAACGGTTCGGGCGGTGCTGCGGGCGCCGCTGGAACGGGCGCGACCAGGGTCTGAACCTCAGCGCGCATGCGGTTGAGCAGGTCGATGCGCTCCTGCCGAGCCGGGCTCGGCGGCTGGCGCGTCTGCGCGTCGAGCTGCCGGTCCACCTCGACGGTCAGGCGCGCGGCCGCGGCGCTCAGCGTGGCCCGATCGGCACCGGAGTCCTGCAAGCCGGTGACCAGATCGACGACCGTGCGGAGCACGGTGCCGTACTGCGCGCTGCTGCCCTGCACCGGCAGGCCGAGGATCGATCCGGCGACACGATCCACCGCGTCGAGCAGATCCCCGACCCGTCCCGGATTCTGTGCGAGCGCCTTCGGGTTCTGGGTCGCCTGGGCGATCGCCGGGGCGGCCTGCATGATCTGGGGGAGTGCGGCGACTGCGGAGACGGGAATCATGTCGACCTCCAGGTCGATGGGAGCGGTGCGGTCCGATGGCGGCCGGACGGACGGTCAGCCGAGCGGGTTCGGGGTTCGCGGCGCGGGCGGCGCGGGCGTATGCACGCCGCCGCCGGACGGGCCTCAAGAGGGTTCGAACGTCGGTGACCGGACGTCCTGCGACGGCTCGTCGGGCCGCGTCATGTGAGGGTCTCCCTAGAACGAAGGACCTCCCCAGAACGGCGGCAGCGCCTGCGGCTGCGGCGGTTCGCCACTGGCCTGCGCCACGTCCAGCATCAAGCGCAGTGCTGCGAGCCGTTCCGGGCCGTTCGGACCGGGTGGCACGCTCGTCTGCCGGTCGATCTGGCCCTGGATCGCGGCGGTCAGCTCGTCGGCCCACTGACGGCGCTCGTCCAGCCCTGCGTCCGACTTCGCGATCCTCATGGCAGGGCCTGCACCCCTGCGGCTGCCGCGAGGTACTCCGCGACGTTGCCCTGAGGCGGGAGATTGGCGATCGAGGACGCCGTCTCGAGGACCGCGGCGCCCAGCGCGGCGAGGCTGCGACCGCTCGCGTCCGCGGGTAGGACGCCCTGGCCCCGGGGCGGGCCGGGGCCGTCGACGGGCGGCCCGGAAGGCGGCTGCGCCTGGGCGAGCAGCGCTCGCGCCGGCAGCCCAGCGACGGGCGAGAACTGAACGCTCATGTCGACCTCCGGGTCGATGGGGACTGCCGGCGCATGCGTTGTCCGCAGGGGACGGGGCACGCGGCACCGGCCGCGCGACGACACCGCGCGGCGCCGACCCGACGGTCGGCGCCGCGCGCGGATCGCCGCGGACCGGCGACGCGTCAACCCATCCGGCCCAGGGTCTTGTTCGCTTCGCCGAGGGACGAGAGGATGGTCTGGACCTGATTGGAGATGGCCCCCATCTTTTGCGCCGCCGCGTTCATTTGGGCGATGGTCCCGGGTTGGTCGTCGCCGCCCTCGATTCGGTTGGCCAGATCCTCGAGTTCCTTGGCCTGCTCGTTCAACCGTCCGCCGAGCACCAGCGCGACGAGTTCGTACCAGCTGCGCTTGGCGTGGGCGGACAGGCCCCCGAACCCAGGATGCGACTCGACCCAGTCCTTGTTCTTGGTCACCCAGTCCGAGAGCTCCCGGGCCTGTTTGGCCGCGTGGCGGGCATCCTTCACCGCCTTCGCGTTGTTGCCGATCAGCTTCACCTGATCCTCGAACGACGGCGGCGGATTGGTCTTCGCCGCCGGACCCTTCGACAGCAGGCCGTCCTTCATCGTGGCGAGCCGTCCGGTTCCGGTGAGCCAGCCGGCGTTCTTGCCGGGGTTCTCGAACAGCTGCAGGATCCCGTCCGGCACGGCCTGGTCGAGGGCGTGGGCGTTGTGCCCGGTCTTGATCCGGATCTCCTTGCCGCTGGCCAGGCCGTCGACCACCGCGGATTGGCCGCTCTTCGCATCGGTGATGACCACCTTGTCGGCCACGGTCGTGCCGTTGCCCAGTGCCTTCGTGTTCACCGTCATCTTGACGCCGTTCTCGAGGTTGAACGACGTGGTCTCGAAGAAGTCCAGCTCGGCTTTGCCGTCGCCGGTCCAGTCGAGGTGGGGGTCGCCCCAGATGGTGCTCTTCTCGCCGGTTTTCAGGTTCTCGATCGTGATCTTGTGATCCTTGCGCTCGAACATGATCTTGTAGCCGGGGATCTCGAGCGCCGCCTTGTCCTTGTTGGACCCCTGGACCGACTTCCAGGCGCCGTGCGCCGGAGGCGGCGGCGGCGGCAGCTTGATGCAGGCAGGTTTGTGTCCGGGGGCGCACACTTGAGCGGTGGTCATCGTCGTTCCTTGTCGCTGGGGCTGCCGCGGCTGCGGCGATGGGATGCAGTGAACCATCGGCACCCCGTGTCCGGTAAGCTGGGACGTGCACGAGGTCGGGTCGACCCGAGGTAGGCGACGGCCGGTGCGGCCGGCGGGTAGTGCCTGGGCATCACCGCAGCGCAACCGCCGTGTGCCTGCGGGAGCGTGCCCCGGAGCGCGCGGCGATCTCGAGCGCGCGCAGGGCACCCGATCGCGGCGCCTCCACCCCGTTGGCCGTGCCCCGACCGACGGTGCCGCCCCGACCGCGAGCGGCGCTTCGACCGCGGATGACTGCTGCGGACCGCGCCACCTCCCGGATTTCTCGCGGTCGGTGTGACATCCGTCACATCCGGCCTCAGAAACCCCGGCGGAGACGACCGGCGGTCGATTGCGGGGTGGTCTGCGGCCGTGACAGACTGGTCCGGACGGCTGAGGCGTCGATCGCACGCTCACCCGGACCCCCCTGGCCCCCTTCGAGGACTCCGCATGAATCCGTACTCCGCCCCCCACAGTTTCGTGCCGGTCGCCGGCACGACTCGGCCGACCGCGCTGCTGCCGAAGTCGGCCGATCCGGCCAAGACCTCGTCCTGGTACGAGGCGCTCGCCCGCGCCTGGGGTCAGGTGCTCGACGGCCAGGCCGGTCAGATCGAGACGCTCTCCGAGCGCATCGACGCCGGCGACGACCGTCCGGCCACGCTCACGCAGCTCACCTCGGCCGCGTCCAAGATGCAGTACCTGGCCAACAGCTCGTCGACGTCGCTGAATTCGGTCGGCACGTCGCTCGAGGTGATGGCGCGGAAATCGTGAACGCGTCCGCCACGGTCGCGCTCGAGACGCTCGGCGGCGGGGCGGCCGCCGGCGGCGCGGCCACCGGCCCGCGCTTCACGCCGGCCGACCTGTCACGGTTCGAGTCCGCGCTCGCGCGGGCGAACGCCGGTCCGCCGTCGGCCGTCTCGGCCGCGGCCTCGCCCGGGATGCAGGCCCTGATCAAGCCGTTCGACCACTTGGACACACAGGCCCAGACCCTGTCGGCGAAGGCGGCCGAGTTCGTCGCCGCGGGTCACTCGATGACGCCGGGCGAGATGATCATGATGACCGTGCGCTGCCAGGAGTTCATGTTCCACTGCCAGCTGACCTCGAACGCGGCCAACCGCACGTCCGACGGTCTGCAGCAGCTGTTCCGCCAGCAGGCCTGAGCGGAATCGCCCGCCTGGGTCCGGACCCCGGCGCGGGCTGCGCGACCCTCCGGTCGTTCAGGACGGTGGCTCGGGCGGGCGCTTCGGCCGACCGCCGGTGGCGGTCGGCTCCGCAGCGGCCCGCTGCGGCCCGGTGGGGCCGGTGCCGGTGGGCCCTGCGGCGTCCGCGGTTGGCCGGCGCTCGTTGCTGCGGCCCCGGCGCGCGGCCGCCCCGGCCGGGGACACGCCGGCCTCCTGCGCCATCCGGTCCGGCCGTTCGCGGCTGCGGCCGCCTCGGCCTGCGCTGCGGGCGCGGGCGGTACGCGCCCACACCACCGCGTGGGCGACCGCTTCGAACAGGTCGTCCGGAACGATCTCGCCGACCGGGGCGCGTTCGAGCAGCGCGCGTGCGAGCGCGACATCCCTGAGCATCGGCACGCCGGCCTCGCGCGCCGCCTCGCGCATCTGCAGCGCGACCTCGTCCTCGCCCTTGGCCGTGACCGTGGGCACCGGTTGGCGTTTCGGGTCGTAGTCGAGCGCGATCGCGACGTGCGTCGGGTTGACCACCAGCATGTGCGCGTCGCCCGCGGCCTGCGTGGCCGATTCCGAGCCCAATTCCTCGTGCTGCTGACGCCGGTACTGCTTGAGCAGCGGATCACCTTCCTCTTCCTTGAACTCGCGGCGGATCTCCCGCATGCTCATCCGCAGCTTCTTGATGTACGCATAGCGCTGATAGAGCGCGTCGGCCACCGCGATCACCGTGAAGATCGCCAGGGTCCAGGCCACCATCCGTACCCAGCCGGCCTGGAGCGCGTCGCCGAACGCGCCCGGCGACCCGTTCGGCAACGTCGCGAGCTGCGGCAGCAGCGCCTTGGAGACCGCGATCGCGATCGCCAGCAGCACCAGGGTCTTCACCACCGACTTGGCCAGCTCGAACAGGTTGTCCATGCTGAACATGCGCTTGATGCCCTTGACCGGATCGAGGTTCTCCATCTTGGGCTCGAGCTTCTTGCCGGTGAACACCGGCCCGATCTGAAGGAAGTCGGCCAGCAGGCCGAACAGCGCGACCGGAATCGCGACCGCGAGCGTGAGCGCGATCACGGTCCAGCCCGCCGCGACGATCATCTCGGCGCTGGCGGTCTCGAACGGCCGGTCGATCGCGGCGATCGCCTGCTCGAAGAGCGCGACGATCCGGCTGCCGGCGTAGCCCGCGAGCAGCGCACCCACCACCACGAACATCAGCAGGCCCGCGGTCGCACCGATGTCCTTGCTGCGGCTGACGTCGCCGCGCTCGCGGGCGTCGCGCAGCTTCTTGGGCGTCGGCTGCTCGGTACGTTCGCCGGATTCCTGCTCGTCGGCCACGCGTGCGACCCCTCCGGATCAGGTCGCCGCGGGTGCCCGTCGACCGGTGCCGTGCGCGACCCACGCGCGGCTGCCCGTGACTTCGTGCCGCGATCGCATCGTCAAAGGTGGGAATACTCGACGCATGATGATTGCGACGAGTGCCCCACCGATGCACCTGGTCACGGACGAACGGAGCCTGTTGGCCGCATGGGCGGTGGCCGCGACCCTGCTGCTCGGCTCGGAGGCCGCCACCGCGCAGTCCGTACCGGGTGCCGGAACCTGCGTCCTCGCCGGGGCTCGCGTCGATCCGACCACGTTCGCGCGGGCCCGGGCACGGCATACGGAGATCCTGCAGGACTGCAGCCTCCAGCCGACGGCGACGCAGGCTCCGGGAGACGTGTCGTCGGTGCCGACACCCGCGACCGTGAGGATCGATCCGCCGGTCGAGCCCGAGATTGCGCCCGCGAATGCCCCGGTGCCCGGCACGGGGTCGGGCGACGCCCGTTCGTCGACCGAGCCCCCGGCGGCCGTGGAACCCGGCCGCGCGACGCCGGCCGCTGGCCGTGCCGGTCCGGCCGTGAAGTCGCCCGGCCGCGCGTTCAACGAGCGGATGCGCGCGCTGCACGCGCAAGTCGAAGCGGTTGGACGCCGCAACGACATCGACCCGCTGCTGCTGCACGCGCTGATCCACGTCGAGAGTCGCCACCGCCTCGACGCGGTATCGCCCGCCGGTGCGCGCGGGGCGATGCAGCTGATGCCCCAGACCGCGGCACGCTTCGGGGTGCACCACCCGGGTCATCTGCACGACGCGGGCTTCAACCTCGCCGCGGGCGCCGCGTACCTGAAGATGCTGCAGGCCGAGTTCGGCGGCGACCTGGACCTGGCGCTCGCCGCCTACAACGCCGGCGAGGGTGCGGTTCGCCGCTACGGCGGACGGATCCCGCCGTTTCCCGAGACGCAGGCCTACGTGCGCGACGTCCGAGCGATGCACGATCGTCTGCGGGCCGAACGCGATCGCGATGCAGGGACCGCGGCGGCCGACGCGCGGGTGCCGCTGGCGATGACCGAGGCGGTGCGATGAGTCTGGACGCGTTCTACCGCGCCAGCAGCGCCCCGCGCTC
>JBIKMO010000238.1:0-6788 GCA_044359175.1 Burkholderiaceae bacterium | reverse complement strand
GCTTCAGTCTGATCGTGCGTGACGTACAGCGTCGTGATGCGAAGCCGTTGCTGGATCGCCCGCAGCTCGCGTTGCATCGACTCGCGCAGCTTGAGGTCGAGCGCGCCCAGTGGCTCATCCATCAGCAGGATCTGCGGCGGGTGCGCGACCGCGCGCGCGATCGCCACGCGCTGGCACTGGCCGCCCGAGAGCTCGGCCGGGTACCGGCCGGCCGCACCCTGAAGCTGCACCAACTCGAGCAGTTCATGGACCCGGGTGCGCTGCTCGCTCTCGGTCGCTCTGCGCTGCTTCATGCCGAACGCGATGTTCTGAGCAACGGTCATGTGCGGAAACAACGCATAGTTCTGGAACACCAGCCCGACCTCACGGCGGTTCGGCGGCAAACCGGTGATGTCGACCCCGTCGATCAGGATGCGGCCGGCCGACGGGTCGACGAAGCCCGCGATCATCCGCAGCGTGGTCGTCTTGCCGCACCCTGAGGGGCCGAGCAGCGTCAGGAACTCGCCCTGCTGCAGAGACAGGTCGAGTGCCGACAGCACCACCGTGTCCGCGTAGCGCTTCTCGACGTGGTCCAGGACCACCTTGGGGGTCTGCATCGCGCGAGTCGTCTCAGTCGCGCCGGGATCCCAGACTGCGGTTCCATTTCTGGACGTAGGCTGCCTGGTTCACCCTGTTGTAGTCGATCAGGAACATGTTCTCGATCTCGGATGGCTTGAGCTTCAGGAACCCGAGCGAGGCGTCCTTGCGCAGCTCTGCGAGCGCAGTCGCGCTGCTCGGAACCTGCCCCCCCTCGGTCGAGGTCGCCAGCTGCATCTCCATCCCCAGGAATCGGTCCACGACCCAGTCGGCCGCCTCCGAGTGGCGGGTGCCCCGGATCTTCACCAGGTAGCCCTGTTTGACGATCCCGGTACGGCCCTTGAGCGTGGGGTGCACCATCGCGAGCGGTACTTGTCCCTTGAGCCGTTGCACGTTTCCGGCCTGCGCGGCAGCGACCCAGACATCACCGTTGGCGAGCTGGGTCTGCAGGTTCGAGGACGACGACCAGAAACTCGCGGGTGAGATGCGCTTGATCATCTCGAGCGCCGGATCGATGTCGTTCTCACTGCCGCCAGCCTCGACCGCCATGCCGACGATCGCCGGAATCGCGCCTCCCGCGCTCACGTCCGGCACGGATACGCGTCCCTTGAGCTTCGGGTTCGCCAGGTCCGCGTATCGCGTCGGCGGTGCGATACCCGCTTCGCGAAGCTTGTCGACGTTGTAGACGATGCCTTCCTGCGTGCTCCAGATCATCACGCGGTTCGCGTCCGCCGCGCCCTTGGGCAGATCTCTTGATCGCGGGATGCGCTTCAGGTCGAGCGGCTCGAGGAACTTGCCCTCGACCAGCACCGGCATGAAGTTGTCCATCGTCTCCATGACGTCGAACGGCGCGGCTTGCCCTCGCGCGGCGACCAGTTTCGCCATGTTCTGCGCCGGCTGGCCGAGCACGTACTCGATTCGCCCGCCCTCGGCTTCGAAAGCCTTGCCGACGTACTTGTCGACGATGTCGCGCCAGCGGCCGCCGAACGTGGCGAGGCGCAGCGTGATGCCATCGAACCGCGCGGCACGGGCGGGCGACGCGGCGACCGTGGCGGCGGCGGCGATCGCACCGGCGAGCGCGCCGGAGAAGGTCCTTCTGGGCTTGGCATGCATGGAGTGCTCCGTGAGGTGGACGGGAGGCGGGGTCGGGCGGGCTCAGTCGGCGCCGCCGGTCTTCACGAACACGTCGAGCCCGACGATCCGCTGCACGGCGATCACCGCGGCAAGAGACAGGACCGTCACCAGCGTCGAGACCGCCAGGATCGTCGGTTCGAAATCGAACTGCATCGCGTTGAAGATCTCGACCGGGAACGTCGACTGCTTCGAGTCGACCAGGAAGACGCTGATCGGAACCTCGGCGAACGACACCATGAACGCGTAGAGCGCTCCGGTGAACAACGCGGGCTTGAGCACCGGTAGGGTGACCTGGAAGAACGTGCCGAGCCTGGACGCGCCGAGGCTGAGGGCCGCCTCCTCGAGTCGTCCGTCGAAGCGTTGCAGCACGGCGACCAATGTCCCGACCACGTACGGTGTCGCGGCGAACGAGTGAGCGATCAGCAGTCCGACGAAACTTCCGGTGGCGTACCATCCTGTGAGGTCGCCGATCGCGTAGTAGGCCTGCAGGAATGCGAGACCGCTCACGACACCGGGAATCTGCAGCGGCATTCTCATGATCGCCAGCAGCAGCGCCTTGCCGGGGATGGTCGAGCGGACCAGACCGAGTGCCGCGGGCACCCCGATCGCGCATGCGAGCGCCGCGGTGGCAAGCGCGAGCTGCGTCGACACCATCAGGGCGTCGTAGTAGCGCGAAGGGATGCGGCGGTAGGATTCGAGCGACCATTGCTCGGGCGGGAACACCACGTACGCGCGCTGTCCGTAATCGAACGAGGCGATCGCCACGAACGCGATCGGCCCGAGCAGGAACAGATACGCCGTGACCAGCAGGGCCCCGCCGGCGAGGGCGGCGCGCAGCCGACGGCCGTTCGGAGCGGCCAGCGTCACAGGACCATGCCTTTGCGCATTCTCGCCACGAATGCCACGGACGCGAGGTTGATCAGGAGCACCGTGACCAAGAGCAGCGCGGCGAGCGCGGCGGCCATCCCGAAGTTGGTCTCCAGCAACATCGTGCGCTGGATCACCACCGGCACGGTCAGCACCTTGCCCGAGCCGATCAGCGCGGTCGACGTGAAGCCGCCCATGCTGACGTTGAAGATCACCAGCGCACCGGCGACCAGTCCAGGAAGGCACAACGGCAACACCACCTGCCGCATCGCGCCCGCACGGGTCGCACCGAGCGTCGCGGCCGCCTCCTCCAGCGACCTCGGTACCGTGATGACCACGCTGTAGAACAGCAGCACCGCGAAGCCGAGCGAGTAGTGCATCAGACCGAGCACCACGCCCCACAGCGAACCCAGGATGGAGACCGGCTGTGAGGCCACGCCCAACGCGCTGAGCACGGCGTTGAACGGGCCATTGGCGCTGAAGATCAGGATCAGCCCGAGGACCTTGACGACGATGGAAACGAACGAGGACACGACCACGGCGGCGAGCAGCACCAGACCCCAACGGGAGCGCATCCGGGCGATCAGGTAGGCGACCGGGAAGGCCAACGCGAGCGTCAACGCGGTCGCGAGTGCGGACACGGTCACCGACAGGCGCAGCGTCTCGAGGTAGTACGGGTCGGCGAGCAATTCGCGGTAGTTGGCAAAGCCGATCGCCGCCTCCACGCGGCCCATGCCGAGATCCCGGTGCAAGCTGCCCTTCAGGAAGACCGCTTGCGACACCACCAGCACGGCCACCGAGACGAGAAGGGCCGGTAGCAGCAGGAGGTCCCAGCGGGCCTTCAACGCGCCGCCTCCCAAGAGCCGGCGCGCTGCGGATCGATCCGTGCTGCACC
Organism: Burkholderiaceae bacterium; assembly: GCA_044359175.1. Classification (GTDB taxonomy): domain Bacteria; phylum Pseudomonadota; class Gammaproteobacteria; order Burkholderiales; family Burkholderiaceae_E; genus UBA4615. Next base: position 3,316 of record JBIKMO010000238.1, on the reverse strand, counting down.
GCTGACCGAACCGGCTTCATCGTGCTGCCGCACCACCGCTCTCCATGTCGCGTGTCGAACTGCACCTTCTGGTGCCGGGGCTCACCGGTTCGGTGCGCCAGGATCGTCGACAATATTGTCGACAGCCGTATGGGCAACATCCGTGCCAGCTTCGGCGCGGGTGCACGGAGTGCGCGCTGTCTGCGGCGCCCTACAATGCCGTCGCCAGTCGCGACGGATTCCTGGTCGTCGCACAGCGCGGAGTTGCCGATCAGTCATGCCGGTCACTAGAACAGCCTCTCGGCCCCGGGCCCCGCGCGGCGTCGACGCGTCGGCGGGCCGCGCACCGGTCGGCCCCGCGCTGCGCGAGGCGATCTACGACCGCATCCTGAGAGCGGTGCTCGAGCATCGGCTACCGCCGGGCACGCGGCTGGTCGAGGATCGGCTCGCCGAACTGTTCGAGACCAGTCGCGCGCAGGTGCGCGACGTGCTCGCGCGACTGGCCAACGAGGGCATCGTTCAGACCGTCCCCAACCGCGGGGCGTTCATCGCGGCGCCCACGGTCGAGCAGACGCGGCAGGTGTTCGAGGCGCGCCGTCTGATCGAGCCGGCGCTGGTGCGCCGGTTGATCGCCGGTCGCGACCCGGGCGCGCTCGCCCGGCTGCGCGAGGCGGTCGCGGCCGAGGAGGCGGCGCGGCTGCGCCAGGACCGACCGACGATCGTCCGGCTGTCGGGAGAGTTCCACATGACGCTCGCGCGGTGCGCGGGCAATGCCCCGCTCGAGCACGCGATGCGCGGGCTCGCGTCGCTGACCGTGTTGGCGATCCTGCTCTACGACGCGCCGCATGCGACCGCCTGCCGCGACGACGAGCATGCGAGGCTGCTGTCGGCGATCGCCGCCCGCCGTGCCGATCGCGCGGCCGCGCTGATGCTCGAGCACCTGGACCACATCGAGTCCTCGCTCGACCTGTCGCCGCGGCGCGACGCGAAGGTGGACCTCGCGGCGGCGCTCGGCACGCCCTGAGCCGCTGCAGGCCACAGGGGTCTGCCCCGGGCCGCAAGCACGCCCTGCACCGCCGCGGGCCACCGCGCACCCGTCCGAGACGGCGCGCACCGATGGGGCGCGTGGCGATGCAAAATTGTCGACACTGTGGTGCAATACTGTCGGCACGGTTGCCGGCCGACGGCCTCGTCCGGATGGCACGGTTCTTGAACCGACGGGCTGCCCGGACGGCAACCCGTTCGCACCTCCCGAGGAGCCCCACCATGACCCGATTCCCACGTCGACGCGTCCTTGCCGCTGGCGCCGCCGCCGCGGCCGCCGCCGCGCTGCCCCGCGTCGCCGCCGCCCAGCCGATCACCCTCGCGCAGATCCGCCAGCGCGGCGAGCTGCTGATCGGCTGCGAAGCGGCCTACGTGCCGTTCACGTTCCGGCAGGAAGGCCGCATCGTCGGCTACGACGTCGACCTGGCCGCGATCTTCTGCAAGGCCCTCGGCGTGAAGCCCAACTTCGTGGACACCGCTTGGGCGGGCGTGATCCCGTCGCTGTACGCGAAGAAGTTCGACATCATCATGAGCTCGATGAGCTACACGAAGGAGCGGCTCGAACGCGTCGCGTTCACCATCCCCTACGCCGAGGCGTCGCAGGCGCTGCTGATCCGCGCGGCCGATGCCGACCGGATCAAGGGGCCGGCCGACCTGAACGGGCGGGTGGTCGCGGTCAAGCTCGGTTCGCCCGGCCAGATCCTGCAGGAACGGATCAACACGCAGCTGAAGGCCGCGGGCGGCGGGTTCAAGGAGCTGCGCACGTTCGACGACCACCCGGCCGCGTACGTCGCGCTCGCGCAGAACCGAGTCGACGGCGTGCTCAACACGGTGCCCACGCTGGCCATGGTGCTGAAGGACGCGCCCGGCCGCTACGCGATGGTCAAGGGCATGGGCGCCGACAACTGGGCCGGCATCGCCGCGCGCCGCGAGGACACCGAGATCATCGCCTTCCTGAACGAGGAACTGCGCAAGTACCGGGCCGACGGCACGCTCGCGCAACTCCAGGACAAGTGGTTCGGTTTCCGGATGGCGCTCGCCGACGCGGTGCCCACGTTCAACTGACCCGATGGTCTTCGACTGGGCCCTGGTCGCCAAGGCGGTCCCGCTGCTCGGAGCGGGGCTGCTCACCACGCTGAAGATCAGCTCGCTCGCGATGGTGCTGGGCGTCCTGCTCGGTGGCGTCCTCGGGCTGATGTCGCTGTCGCGCTTCGCGCCGGCGCGCTGGTTCGTGCGGGCCTACGTCGACTTCGTGCGCGGCACGCCGCTGCTGATCCAGATCTTCCTGGTCTACTTCGCGCTGCCGGTGGTCGGCGTGAACCTGCCGGAGTTCTGGGCGGGCGTGATCGCGCTGGCGCTGAATGCGGCGGGCTTCATTGCCGAGATCGTCCGCGCGGGCGTGGGATCGATCGAGAAAGGTCAGGCCGAGGCCGCGCGCTCGATCGGCATGCGCCACGGGCAGATCCTGGTGCACGTGCTGCTGCCGCAGTCGCTGCGCGCCGTGGTGCCGCCGATGACCAACGAGCTGATCACGCTGGTGAAGAACTCGGCGCTGCTGTCGGTGATCTCGGTCTACGAGCTCACGCGCGCGGGTCAGGCGATCATCGCGGTGCACTTCGCGCCGTTCGAGATCTTCCTGCTGATCGCGCTGTACTACTACGTGACCGTGTCGGCGCTCGCGTGGCTGTCTCGCTGGCTCGAGCGCCGGCTGCCGGTGTGGTGACGTGACCCGCGTCCTCGAGGCGAGCGGCGTCACCAAGGCCTACGGCGGGCGCACCGTGCTGCGCGGCGCATCGCTCGACGTGTCCGAGGGCGAGACCGTGGTGATCATCGGGCCCTCGGGTTCGGGCAAGACCACGCTGCTGCGCTGCCTGAACTGGCTCGAGACGCCCGACGGCGGCGAGGTCAGGCTGCGCGGCGAGCGGATCGGTCGAGACGAACGCGGCCGGCTGCTGTCCGAGGCGGCGCTCGCGCGGCAGCGCGCGCGCTTCGGTTTCGTATTCCAGCGCTTCAACCTGTTCGCCCACCTGAGCGCGCTGGACAACGTCGCGGTCGGGCCGCGGCGCGTGCTCGGCGTGACGCCGGCGGCCGCGCGCGAGCGCGCCCGCGCCGAGCTCGATCGCGTCCACCTCGGCGCGCACGTCGACAAGCGGCCGAGTCAGCTGTCCGGGGGGCAGCAGCAGCGCGTGGCGATCGCGCGCGCGCTCGCGATGCGGCCCGAGCTGATCCTGTTCGACGAGCCGACCTCGGCGCTCGATCCGGAGCTGGTCACCGAGGTCGTCGACGTGATGCG
>JBIKMO010000237.1:0-6802 GCA_044359175.1 Burkholderiaceae bacterium | reverse complement strand
GGCAAGCGCCCGCGTCGCCGCACCGCCGGCGCCGCCTGGGAGGGGAAGTCCGATGAACACGCTGGCCGTGGTGCTGGAGCGGCCCGAGCATCTCGCCGTCGCACGGGTGGACCTGCTGTCCCCCGGTCCGGCGGACGTCGTGGTCGACATCGACCACAGCGGCGTCAGCACCGGCACCGAGAAGCTGCTGTGGACCGGGCGCATGCCCGCATTCCCGGGCATGGGCTATCCGCTGGTGCCGGGCTACGAGTCGGTCGGCCGCGTCCGCGAGGCCGGCCCGGACTCCGGGCTGCGCGCGGGTCAGACGGTGTTCGTGCCCGGGGCGCGCTGCTACCGCGAGGTCCGCGGCCTGTTCGGCGGCGCCGCCGCCCGCATCGTCGTACCGGGCGAGCGCGCGGTGCCGATCGCCGACCACCTCGGCGAGCAGGGCGTGCTGCTCGCGCTGGCGGCCACCGCGTACCACGCGGTGGCGATCGGCGGCACCCGCAAGCACATCCGGCCGCCCGAGCTCATCGTCGGCCACGGCGTGCTCGGCCGGTTGCTCGCCCGGATGACCGTCCTCGGCGGCCACCCGCCGCCGGTGGTCTGGGAGCGCGACGCGCGACGCCAGGGCGGCGCGGACGGCTACCCGGTGGTGCGCCCGGACGACGACGACCGGCGCGACTACCGCGCGATCTACGACGTGAGCGGCGACGCCTCGGTGCTGGATGCGCTGGTCGGGCGGCTCGCACCCGGCGGCGAGATCGTGCTCGCCGGCTTCTACGCCGCGCCGATCGCGTTCGCGTTCGCCCCCGCGTTCATGCGCGAGGCGACGATCCGTTGCGCCGCGGAGTGGAAGAAGCCCGACCTGCTCGCCGTGCGCTGGCTGGTCGAGAGCGGCCATCTGTCGCTCGACGGACTGGTCACCCACCGCGCCGGCGCCGAGCGCGCGGCCGACGCCTATCCGGTCGCGTTCGACGACGCCGACTGTCTGAAGCTGGTCCTCGACTGGAGAACGTGCCAATGACCCCCGCAGGCAGCCCGCAGAGCGCCACCGTGCAATTCATCCAGAAGGAGCGGCTGCGCGCCGAGGCGGCGATCGAGCCGGACGCGCCGTCGTCCGCGCCGCCGACCAAGGCCACGCAGATCATCGCGATCTACGGCAAGGGCGGCATCGGCAAGAGCTTCACGCTCGCCAACCTCAGCTACATGATGGCCCAGCAGGGCAAGAAGGTCCTGCTGATCGGCTGCGACCCCAAGAGCGACACCACCTCGCTGCTGTTCGGCGGACGGGCCACGCCCACGATCATCGAGACCTCGTCGCGCAAGAAGCTGGCCGGCGAGCCGGTGACCATCTCCGACGTCTGCTTCAAGCGCGACGGCGTGTTCGCGATGGAGCTCGGCGGCCCCGAGGTCGGCCGCGGCTGCGGCGGACGCGGGATCATCCACGGCTTCGAGACCCTCGAGAAGCTCGGCTTCCACGACTGGGGCTTCGACTACGTGCTGCTCGACTTCCTGGGCGACGTGGTCTGCGGCGGCTTCGGCCTGCCGATCGCCCGCGACATGTGCCAGAAGGTGATCGTGGTCGGCTCCAACGACCTGCAGTCGCTGTACGTGGCGAACAACGTCTGCAGCGCGGTCGAGTACTTCCGCAAGCTCGGTGGCAACGTCGGCGTGGCCGGCATGGTGATCAACAAGGACGACGGCACCGGCGAGGCGCACGCGTTCGCCGAACGCGCCGGCATCCCGGTGCTGGCGGCGATCCCCGCGCACGAGGACATCCGCCGCAAGAGCGCCTCGTACGAGATCATCGGCCGCCCCGGAACGCAGTGGGCGCCGCTGTTCGAGCAGCTCGCCACCAACGTCGCCGAGGCGCCGCCGGTGCGCCCGAAGCCGATGACGCAGGACGCGCTGCTCGGCCTGTTCTCGGGCTCCGCGGTCGGTCGCGACGTCGTGCTCGAGCCGGCTACGGTCGCCGACATGACCGGTGGCGTCGCCGTGAGCCGGCCGTCGCTCGAAGTGATCTACGACGACGCGGCCTGAGGACGACGCGATGGACACCCCGACCGCGCCGCTGCCGAATCCGGAAGGCCTGAAGGGCGACGGGCTCGGCTGCCACTCGGGCCGCAGCGCGATGCTCGAGGCGGCCGCGCAGGCCGGCAAGGGCGAGACGCTGCAGCGCTACGCGGCCGACTACCCGAAGGGCCCGCACGACCAGCCGCAGAGCATGTGCCCGGCCTTCGGCTCGCTGCGCGTGGGCCTGCGGATGCGCCGCACGCTCACCATCCTGTCCGGCTCGGCGTGCTGCGTCTACGGGCTCACCTTCACCTCGCACTTCTACGGCGCGCGGCGCAGCGTCGGCTACGTGCCGTTCAACAGCGAGACGCTGGTGACCGGCAAGCTGTTCGAGGACATCCGCGAGGCGGTCCACGCGCAGGCCGACCCCTCGAAGCTCGACGCGATCGTCGTGATCAACCTGTGCGTGCCGACCGCCTCGGGCGTGCCGCTGCAGCTGCTGCCGAGGCAGATCGACGGGGTGCGCGTGATCGGCATCGACGTGCCCGGGTTCGGCGTGCCGACCCACGCCGAGGCCAAGGACGTGCTCGCCGGCGCGATGCTGCGCTACGCGCGCGGCGAGGTCGAGGCGGGGCCGGTGGCCGCGCCGCGCGCCGGGCGCGCGCAGCGGCCCACGGTGACGCTGCTCGGTGAGGTGTTCCCGGCCGATCCGGTCGGCATCGGCATGATGCTCGAGCCGATGGGGCTGGCCGCGGGCCCGGTGGTGCCCACGCGCGAGTGGCGCGAGCTCTACCAGGCGCTCGACGGCGTGGCGATCGCCGCGCTGCACCCGTTCTACACCGCGTCGATCCGCGAGTTCGAGGCGGCCGGCCGTCCGGTCGTGGGCAGCGCGCCGGTCGGCCACGACGGCACCGAGGCCTGGCTGCAGGCGGTCGGCACCGCCGCAGGCGTCGCGCAGGCACGCATCGACGCCGCGAAGAACCGCATCCTGCCCGCGATCCGCGGCGCGCTCGCCGCGACCCCGATCCGCGGCCGGATCACGATGAGCGGCTACGAGGGCTCGGAATTGCTGGTGGCCCGGCTGCTGGTCGAGAGCGGCGCCGACCTGCGCTACGTCGGCACCGCGTGCCCGCGCACGCCGTGGAGCGACGCCGACCGCACGTGGCTCGAGGCCCGCGGCGTGCACGTGCAGTACCGCGCGTCGCTCGAGCAGGACCTCGCCGCGATGCGCGAGTTCCGGCCCGACCTGGCGATCGGCACGACCCCGGTCGTGCAGGCCGCCAAGCAGGCCCGCACGCCGTCGCTGTACTTCACCAACCTGATCTCCGCGCGCCCGCTGATGGGCCCGGCGGGCGCCGGCTCGCTCGCCACGGTGATCAACGCGGCGATCGGCAACAAGGCCCGCTTCGACGCGATGAAGGACTTCTTCGGCGAGGTCGGCGAGGGCGACGCCGCCGGCGTGTGGCAGCAGGAGCCGACGGCCCACCCGGGGTTCCGCGAGCACACCCGCCGGCAGGTGATCAAGCTCCTGAAGCGCCGCAAGGCCGAGGAGATGATATGAGGCCCCCTCGCTCGCTTCGTTCGCGCCCCCCCGAGGGGACGCCTCAACGCCTTCGGGCGGCCGGGCGGGGCTGAGATGCTCGTCCTCGACCACGACCGGGCGGGCGGCTACTGGGGCGCGGTGTACGTGTTCACCGCGATCAAGGGCCTGCAGGTGGTCATCGACGGCCCGGTGGGCTGCGAGAACCTGCCGGTGACCTCGGTGCTGCACTACAGCGACGCGCTGCCGCCGCACGAGTTGCCGATCGTCGTCACCGGCCTGGCCGAGGAGCAGCTCGGCCGCGAGGGCACCGAGGGCGCGATGAAGCGCGCCCACGGGGTGCTCGACCCCGACCTGCCCGCGGTGGTGGTCACCGGCTCGATCGCCGAGATGATCGGCGGCGGCGTCACGCCCGAGGGCACGACGCTGATGCGCTTCCTGCCGCGCACGATCGACGAGGACCAGTGGCAGTGCGCGAACCGCGCGATGCTGTGGCTCTGGAGCGAGTACGGGCTGCGCAAGGTGCCCGCGCGCAAGCCGCGCGCCGTTGGCGAGAAGCCGCGCGTGAATCTGATCGGACCGTGCTACGGCACCTTCAACCTGCCCAGCGACCTCGCCGAGATCCGTCGGCTGGTCGAGGGCATCGGCGCCGAGGTCAACCTCACCTTCCCGCTGGGCAGCCACCTCGAGGACGTGCAGCGGCTCGCCGACGCCGATGCGAACGTGTGTCTGTACCGCGAGTTCGGCGAGTCGTTGTGCGAGGCGCTGGACCGCCCGTGGCTGCGCGCGCCGATCGGGCTGCACGCGACCACGCGCTTCCTGCGCGCGCTCGGCGAACAGCTGGGCCTGGACCCCGAGCCGTTCATCGAACGCGAGAAGCACACCACGATCAAGCCGATCTGGGACCTCTGGCGCTCGGTCACGCAGGACTTCTTCGGCACCGCGAGCTTCGGGGTGGTCGCCACCGACACGTATGCGCGCGGGCTGAAGCGGTTCCTCGCCGACGAGCTCGGCCTGCCATGCCATTTCGCGGTGTCCCGCCGCCCCGGCGACAAGACCGACAACGCTGCGATCCGCGCGCAGGTGCAGGCCCGCCCGCCGCTGGTCCTGTTCGGCAGCTACAACGAGCGGATGTACGCGGCCGAGACCGGAGCGCGGTGCGCATACATCCCCGCGTCGTTCCCCGGCGCGATCGTGCGCCGGCACACCGGCACGCCGTTCATGGGCTACGCGGGCGCCACCTACGTGGTGCAGGAGGTGTGCAACGCGCTGTTCGACGCGCTGTTCCACATCCTGCCTCTGGGCACCGACCTCGACCGGGTCGAGGCGACCCCGGCGCGCGCGAGCGCCGAACAGACCCGGCGCTGGGAGGCCGCGGCCCAGAAGCTGCTCGCCGACCTGGTCGCCGCCGAGCCGGTGCTGGTGCAGATCTCCGCGGCCAAGCGGCTGCGCGACCGCGCCGAGCGCGACGCGCAGCATGCCGGCGAGGACGTGGTCACCGCCGCACGGGTCGCCGGCGCGCGCGACGCGCTCGCCCACGGGAGCGCCGCGTGAGCGCCCACCGCTTCGCCCGAACGATCGGTCCGGTGTGCCGGACAGCCCGAACGTCGCGGCATCCGGCCGCGGCTGCCCACGCCGCGCGGGCTGCGCGCGGCCGCGGCCGAGAGGCCGTTCAAGCAAGGAGCTGACCGTATGGCAGAGAAGAGAAGCTCGATATCGGGCCTCACCGACGACGAGGCGCAGGAATTCCACAAGTACTGGGTCCAGGGCTTCGTGGGATTCACGGCGGTCGCCGTCGTCGCGCATTTCCTGGTGTGGGCGTGGCGGCCCTGGTTCAACTGATCTGATCGGACTCCACGGAGGGTGACCCATGGCCCGAGTCGACGTTTCGTCGCGGTACGCCGCATCCGAGCGCAATTCCCCCGCGTTCTGGCTGCTCTATCTGGCGCTGTTCGCCGTCTTCCTGACGGTGGCCGTCTCGGCGGCGCTGCTGACGATCCGCTGGCGCGGCTGGTTGCCCGGCGCCGAAGGCGAGCGATCGCTGATCGGTGGAGTCAGGTCCGCGGTCTACACCGCGATATCTCACGTCATCTAGGAGAGTAGTCCACATGTGGCGAATCTGGAGGCTTTACGACCCGCTCAGGGCCATGGTCGTGCAGGGGATCTTCCTGTTCGGCCTGGCGGCGATGATCCATCTCATCCTGCTGAGCACCGACCGCTTCAACTGGCTCGACGGACCGAAGAAGGCACCGGCCGTGGCGGCTCAGAACTCCCCGATGCCCACCCAGGCACCGGCGACCAAGTAGCGGCTTGCGGAAGCGGCCGGCCGCGTCCCGGGTGCAGACCCGGGTCCGGTCGGCCGCGACGACGGAGGATCCAAACGTGGCGATGCTGAGTTTCGAGAAGAAGTACCGCGTGCGCGGTGGCACCCTGCTCGGGGGCGACCTGTTCGATTTCTGGGTCGGACCGTTCTACGTCGGGATCTTCGGCGTCACGACCATCTTCTTTTCGCTGCTCGGAACGGCGCTGATCCTGTACGGCGCGGCGATCGGACCGACCTGGAACGTCTGGCAGATCAACATCGCGCCGCCGGACCTCAAGTACGGCCTTGCACTCGCGCCGCTGCGCGAAGGCGGGCTGTGGCAGATCATCACCGTGTGCGCGATCGGCGCCTTCGGCTCGTGGGCGCTGCGCGAGGTCGAGATCTGCCGCAAGCTCGGCATGGGCTACCACGTGCCGTTCGCGTTCAGCGTCGCGATCTTCGCGTACGTGACGCTGGTCGTGATCCGCCCCCTGCTGCTGGGCGCCTGGGGCCACGGCTTCCCGTACGGCATCCTCAGCCACCTCGACTGGGTGTCGAACGTCGGCTACCAGTACCTGCACTTCCACTACAACCCGGCGCACATGATCGCCGTGAGCTTCTTCTTCGCGACCACCTTCGCGCTGTCGCTGCACGGCGCCGCGGTGCTGTCGGCGACCAACCCGAAGCCGGGCGAGACCGTGAAGACGCCCGAGCACGAGGACACGTTCTTCCGCGACACGATCGGCTACTCGATCGGCACGCTCGGCATCCACCGGCTGGGTCTGTTCCTCGCTCTGTCCGCCGGCTTCTGGAGCGCGGTGTGCATCGTGATCAGCGGGCCGTTCTGGACGCGAGGCTGGCCGGAGTGGTGGGGCTGGTGGCTCGCGCTGCCCATCTGGAAGTGACGCGGCGATCGGAGACCTAGACCATGGCCCAGTACCAGCCCTTCGTCCCGCAGTACCAGA
>JBIKMO010000236.1:0-6807 GCA_044359175.1 Burkholderiaceae bacterium | reverse complement strand
CGCCGCCGACTTCAAGGTCCCCAAGCGCATCCTCGTGCTCGACGAAATCCCCAAGGGCGCCACCGGCAAGCTGCAACGCATCGGGCTCGCTCAGAAGCTCGGCCTCGCCTGAGCGCCGCGAGATGAGGATCGCAATCGTCGGCGCCGGTGCGATCGGCGGCTACCTGGGTACGCTGCTGTCGGCCGCGGGCGAGGAGATCACGTTCGTGGCCCGCAACCGCACGCTCGAGGCGATCCGGGCTCGCGGCTTCTCGGCGATCCTGGAGGACGGCACCCGGGTCGAGGCACCGCGTGTGCGCGCGGTGCGCGATGCCGCCGAGGCCGGACCGCAGGACGTGGTGCTCCTTGCGGTGAAGGCGCACCAGGTGATCGATCTGCTGCCGGTGCTCACCGGTCTCGTGGGCGAGGGCACGATGCTCGTGTCGATGGTCAACGGCGTGCCCTGGTGGTACTTCCAGCGGCTGCCGGGGGCATGGCAGGGGCGGGTGCTGGAGAGCGTCGACCCGGGCGGGCGGATCGCCGCGGCGATCCCCGCCGAGCGCGTGCTCGGCAGCGTGGTCTACCCGGCCGCCGAGCTGATCGAGCCCGGCGTGGTTCGCGTCATCGAGGGCAACCGGTTCACGCTCGGCGAGCTCGACGGCGTGCGCAGCGATCGGATCGACGCGCTTTCGCGTGCGCTGATCGGCGCCGGGTTCAAGGCGCCGGTCTCGCGCGACATCCGCAGCGAACTCTGGATCAAGCTGTGGGGCAACCTGAGCTTCAACCCGATCTCGGCGCTGACCCACGCGACCCTCGAGGAGATCTGCCGCTTCGAGCCGACCCGCTCGCTCGCCGCCGCGATGATGGCCGAGGCTCAGACGATCGGCGAGCGGCTCGGCATTGCCTTCAAGGTGTCCCTCGAGCGTCGGATCGCCGGCGCCGAGGCGGTGGGCGCCCACAAGACCTCGATGCTCCAGGATGTCGAGCACGGTCGCGCTCTCGAACTGGACGCGCTCCTCGGCGCGGTGCTCGAGCTGGGCCGCGTCACCGGCACGCCGGCGCCGACCCTGGCCGCCGTCCACGGCCTCGCCGCACTCCTCGACCGCACGCTCTCGGCGCGGCGCGGCCGACTGTCGATCCAGCCTCTGGCCTGAACGCCATCGGCCGGTCAGCGTGCACGGTCGATCAGAAGCGGATCGCCGGCTGGTTGGGCGGGGGCGCGCTCGCGGTCACCGGCGTGGGACGGCGGCGTACGCCGTCGCGCGGCGCGTCGCCCGGTTCGGCGCGGGCGTCCGGATCACCGGACTCGGCGAGCGCCGCCGGGCGGCGAGCGGGGGGCGGTGCGAGCGCCTGCGCCGGTGGCGGGCGATACGACGGCGGCAACGTCGACTGCTTCGGGTAGCCGGCGGCGTCCAGCGAGCGGTCCCAGTCGGTGGCCTCGAATCCACTCGAACGCGCACGCCCGACCGCCAGCGACGGGAAGGTGTTCTCGGTGAATCCCAGCTGCTTGAATGCCTCGGCGTCGGCGGCTGTGCGAACGGTCCGCTCGGCGAACGGTATGCCGCGTCGTGCGAGGTGGCCGCGAGCCTGCTGGCAAGGCGCGCAGTCGCGCGTGGTGTAGAGGACCACCGGGTGCTTCGAGGACGCCTCGCGCAGCTCGGCCGGCAGCGAAGCGCCGGCATCGCCGGGGGCCCCGGTCGGCGACAGCGAGGTGACCTCACCCACGCCCGGTGGCGGCGGCAGGTCGCTGTAGGTCACGACGCCGTTGGCCGCGGTCCACTTGAACTGGGCCGCGGCGGGCAGGGCGAATACGGCGAGTGCGACGAGAGCGACGAACCTAGGCGTCCGCATGGGTGGTCTCCTGGACCATCCCATTGTGGCGGAGCAGGGCATCGATGCTCGGATCGCGCCCCCTGAACGCGCGAAACGAGTCGATGGCCGGTCGGCTGCCGCCGACCGCGAGGATCTCGTCGAGGAACCGCCGGCCGGTCGTGGCGTTGAACACGCCCTCCTCCTCGAAGGCCGCGTAGCAGTCCGCCGACAGCACTTCGGCCCACTTGTAGCTGTAGTACCCGGCCGCGTAGCCCCCGGCGAAGATGTGCGAGAAGCTGTTCTGGAAGCGGTTGAACTCCGGCGGCACCAGCACGGCGACCTCGTCGCGGACCGCGTCCAGCAGTTGCCGCACGGTGGTGCCGCCAGTCGCGATCGCCTCGTACTCCGAGTGCAGCCGCATGTCGAACAGCGCGAACTCGACCTGGCGCAGCGTCTGCATGCCGCTCTGGAAGTTGCGGGCTGCGAGCATGCGGTCGAACAGCTCACGCGGCAGCGGCTCGCCGGTGTCGACCTGCGCGCTCATCGCACGCACGATGTCCCACTCCCAGCAGAAGTTCTCCATGAACTGGCTCGGCAGTTCGACCGCATCCCACTCGACCCCCGAGAGGCCCGACACCCCGAGCTCATCGACGCGGGTGAGCATGTGGTGCAACCCGTGGCCGAACTCGTGGAACAGCGTGATCACCTCGTCGTGGGTGAGCAGCGCGGGCCGCTCGTCGACCGGTGCCTGCACGTTGCAGGTCAGGTGGGCGAGCGGTGTCTGTACGCCGGCTTGCAGCCGCTTGCGGCCGCGCGCATCGTCCATCCACGCGCCGGATCGCTTGGTCGAACGCGCGTACATGTCCAGATAGAACTGGCCGATCAGCGCGCCGTCGCGCTCGATCCGGAAGAAGCGCACGTCCGGATGCCAGGTCTGCGCAGAGTCCTCGCTGATGCGAACCTCGAACAGCCGTCCGATCAGCTCGAACAGGCCATCGAGCACGCGGGGCAGCTGGAAGTACTGCTTGACCTCGTTGTCGGAGAACGCGTACCGGGACTCCTTCAGCCGTTCCGAGGCGAAGGCGACGTCCCATGCGGCGAGCGGTTCCAGTCCGAGCGAATCGCGCGCGAACGCGCGCAGTTCGGCCATGTCGCGCTGCGCCGAAGGCCGCGCGCGCGCGGCGAGATCGCGCAGGAAGTCGATCACCTGCCGCGGCGACTCGGCCATCTTGCGCTGCAGCGATACGTCGGCGAACGACGCGAATCCGAGGAGCTTCGCCTCTTCGGCCCTCAGTGCGAGCGTCTCCTCGATGATCGGTCCGTTGTCGTGCGCCGGGTCGCCGAGCTCGGAGGCACGGGTCACGTACGCGCGGTACAGCGCCTCGCGCAGCGCGCGGTCCTGCGCATACTGCATCACCGGGAAGTACGACGGGAACTGCAGCGTGAACCGCCAGCCGCCCCCCCCCGCGCGCTCGGCCTCGGCACGGGCTGCGGCCCGCGCATCGTCCGGCAGGCCGGCGAGCCGCGTCTCGTCGGTCAAGTCGAGTGTGAACGCCTTGGTCGCATCCAGCACGTTCTCGGAGAACTTCTGCGCCAGCGTCGCCTGCCGCTCCTGCAGCGCGGCGTAGCGCTCGCGGGCCGGGGACACCAGCTCGGCGCCGCCCAGGCGGAAGTCGCGGATCGCGTTGTCGACGATCCGGCGCTGCGCGGGCGCCAGCGTCGCAAAGCCGGGCGATGCACGCAGGGCCTTGTACTTGTCGAACAGCGCCGCGTTCTGACCCAGCGACGTCCAGAACTCGGTGACCTTCTGCAGGTTGTCGTTGAACGCGGCACGCAGCTCAGGCGAGTCGGCCACGCCCTTCAGGTGGCCGACCATGCCCCAGGCCCGACCGAGCCGCTCGGTCGCAGCCTCGAGCGGCGCGACGAACGCGTCCCAGGTCGCCGGCGTCTCGGGGCGCTGTACCTCGGCCACGGTGGCGCGCGCGCGCTCCAGCAGCTCGTCGATCCCCGGGGTCACCTGCGCGGGGTGGAAGTCGGCGAAGCGGGGCAGGCCGGAGAAGTCGAGCAACGGGTTGGACGGTGGGATCTGCGTCATGGCGGCGGGTGTGGTGAGGGCCGAAGGGCCCGATGTCTTGGGGGCCGAAGCGCCGATTGTCGCAGACCCGCAGGGCGGGCCGAGCACGGGGTGCCGCTCGCGTTCGCACGGTCGCGCCCCCCCGTTCGGGCGAGCGTCGGCTGGCTCGCTCAGCTGCGTTCGGCCGCCTCGACCGTGTTGACCAGCAGCATCGCGCGGGTCATCGGACCCACGCCTCCCGGCACCGGCGTGATCGCGCCGGCGACCGAGGACACCGATGCGAAGTCGACGTCGCCGCACAGGCGGCCGCTCGCGTCACGGTTCATGCCGACGTCGATCACCGTGGCACCGGGCTTGACCATGTCGGCGGTCACCAGGCCCACCCGGCCGACCGCCGCGACCAGCACGTCGGCGCGCCGGGTGTGAGCCGCCAGGTCGCGGGTGCGGCTGTGGCAGACGGTGACGGTCGCGCCCGCGGCCAGCAGCATCAGCGCCTGCGGCTTGCCCACGATGTTGCTGCGCCCGATCACCACGGCCTCGGCGCCGTCCAGCCGGGTGCCGGCGAGTTCGAGCAGCTTCATCACGCCATAGGGCGTGCACGGTCTGAACCGGGGGTTGCCGGTGGCGAGCAGCCCGACGTTGCTGACGTGGAAGCCGTCGGCATCCTTGTGCGGCGCGATCGCGGCGATCACCGCGTGCTCGTCGATCTGCGCGGGCAAAGGCAGTTGTACCAGGATCCCGTGTATGGCCGGGTCGGCGTTCAGCTGGGCGATGCGCTCGAGCAGCGCCGGCTGCGACGTGTCCGCCGGCAGCCGATCCAGCCGGGACGCGATGCCGACCTCCTCGCAGTCCTTGACCTTGTGCCGGACGTAGACCGCGGAGGCCGGATGGTCGCCGACCAGCACCACCGCGAGACCGGGGCGGCGGCCGGCGTCTGCGAGGGCCTGCACGCGCCGGGCGACGTCGGTGCGCACCTGCCGCGCCAGTCCGTTGCCGTCGAGGAGGATCACGGTCATGGCCGCGGAGGGTAGCATGCGGCGGCAGCCGGTCCCCGAGACCCCGGAGCGGTTGCGAGCCGATCGATCCGCCGCTATGATCGAGGGCTTTCGTCGGGGGTATAGCTCAGCTGGGAGAGCGCTTGCATGGCATGCAAGAGGTCAGCGGTTCGATCCCGCTTACCTCCACCAACGAACCGAAGCATCACCGGCAACCACGCCGTCCCGTTCGTCTAGAGGCCTAGGACACGACCCTTTCACGGTCGTTACAGGGGTTCGAATCCCCTACGGGACGCCAGTCCGTTCTCCTGCGCTCGGTCCGCGGTTGGCTCGAGCGGCCCCGCGCACCCGATGGGAACCACCGCCGCGTCAGCGCACCGGCGCGCCCCGGGGCCGAGGCGCGTCGCGGGCCTCAGGCTTCGTGCCAGACGATCTGACGTCGCGTCTTCGCCCAGCGTTCGAAGTGCGGCGTGTAGTGCTTCTCCACCACGTTACGCTTGAGCTTCAGCGTCGGGGTGACGAAGCCGCTCTCGACCGTCCACTGCTCGGGCACCACCGCGATGAAGTCCAGGCGTTCGTGCGGATCGAGCTGATCGTTCACGACGGCCAGATGCGCCGCGAGCTCGTCGGTGAACGCGGCGCGCGCGCTGCTGCCGCGCAGCGACTCCCAGGCTCCCGCGGGCAGCATCGCGAGCGCGAAGGGCTGCGGGTAGGCGACGCCGGTCACCAGGCAGGCCTCGATCTTGGTGAACGCGGCAAGCTTGCCCTCGATCGGCGCCGGCGCGACGTACTTGCCCTTGCTGGTCTTGAACTGTTCCTTCGCGCGTCCCACGATCCGAAGCCGCCCCTCGGCATCCATCTCGCCGAGGTCGCCGGTCTTCAGCCAGCCGTCGTCGGTCATCGTCTCGCGGGTCTTCTCGGGTTCCTTGTAGTAGCACTGCATGTGGGCAGGCCCGCGGGTCAGCACCTCGCCGATGTCCGAGAGCTTGACCTCGCAGCACGGCGCCGGATGGCCGACATACCCGATCCGTGAGCGGCCCGGCATCGACGTGGTCGCGAGCGCGAACTGTTCGGTCATGCCGTAGCCCTCGAGCAGTTCCAGCCCGAGCCGGCGGTACCAGGCCATGACTTCCGGGGGCAGCGGCGCCGCGCCGGTGCCGGCGAACCGCACCGAGTCCAGGCCGAGCTGCCTGAGGATCTTCTTCTTGACGATGCCGCCCAGGATCGGGATCGACATCAGCCGGTCGAGCTTCTTCGGCGGCATCTTCGCGAACACGCCCTGCTGGAACTTGACCCAGAGCCGCGGCACCGAGAAGAAGTAGGTGGGTCGGGCGCGCTGCAGATCGGCGAGGAAGGTGTCGAGCGATTCGGCGAAGTACATGTGGAACCCGCCCCACAGCGCGCCGCCCTCGATCAGGCAGCGTTCGGCGACGTGTGCGAGCGGCAGGTACGAGAGCACGCGCTCGGCGGGCGTGATGCCGATGATCTGGTCGAGCGCCTTGGCCGTGTGCGCGAACGCCCCGAAGCCGTGCACCGCCCCCTTGGGCATGCCGGTGGTGCCGGAGGTGTAGATGATGGTCGATACCGCATCCTCGGCGAAGGTCGGGCTCTCGGCCATCGGCGCGGTCTTCGCGACGATGTCGTCCCACGCGGTGAAGCCGGCGGCGTCGCACAGCGGCGTGCTGATGCACGGCATGCCCGAAGGGATCCCGGGCTGCATCGCCTTCCAGTCGTCGAGCTTGCCGACGATGCACAGCCGGCTCTCGGAATGCTCCAGCACCTGGCGCACGGTCTCGGCGACAAGGTTCGGATAGATCGGCACGCTGACATGACCGGCCATCCAGATCGCCAGGTCGGACATCACCCACCAGGCGGTGTTCTTGCTCATGAGGGCGACCTTGGATCCGGCCGGCCAGTTCTGGGACTTGAGCCACGCGGCGACGCGAC